>NZ_JAAXKZ010000090.1 GCF_012911875.1 Pseudonocardia bannensis | reverse complement strand
CTCGACGCGTCCTGGCAGGAGCGGGTCGACGCGCTCGGCCGGGCCCACTACGTCCGCTACGACGAGACCACCGCGACCGCGCTCGGCGAGGGCGCCGAACTGCTGCAGACCGAGTACCGGGGCGACCGTGCCCGTGCTGGGCACCTTCGCCTCGCTCCCCGCTCCCGCGGGCGAGGAGGGGGCCAAGAAGCTGGCCGAGGTGCCCCCGCCACCGGCCACCCCCGGCACCTGCCTCAACTGGACGCGGGCCGACGCCGCCGACACGCACGTGGTGGACTGCGCGCAGCCGCACCTGTTCGAGCAGGCCGGCTCCGTCGTCCTGGCCGACCAGACCGAGCTCCCCGACGACCGGCGATGGCGCCAGCTCGTCGGCGAGCGCTGCAGCCCGGTGGTCCTCACCTACCTGAACGAGAAGTTCGATCCGGACGGCCGCTACCGCGTCGGCGCCCTCAAGCCGTCACCAGTGAAGTGGGCCGAGGGTGAACGCGAACTGCGTTGCGGGCTGCAGAGCGCCTCGCGGTCCGGTGCGCTCTACCCGATGACCGGCCGGGTCGCCGAATCCGACCAGGCCGCCGTGAACGAACCCGGCACCTGCCTCGGGATCGACGGTCGCACGATCGGGGACCCGGTCGACTGCGCGGGCCCGCACGCCGTGGAGACCGTCGGCATCGTCGACCTGAGCGAGAAGTTCCCGGAGGGCTTCCCCGCCGTCGAGGACCAGGACGAGTTCCTGCAGCCCGAGTGCACCCGGATCGCCACGGAGTACGCCGGTGGGGCCGAGGTGATCAGCGAGAAGAAGCTGACCGTCTACTGGGACAACCTGACCGACGAGTCGTGGAACGCCGGCACCCGCCGGGTCAACTGCAACCTGGCCGCGCTGCTGCCCGACCGCAGCGGGTTCGCACCGGTCACCGGCTCGGTGCGTGGTCCGGTCACGGTCGGCGAGGCCCCGGCCCCGCCTGCGGAGAACACCCCGCCGCCGGGTGTCCCCGCCCCGGCCACCCAGGAGCCGACTCCGGCACCCACTCCGGAGCCCGCCCCGACGGACGGTCCGCCGCCGCCGAGCGGCGAGCCTGCCGAACCGGCACCGGGACCCGAGGCGCCGCCGTTGCCGGACCCGCAGGTGCCGGTCTCGGGCGGGGACACCTGATCCGCCGCGTAGGGAATCGGTGAGACTGCCCGGCGTGGGTATCGAGATGACACGCCGGCGCTTCGAGGAGCTGGTGTCCGACGCGCTGGACACCATCCCCGCCGAGCTGACCGCGGCAATGGACAACGTCGTGGTACTCGTCGCCGACCGCAACGAGACCGATCCGGAGTTGCTCGGGCTCTACGAGGGGATCGCGCTCACCGAGCGCACGTCGTCCTACGGCGGCGTGCTGCCCGACCGGATCAGCGTCTACCAGGACGCGATCCTCGAGATCTGCGCCGACGAGGACGAGGTCGTGCACGAGGTGGCGGTCACCGTCGTGCACGAGGTCGCCCACCATTTCGGCATCGACGAGGAGACGCTGCACGAGCTCGGCTGGGGCTGAGCCCGCCCCGCCCGGCTCGGCGGTCAGGCCTCCGGCGAGCCGCCCGCCGTCACGTCGCCGCGCAGCTCCGGTCCCGAGTCCCACAGCTGCAGCGCCCAGCCGGTCGGGGAGGCCGGGTCGAGGCCCAGCACCACGCGCCCGGTGTTCGGGACGTACTGCGTCCCCGCGGTGTCACCGAGCAGGGCCGCGGCCGCCAGCCGGATCGCCGCCCCGTGGCTGACCAGTACCACCGCGCCGGCATCGGGCCGATCGTGCTGCTTGACGATCCGCTCGACGGCCGGCAGGTAACGGGCCCGCACGTCGTGCGCCGACTCCCCGCCGGGCAGCCGCCGCTCGAGGTCGCCGGCCCACCAGGCGTCGTACACCTCGTCGAAGGCGGTACGCGCGGCGCGGTCCGACCGACCCTCCAGCTCACCGACGAACACCTCGTGCACGCCTTCGACCACCGTGACCTCGAGCCCGTGGGCCGCGGCCACCGGGGCGGCGGTCTGCTGCGCCCGGGTGGCGAGCGAGGCGTAGACCGCCCGCACCGGCCAGTCGGCCAGTACCTCGGCGATCGACGCGGCCTGCGTCAGGCCCAGCTCGTTGAGCGGCGAACCGGGCGGCACGGTGTCCAGCGCGCGGCGCACATTGGCCTCGGTCTGCCCGTGTCGCAGCAGCACCAGCCGCAACCCGCCGGTCCGGGTCTCGGGTGTCACGCTCGTCCCCCGTTCCGCAGGGCCGCCAGCCACGCCTCGGCGGCCGCGAACTCGTCCGCGCCCGCCGCGCTCAGCGGCACCGCGGGCAGGGCGGCCCCGGGGGCCGGTTCCGGTGTCCCGGCGGCACGCGGATAGGAACCGAGGAACCGGACCTGGTCGCAGCGGCGGTGCAGCGCGGCCAGCGCCTCCCCCATCGCCGGCTCGGCAACGTGCCCGCTGCAGTCCAGGTGGAACCAGTACTCGGCGTGGCGGTCCTTGATGGGCCGCGACTCGATGCGGGTCAGGTCGATCCCGCGTACCGCGAGCTCGGTGAGCAGGCCGAGCAGCGAGCCCGGCCGGTTCGCGGTCGTCGCGGCGAGGGTGGTGCGGTCGTTGCCCGTCGGCGCGGGCGGCCGGCCGGGCGGCGCCACGAGCACGAACCGGGTGACCGCGCCGGGGTTGTCGGCGATGTCGTCGGCGAGGACCTCGAGACCGTGCTGCCCGGCGGCCAGCGGGGACGACACGGCGGCGTCGAACTCACCGCGGGCCACCTGCGCCGCCGCCTCCGAGGTCGACGTCGAGAGCAGTACCTGGGCGCCGGGCAGATGGCGGCCGAGCCAGCCCCGGGTCTGCGCGATCGCGTGCGGGTGCGAGGCGACGGTGCGGACGTCGGCCATGCCCGTTCCCGGCCGCACGAGCAGCGTGAACCGAACCGCGACGAGCGCCTCTCGGCGGATGACCAGCGGCGGGTCCCCGACGAGGCCGTCCAGCACCGCACCCACGGCACCCTCGACGCTGTTCTCGATCGGGACGCAGCCGGCCTCGGCCGAACCGTCGCGTACGGCCGCCAGCACTGCGGGGCTGCCCTGGCAGGGGATCAGCTCGGCGCCGTCGGACTCCGGGAGGGACCGCAACGCCTGCTCGGTGAAGGTCGCGTGCGGACCGAGAAACGCCAAGCGGGGCACAACGGACGAGCCTAGCCGGGGCCGTTCCACGGGGCGGAGCCGGTGCGAGACATCACGGCGGGGCGGACGGGCGGGACGGCTGCTCCGCGCGCCGGGGGATGGTGCTCCGTCCCGCGCAACTTGTGAACCATTCACATATCCGGCTCGTACGTCCCCTGCGGGGGTGCGCCGGCCCGACGGGTGAAGGGGGCGCGTCGGACCGGCGCCCCCACGTCGGCGCGATGCGGTCAGGCGATCAGGCCCAGAGCGGCCAATGACGTGCCGGGCACCAGGTCGAGATCGGTGCCGCAGCGCGAGAACAGCCCGCGCACTCCCTGGACCGCACGCTCGGACAGCTCCTCGGCCTCGCGGACGAGGGCGGCGCCGTCGGTGCTGTGCAGCGCGTCCGCGACGTCCCCGGACGCGAGCGCCCGGGCGACCGCGACGAGCAGGTTGAGGATGCCGTGCTGGGCCCCGCCGTCACCGGGAACGGTACGCACCGCCTGGCGCAGGCCGAGCGCGGTGAAGCCCCGGCCGGCCTCCACCGCGACCGCGAGGAACCGCTCGATCTCGGCCACCGGCGGCACGTCGGACGCGCGCGGGCCCCCGCAACGCAGCTTGGGCGCACAGCCGTGCTCGGCCACCCGCCGGACGGCATCCAGCCACGCGTCGATCTCGCTCGGGTCGCCGTCCAGCGGGCGCCGCGGCTCGACCACGGGCAGCACGTCCTCGGGCACGAACTCCGCGACCCGCTCCAGCCAGACGGCGTCGACATCCGGCGGGGCGGCGGTCTCGACCGTGCGCGGGGTGAGCAGGCCAGGCCGGGAGAACACGGTGGACAACGCCTTCGGCACGGCGCCCAGCCCGGTGTCCACGACGAGCGAGAGGTCGACCGGATGTCCCGGCGCCGACCGGGCGAGCTCGGTGATCAGCGAGGGCAGCCGCGAGACCGGGCACACGAGCCGGCCGATCAGACCGCCGTGGCGGCCGTCGCGTGCGGAGAGGTAGCGGGCCACCACCGCGTCGACCCCTGGAGCGATCATCCGGGGCTGCAGGAGGCTGGTGTCGTCGATCAGCTCGGCGAACAGCGGGGGGATCGACCACGGGTCGGCTGCACTACCCGAAGGCACCGTCGTCACAGCCGAGACGCTAACCCCTGCCGTGGCGGGGAATCACATCGGGTGAGGACACGCCCGCTCGATGCTCCGGTCCCGCACGGTCTGGACAGATGTGGACCTTCATCGTAAGTTAGCCTCACCTAACTCGGAGGTGAAGATCGTTGGGAACCACCCGACTCCGCCGCCCGCCCGCGCCCACCGACGCCGAGCGCGCCCGCAGCGTCGCGACCCGCGGCGGCACGGCCGCATTGGTGGGCACCGGTTCACCCCGGCCCGTCGTACCGCTCGTGCACCACCTGCTGGCCGACGGCTCCGCGGTGCTGCTGCTCGATGACGACGCCCCGGTCCTGGAACAACTGCGCACCTCCGAATCCGGCGAGCTGCCGGTGATGCTCGAACTCACCGACCACGCCCCCGTCGATCTCCGCGAACCCGTGCGCGGGCTGCTCTGGATCACCGGCTGGCTGCGCGTGCCGGACGCCGGGTCCGCACGGCGCACGGCCTTGCAGGTCGCCGATGTCCGGCCGCACCCACGGCTGCTCGACCTCGGCCACGGGGCCACGCTGGCCCGGCTGGACCCCGGCTCGGCCGTGCTGGCCGACGCCGAGGGCACCGCGTCCCTGGCGCCGATCGACCTCGCCGCGGCGCGGCCCGACCCGTTCTGCCGCATGGAGCACCGCTGGTTGAGCCATCTCGAGGAGGCCCACCCGGACGTCTTCACCGCGCTCGCCCGGCACCTGCCGCCGACGCTGCGGGCGACCCCCGGAGCCCGGGTGCGTCCGCTCGGGATCGATCGCTTCGGGCTGCGGCTGCGCGTCGAGACCCCCACCGGTGACCACGACGTCCGGCTGGCCTGGCCGAGCGAGGCGACGACGGTGCCGGAACTGCGCACACAGCTCGGGCTACTGGTGGGCTGCCCGTTCCGGGCGGCCGGCGAGGCCCGATCCGTGGAGGAGCAGGACTCGGCCTGACCTAGGAGACCGCGGTCTGCCGCGCCTCGATCTGGTGCGTGACCTTGCGCTCGGCGATGAACGACGCGATCGGCACCGTACCGGCCAGCAGAACCAGCAGTGCCTGCAGCGGCTTCCAGCGGCACCGCTCGGCGAGGATCAGCGTGCACACGATGTAGATCATGTAGAGGAAGCCGTGCGCCATTCCGATCAGCGCAACCGGTCGCGGCTCGTCGAAGAAGTACTTCAGCGGCATGGCCACGAAGACCAGCAGCAGCAACCCGATGCCGGTGACCCAGGCCGCGATCCGGTAGGCGCGCAATGCGGTGGAGATCGACACGAGACCTTTCCTCAGTTGTCCTGGTCGCGGGCGGCGAGCCGGGCGAGCATCCTGTTGTAGGAGGCGAGCGCCGGGTCCTCGTCCTCGGTCACCGAGGGAACGGCGGTTCTGCGTACCCCGAACGGTGACGACGCCGGGTCGACGACCCGGGGCGGAGGCAGGTGCGCGTCGGCGCCGTCGTCGGTCCGGGACGCGGCCGCCTCGGTGGGCGCGGGCTGCGCGTCCACGGTCGGCGCCGGCCGGACCGAGGCGACCTCGTCGGTGTCGATCCCCTTGATGCGGCGGGACTCCAGGCGCAGCATCCGCCACCACATGACCCCGAAGAAGACCGCGAAGAACGGCCACTGGAGCCCGTAGCCGACATTCACCGCCGACCCCATGGCCGAACCGGCTCGCTCCCACTGCCAGGCCGCCAGCCAGCCGCAGGTGACCATCGCGCCGAGGGTCAGCAGATGCCACACCATCCAGCGCGGGGAGAACACCAGCTGTCGCACGGGCCCCACACTACGCCGAGGGGTAACGTCGCCGACCGTGCCCGACGGCCTCCGGCGCTGGCTGGCCCCCCGGCCAGTCGCCGTACCCGTGATCCTCGACCCTGCGCAGCGACGTCTCGTCGTCCTCGAGATTCTCGTCGTGCTCACCGTGACCGTCGGGCTCTCGGCGATGCGCAGCGCGCTGTCGCTGCTCGACGCCCTGCTGTCGCCGGTTCCGCTGGCCGAGCAGCAGGTGGCGCTCAACGCCCCGGCCGCCCGGGCCGACCTGGTCGACCTGGCGCTGCAGCTGACCCGGGTGCTGCAGCTCGTCGGCTGGGGGGCGCTGGGCGCCTACCTGCTGTTGCGGGCCGGATTCGGGTTGCGGGCGATCGGGCTGGACCGCAGCCGCCCCCGGCACGACGTGCTCGGCGCAATGGGCCTGGCCGCGCTCATCGGGATCCCCGGGCTCGGGCTCTACCTCACCGCCCGTGCGCTCGGGGTCAGCGTGACGATCGCGCCGTCGCTGCTCGACGACACCTGGTGGCGGCTACCCGTACTGACCCTCTCCGCGGCGGCCAACGGCTGGGCCGAGGAAGTCGTGATGGTCGGCTACCTGATCACCCGGCTGGGCCAGCTGGGCTGGTCGGAGAACCGGTCGCTGCTCGCCTCGGCGTCGCTGCGCGCGAGCTACCACCTCTACCAGGGGCTCGGGGGATTCGTCGGCAACCTGGTGATGGGCCTGGTGTTCGGCAGGATCTGGCAGCGGACCAACCGGCTGTGGGTGCTGATCGGCGCGCACACGCTCATCGACGTCGTCGCGTTCACCGGCTACGCCCTGCTGCGCGGGCACCTGGCCTGGCTGCCCTGAGCACCTGCCCCGGTCACGGGAGAGCCACCCTGACGGCGTCAGGGTGGCTCTCGCGGAACGTGCGGGCGGGTCAGTGCTCGGCGAGGATCTGGTAGCGCATCCGCGCCATCATGTTCTCCGCGCCGGCCTGGATGCCGGAGGCGGTGAACAGCTCGTCGATGCGGCTGGAGATGTCGGCCGGGTCCCAGCGCTTGCCGCCGTTGGTGATCTCCGCGACCGAGGTGAACGGCTGGAAGATCTCCACGCTGTCGCCCTGGACGCCGAACACCTTGCCACTGATGTGGCTCGACTCGTCCGAGCACAGGAACGCCACCAGCGGGGCCACGTTCTCCGGGGCGAAGAAGTCGAACTCACCGCGCTCGATGGCCTCGTCCCGCTTGGCGCGGAACTCGTCGGGCATCAGGTCGAGCGTCATGCGGGTCAGCGCGGTCGGAGCGATCGCGTTGCTCGTGATGCCACCGCGGGCACCCTCCATCGCGACGATCGTGGAGAACGCCGCGATGCCGGCCTTGGCGGCGCCGTAGTTGGTCTGGCCGAAGTTGCCGAGCAGGCCCGAGGTCGAGGCGGTGTGCACCAGGTGCCCGGGCCGCTTGGCCTCCTTCCAGTACTGCACGGCCGCCCGGGTGGGCAGGAAGTGCCCGCGCAGGTGCACCCGGATGACCGCGTCCCAGTCGTCGTCGCTCAGCTTGGCGAGCGTCTTGTCCCGGAGGATGCCGGCGTTGTTGACCAGCGCGTCGAGCTGACCGAACTCGGCCACCGCGGTGCTCACCAGCTTGGTGGCCGCCTCGGTGTCGGCGACGTCCCCGCCGACCGCCACCGCGCGCCCACCGGCGGCGATGATCTCCTTGGCCACTGCTTCACCGGCGTCGGGGTCGAACTCGCCGACCACGACCGCGGCACCCTGAGCCGCGCACTCCAAAGCCTCACCGCGCCCGATGCCCCGGCCTGCGCCGGTGACGATGACGACCTTGCCGTCGAGAAGTCCCATGGCCGGAGCATATGACCCGCTGGTAACCGCGTTGCATGCCACCGGTCACACCCGGTCCGTGACGCCCGGAAACGTGCGAAACCGCCCGTATCCTGAAGATCGTGTCCGACGAGTCGAAGTTCCTGACCCTGCTGCGCGAGCAGATCCGCAACGAGTTCACCGCATCCCAGCAGTACACCGCCGTCGCGGTGTACCTCGACGACCAGGACCTACCCCAACTCGCGGCACACTTCTACGCCCAGGCGCTCGAGGAGCGCAACCACGCGATGAGCATGGTGCGGTACCTGCTCGACTCCGACCTCCCGGTGCAGATCCCGGGCGTCGACGAGGTGCGCAACGACTTCTCCTCGGTGGCCGACGTCGTGAAGCTGGCACTGGCCCAGGAGAAGGACGTCACCGCTCAGATCACGGCGCTGGCCCGGACCGCCCGCGACGAGGGCGACTACCTCGGCGAGCAGTTCATGCAGTGGTTCCTCAAGGAGCAGGTCGAGGAGGTCGCCTCGATGTCGACGCTGCTGACCGTCGTCGAGCGGGCCGGCGACAACCTGTTCCACATCGAGGACTTCGTGGCCCGCGAGCTGGCCAAGGGCGTAGCCGCCGACCCGACGGCCCCGCCCGCCGCCGGCGGCCGGATCTGACGCCGCCCACCACGGCACCGCCCACAAACGGGGCCGTGGTTGGGCGGCGGGCAGGTACGCCGGCTAGCGCAGGGTGATCTGCTTGCCTGCGAGGGCGTCGCGGGCCCGGCGCTCGTCGCCGGTCAGCGGCTCGTCGTCCAGCCCGGCCAGCACGGCGTCGAGCCGGGCGGCGAACGCCGCGGCCGGCTCCGTCCACTCCCTGTGGTGCTGCTCGCGGTCGAGGTCCCACACCGGGACCAGCAGGCCGTGCGCCCGGAACGCCCCCGCGTAGCGGGTGTCCTCGGTCAGGTTGAGCTCACCGCGCGCCTGCAGCCGGGCCAGCGCGGCCATCAGCCGCTCCTCGGGCTCGGGCCGCACCCAGCGCAGGTGCGCCTTGCTGCCCGTGTCGACCCAGTAGGCGGCGCGCACACCCTCCGCGACGACCGGCTCGGTCGGCATGATCACCGCGTTGGCCCGCTCCAGGGTCGCCACGACCTCCGGGGCGGGCTCGGCCCCGTCGGCCGAGGCCATCCACCAGCCGAAGTCCTGGTGCAGGGTCAGGTCGAGCGGGGCGTCGTGATCCAGGACGTCCTGCAGCCGGATCGGGTCCGATCCCCCGATGCCCGGCCCGACGACCGGGAGCGCGCTGCCCGGCTCGGCCTCCTGGGCCCAGCGCAGGGCCCGGGCCAGATCCGCGGACAGGTCACCGGAGCGGGTCTGCACCTGCATCCCCAGCATGATCTCGCCGTCGGGCCGGACCAGGGCAGCCGATGCACCCGGTAGCACCGTCGCGAGCGTCACCGGTACCGGCGCGGGCTCCCGCAGCGGCAGCGGCGCCACCGCCGAGGGCAGGAACTCGCGCATCGCCACCAGGTCCGGCTCGGCGGCGAGGCCTGCGAACGGGCGGATGACGATCACGTCGTCACCCGCGCCGTGGCAGGCCTTGTAGCGCTTGCCCGACCCGCACGGGCAGGGACGACGAGGGTTCTCACCGGTGGCGGCGCCCGCGGCGGCGGCCCGGTTGCGTGTCTTCTTGGCCATCAGACGTCGACGGTAGCGGGTCGGGCGCCCGATCAGACCATCGACTGCGGCCGCGGCTGGGGCCGGGGCCGGGACGCGGTCTGGGACACGAACTGCGACGGGGCCGGGGGCTGCGACTGCGGCCGCGGCTCGGCGTGCGACCGGGCGCGCGCGGCGCCCGCCCCGGTCAGGGCCCGGACCTCCATCTCGGCGTACCGCCGGGCGTCACCCGGGTCGCGCCGGCCGTAGTACGAGCCGAGCGCACCCAGCAGGAACGACAGCGGGATCGACACGATGCCCGGGTTGGCCAGGGGGAAGAACGCGAAGTCCATGCTGGGCAGCATCGACGTCTTCGCCCCGGACACCGCCGGCGAGAAGATGACCAGGACGATCGCCACGGACATGCCGCCGTACATGCTCCACAGTGCACCGGTGGTGTTGAACCGCTTCCAGAACAGCGAGTAGACCAGCGACGGCATGTTGGCCGAGGCGCCGACCGCGAACGCGAGCGAGACCAGCACGGCGACGTTCTGCCCGATGGCCACGATGCCGCCCAGGACGCCCAGCAGGCCCACCGCCAGGGCGGTCAGCCGGGCGACGCGCACCTCCTGGGCCGGCTCGGCGTCCCCGCGCTTGAGGATGTTCGCGTACACGTCATGGGCGAACGACGCCGACGCGGTGATGGTCAGGCCCGCCACGACGGCGAGGATGGTCGCGAAGGCGACGGCGGCGACGATCCCCAGCAGCAGCTCGCCCCCGAGCCGGTAGGCCAGCAGCGGCGCCGCGGAGTTCGACGCCCCGGGCGAGGACATGATCGTCTCCGGGCCCACCAGCGCGGTAGCCGCGGTGCCGATGACGAGCACCATCAGGAAGAACGCACCGATCAGCCAGATCGCCCACACGACCGACTGACGGGCCTGCTTGGCGTCGGGAACGGTGTAGAAGCGCATCAGGATGTGCGGCAGGCTCGCCGGGCCGAGGATCGTTCCCAACGACAGCGAGATGAAATCGATCTTCGAGAGCTCCGTCCGGCCGTACTGCAGGCCCGGGCCGAGCACCTTCTCGCCCTGCGGGCTCGTCTCGGCCGCCTGGCCGAGGACCGAGGAGAAGTTGAACCCGTAGCGGCCCAGCACCCAGGCGGCGAGGACGAGCCCGGTGACGATCAGCGCGTTGGCCTTGAGAATCTGCACCCAGGTGGTGCCCTTCATGCCGCCGACCAGCACGTAGATGATCATGAGACCACCGACGACCGCGATCACCAGGGCCTGCCCGCCCGGGCTGGTGATCCCGAGCAGCAGGGCGACGAGCCCGCCCGCGCCCGCGATCTGGGCGATCAGGTAGAGCACCGACACCAGCAGGGTCGATGTGGCGGCGGCGGCCCGGACCGGACGCTGGCGCATCCGGAAGCTCAGAACGTCGCCCATCGTGTACCGCCCCGTGTTGCGCAGCCACTCCGCGATGAGCAGGAGCGCGACCAACCAGCCCACGAACGCGCCGATCGCGTACAGCAGGCCGTCGTAGCCGAAGACGGCGATCGCACCCGCGATGCCGAGGAAGGCCGCGGCCGAGAGGTAGTCGCCGGCCAGGGCGATGCCGTTCTGCGAACCGGAGAACCCACGCCCCCCGGTGTAGTAGTCGGCGGCAGTACGGTTCCCGCGTCCGACCCGGAACACGACCACCAGTGTGAGCAGCACGAATACGCCGAAGACCGCGATGTTCACGGTGGGATTGCCGACGCCGGCCTGCGCGAGGTTAACGATCACCATTCATTCCTCCCGGCCATAGGCGAGGTCACCGGAATGCGAACGACGCACCGACGTCCGTATGGCCATGTCCGTGTGGACAACGAGAAACCACACGGAAGGTCACGTCGTGGCTGCCGTCCGTGAGCAGAGCGCATCCGGCTCCCACCGTCCGGAGGGCGGCGTGTCACCGTTCGATCCTGCTGGGCCCGGTTTCCTGGCCGATCCGTACCCGGCCTTCGCCGCGCTGCGCGCCCGGCCGCCGTCCACGACCACCCGCTGCTCGGGGTGCCGGTGACCGTGTCGCACGCGGCCTGCTCGGCCCTGCTGCGCGCTCGCGACCTGGGACGGATCTGGAGCGATGCGGAGCCGGCCGCCCGGATCCGCGCCGACGGGCGTGCGGACCTGCTCACCGTCCTCGCGGCACCGCTCCCGATCGAGGTCATCGGCGCGCTGCTGGGTGTGTCGGAGCCGGCCCGGTCGCGGCTGCGCGCGTGGGCGAACGCGACCGTCGCGATGGACGAGCCCGACCCGTCGGCGGCGCGGCGCCGGGCCGCCGAGCGTGCTGCGGCCGAGTTCGTCGCCGAGCTCCGTGCGCTGGCCGGGTACCGACGCCGGAACCCGGCCGAGGACCTGGCCACCGAGGTGGCCGGACCTCGTCATGCGAGGGCTGCGGGAGCTGTGGGTGAGCGCCGCCCGAGCCGTGACCGACGGGCCGGTGGGCCCCGGGTGACTACGACGACGCGGACACCGGCGGAGAGGACGACGGCGAGGACGCCGACCGCGCGGGGCGGACGGCGACGAGGACCTCCCGGCGCACCGCCCGCGCAGGTCCGAGCAGCTGGGTCAGCCGGCCCACCAGCACCGCGGAGACGGCCGCGGTCGCGGCCGCGACCAGGTCGAGCACCGCGTGCAGCACCACGCCGTCGGCCATCGCCTGCACGCCGTCACGCAACGACCAGACCAGCACCACCGCCGACAGCACCGCCCCGGACACCCACAGCGCCCACCAGACCAGCACCAGCCGGGTCGGCCGCGGGCGCTCGGTGGACGGCCGGTCCAGCGCCCCGTGCTCGATCTCGGCCAGTACCGATCCCGGCACCGAGAGGTTCAGGCCAGGGACCAGCCAGCCCAGCACGATCGCCCGCGACGAACGGGACGGCACCAGCCCGGCCCGGTCGGCGGCCGCCCGCGATGCGCGCAGTGACCACACCACCAGCATCGCGCCGGCCATCAGCCCGAGCACCGTGGCGAACCAGGAGGCGCCCACCACGAGCGCGTCCGACGCCGACACCGCGCCGGCGGACAGCGCTCCGGTGCGGCTCGCCAGCAGCAGCACGTAGCGCCAGATCTCCCCGCCCGCCGCCACCAGCGCGATCGCCGCCGTCACCCACAGGACGTTCACCAACGTCGGCCCGAGCGCCCGCACACCGACGATCGCGGGCACCGGCTCGGGAGGTTCGTCGACGTGCCACGGCCCCGGCGGGAACCCCCATCGGGGCACCACCCGGTAACGCGGCGGTCCCGCGTACCGCGGGCGCGGCGCCGGGATCACAGCCGGTGCCGCCGACGGCGGGGGCTCGGCCACCCAGCACAGCGCGGCCAGGTACCGACCGCAGTAGGCGCAGAACGGGCCCGCGCCCGGGGGCGCCTGGCGGCCGCAGCGCGAACAGGTCAGCGGCTGCGGCCGGGGCGGGACGCCGCCGGGGGCGGGCACGGGCTGGGACACCGCTCGTTACACGATCTCCGGGGCGCGGCCACCCTCGGCCACCAGGCCCCTGCCGAGGCCGGCCCAGGCCTGCATCCCGCCGTCCACGTTGACCGCCGGGTAGCCCTGGGCGGCCAGGTAGGCGACGACGCGGGCCGAGCGGCCGCCGGAACGGCAGACCACGTAGAGCGGGTCGTCATCGGGCAGCTCGCCCATCCGCGCGGTCAGCTCGGACATCGGCAGGTGGCGGGCGGTCGGCGCGTGGCCGGCCGTCCACTCGTCGGTCTCGCGGACGTCGAGCAGCACGGCGTCGGCGGGCAGGTCGGTCACCGCGACCGTGGGCACTCCACTCATACCCGCATCCTGCCACGGTCGGCCGTCATGGCTCCGTGAACAGGACGGGCCCCCACACGCCGGACGGGGGCGGATCCGGGTGGGATCCGCCCCCGTCCGGGCACGCGAGCCGGCCTAGTGCGCGACGGCCTTCTCGGAGCCGGCGCCGGTCAGCGACCTGACCTCCATCTCGGCGAACCGCGCGGTGTTGAACGGCTCCCGGCGTCCGACGTAGGTCCCGATCACGCCGAGCAGGAACGACAGCGGGATCGACACGATCCCCGGGTTCTGCAGGTCGTAGAGGACGAAGTCGGAGTTCGGGAAGATGACGCTCTTCGGGCCGGACACCACCGGCGAGAAGATGATCAGCAGCACGCAGGCGGCGAGGCCGCCGTAGATGCTGAACAGCGCGCCCATGGTGTTGAACTTCTTCCAGAACAGCGAGTACAGGATCGTCGGCAGGTTCGCCGACGCCGCGACCGCGAACGCGAGCGCGACCAGGAACGCGATGTTGATGCCGTTGACCAGGATGCCGCCGACGATGGCCAGCGCCCCGATGACCAGCGCGGTGATCCGGGCGACCCGGACCTCACCGTCCGGCGCCACCTCGCCCTTCTTGATCACGTTGGCGTAGACGTCGTGCGCGAACGACGCAGAGGCGGTGATGGTGAGCCCGGCGACCACGGCGAGGATCGTCGCGAAGGCGACCGCCGAGATCAGGCCGAGCAGGATCTCCCCGCCCAGTTCGAACGCCAGCAGCGGCGCCGCCGAGTTGACCGCACCGGGAGCGCTGCTGATCCGGTCCGGACCGACGAGGGCCGCGGCGCCGTAGCCCAGCACCAGGGTGAACAGGTAGAAGATGCCGATCAGCCAGATCGCCCACACGACCGACCGACGGGCCTCCTTGGCCGTGGGCACGGTGTAGAAGCGCATCAGGATGTGCGGCAGACCCGCGGTGCCCAGCACCAGGGCCAGCCCGAGCGAGATGAAGTCGATCGGGTTGGTGTACTGCAGGCCCGGGTTGAGCAGCGCCTCGCCGCGCTTCGGGCTGTTCTCGACCGCGGCGCCGAGCAGGGCGGAGAGGTTGAACCCGAACTTGCCCAGCACCCACACCGTCATCACCGCGGCGCCCAGGATGAGCAGCACCGCCTTGATCATCTGGACGTAGGTGGTGCCCTTCATGCCGCCGACCAGCACGTACACGATCATCAGGACGCCCACGACGGCGATGACGACGCTCTGTCCGAACCGGTTGCTGTTCGGGATCTGCAGCAGCAGTGCGATGAGCCCGCCCGCGCCCGCCATCTGCGCCAGCAGGTAGAAGAACGACACCACCAGGGTGGACGTCGCCGCCGCCGCCCGGACCGGGCGCTGGCGCATCCGGAAGCTCAGGACGTCGCCCATCGTGAACTTGCCGGTGTTGCGCAGCAGTTCGGCCACCAGCAGCAGGGCCACCAGCCACGCGACGAGGAAACCGACGGAGTAGAGGAAGCCGTCGTAACCGTTGACGGCGATCGCGCCGGCGATCCCCAGGAACGATGCCGCCGACAGGTAGTCACCCGAGATCGCGACGCCGTTCTGCGGACCGGTGAAGGACCGGCCGGCGGCGTAGTAGTCCGAGGCCGTCTTGTTGGTACGGCTGGCGCGGTACACGAACAGCAGCGTCACCAGCACGAACGCGCCGAAGATGCTGACGTTCAGACCGACGCTGCCCACGTGCTCGGCCTGGGCGAGGACGGCGGCCGTGCCCGGGTTCACGTCGCACTCTCGATCTGCGTACGGAGACGCTCGGCCGCCGGGTCCAGGTACTTGTTCGCGTACCGGACGTAGATCGTCGTGATCGCGAACGTCGTGACGAACTGGAGCAGACCGATGATCAATCCGACGTTGATGTTGCCGATGACCTTGATCGACATGAAGCCGGGAGCGTACGAGGCGAGCAGCACGTAGGCCAGGTACCACAGCAGGAACGCCGCGCTCATCGGGAACACGAAGCGTCGGAGCCTACTGCGGAGGTCGGCGAACTCCGGACTGTCCTGGACCTGCTCGTAGATCGTGCCGGTCGACCGTTCTCCGGTGGTGCTCACGATGCCTCCCCGTTGATCTCCTGATGTGCACGTCGCCCGCACCGAGCACCGGGTGGTGCACCGAGCAGGGAACGCTAGGTGGCTGACACTCGCCAGCGGAGCTACTCCACCAGGGTGATAACGGCTCGATCGGTGACGAGGGCATGTCCCCTACGACCAGCGGTCAACTACATACGCCCAATGGTCGACCGCGTGCAGTTCGTCCCGGTTTCGTCCCGGGACGACGAGCCCACCTGTCGGTACCGGGTCCCACCCGGCCGGGACGCCCGGCCGGACGGCGATCAGCCGAACTGCTGCCCGCGGCCCTCGATCCGGTCCCGGCTCAGTCCCAGTCGCTCCGGGGCGTGCAACCGGAGCAGCACCCGGTCGGTGTCGGCGGGCCGCCGCTGCGCGGTCAGCAGGCTCACCACGATCATCGTCAGGAACGCCGCCGGGACGCTGACCACGGCGGGCCGGTAGAGCAGCACCCCGATCCAGCCGGTGCCGCTCAGGCCGGCCAGGCTCAGGGCCACGGCGACCACCGAGAGCACTCCGCCGACCAGAACGCCGGCCACCGCACCGTGATCGGTCAACCCGCGCCACCAGATCCCGAGGATCAGCAACGGGCAGAACGTGGAGGCCGCCACCGCGAAGACGAGGGCCACCGTCTCGGAGAAGTCGAGCCGGGTCACCCCCAGCGCGAGCATCAGCGGCACCGCGCCGGCGAGCAGCGCGGAGAAGCGGAGGTCTCGGGCCCGGCCACGCAGCACGTCGGTGGACAGCACGCCGGCGATGCTCGCGAGCAGGCCCGACGAGGTGGACAGGAACGCAGCCCACGCCCCGGCCGCCACGATGCCGCCGAGCAGGACCCCGGCCCACCCGCTGCCCAGCACCGCCGCGGGCAGCAGCAGCACCGCCGCATCGGTCTCACCGCTCACCAGCAACTGCGGGGTGTAGAGCCGCGACAGTGCCCCCAGGACCGTCACCATCAGGTAGAACAGGCCGAGCATCGCCAGCACCAGGACGGCACTGCGCCGGGCCGCCCGGCCGTCGGGGTTGGTGTAGAAGCGCACCAGGACGTGCGGCAGGCCCATCGTCCCGAGGAACGTCGCGATGATCAGCGAGTAGATCGCCAGCAGCCCGTGGTCGCGGGAGGCGGGCAGGGGGTCGAGCCACTCGGCGTCCGTCGGTGGCGAGCCGGCCACCACCGGCACCGCCGTCCCCCCGGCGAAGACGAGCCGGGAATCCTCCGCGACGGTGTGTGGGCCCGGCTCCCAGCGCACCGGGCCGTCGACCGGCCGGCCGTCGACCACCCCGGCGGCCTCGAGGCTCACCGGCAGCCCGACCTGGAGTACGACGTCGGTGCGGATGTCGACGGTGGTCCGTGCCGCGAACTGCGGGGGCGCGGCCCGGTCGAACGTGCGATCGTCGTTCAGGAAGAAGATCAGCGCGATGACCGCGGGCACGGCCAGCGCGGTCAGCTTGAGCCAGTACTGGAAGGCCTGCACCAGCGTGATCGAGCGCATCCCGCCGAGCGCGACGGTCACCACGATGATCGTGCCCGCCGCGGCCACCCCCAGCCAGGGCGGCAGCGAGGTCACCGTGGCCACGGTCAGCCCGGCACCCTGGAGCTGGGGCAGCATGTACAGCCAGCCGATCACGATGACGAACAGCGTGCAGATCTTGCGCAGGACCGGCGACCCCAACCGCTCCTCGGCGAAGTCGGGCACGGTGTAGGCCCCCGACCGGCGCAGCGGCGCGGCGACGAACAACAGCAACGCGAGGTAGCCGCCGGTGAAGCCGACCGGGTACCACAGCGCGTCGACGCCCTCCTGGAGCACGATCCCGGCGATGCCGAGGAACGACGCCGCCGACAGGTACTCCCCCGAGATCGCCGCCGCATTGGTCCCCGGTCGCACGGTGCGGGATGCGACCAGGAAGTCCGACGTGCTGCGGGCGCGCACCCCGATCGCCCCGACCACCGCGGAGGCCACGGCGACCAGCACGATCGCCATGATCGCCACGATGGCGGTGCTGCTCACCTGTCGGCCCGGGGCTGTTCGAGCCGGTCGGTGCCCAGCCCGAGCCGTTCCGGGGCGTGCAGCCGCAGCATGGTGCGGTCGACGTCGACCGGCACCTGCGAACGGGTCCACCTGCTGACGAGGATCATCGTGAGGAACGCGGCCGGCACGGTCGCCGCGGCCGGCCGGTACAGCAGCACGCCGAGCAGCCCCGGTGGCAGGACCGCGAACAGGCTCACCCCGACGGCGATGGCCGAGAGGCCGCCCCCGACCAGGACGCCGGCGATGGCCCCGGTCGCGGTCAGCCCGCGCCACCAGATGCCGAGCACGAGCAGCGGGCAGAACGTCGAGGCGGCCACCGCGAACACCAGCGGGACCGTGAGCGCGAAGTCCAGCCGCGTGACGGCGAGCGCCAGCGCGATCGGGATGATCGAGGAGATGACGGCGGCCAGCCGGAAGTCCCGGAAACGTCCCGTCAGCACGTCGGTGAACAGTACGCCCGCAAGGCTGACGACGAGACCCGAGGACGTGGACAGGAACGCGGCCGCCGCCCCCGCGGCGACGAGACCGCCGAGCAGCCAGCCGGCCCAGCCGTTGCCCAGCGCCCCCGACGGAATCAGCAGCACCGCGGCGTCGGTCTGCCCGCTCACCAGCAGCTGCGGGGTGTACAGCCGCGACAGCGCACCGAGCAGCGTGACGAGGAGATAGAAGCCACCGATCATGCCGAGCACGACGACCGTGGTCCGGCGGGCGGCCCGCCCGTCGGGGTTGGTGTAGAAGCGCACGAGCACGTGCGGCAGGCCCATCGTGCCCAGGAAGCCGGCGATGAGGATCGAGTAGATCTCGAGCAGTTGGTCCGGGCCGGTCCCCGACATCGGCTGCAGCCAGTCCTGGTCGGTGGCCGGCGTGCCCGCGACGTTGGGCACCCCGGTGCCGGCCTCGAACCGCAACTCCGAGCCCGCGCGCACCACGTGCTCGCCGCTCTCCCAGCGCACGGGACCGTCGACGGTCCGACCGTCGATCTCCCCGCGCGCGCTGAACGTCACCGGCGCCGCCACCTCGAGCACCACGTCCGTGCGGATGTCGACCGTGGTCGCGGCCGGGAACTGGGGCGACGCCGGGCGGTCGAACGTGTGGCTGTCGGACAGGAACAGGCTGCCCACGACCAGCGCCGGAACCAGCAGCGCAGTGAGCTTGATCCAGTACTGGAACGCCTGCACGAACGTGATCGAGCGCATCCCGCCGCCGATGACGGTCAGCACCACGACCACACCGGCACCGGCGACCCCGGTCCACGACGGGAGCGAGGTCAAGGTGGTCAGCGACAGGCCTGCCCCCTGCAGCTGGGGCAGCAGGTAGAGCCAGCCGATGATCAGCACGAACACGGTGCACAGCCGGCGCAGCCGCGGGGACTCCAGCCGGGCCTCCGCGAAGTCCGGGACCGTGTAGGCCCCCGAGCGGCGCAGCGGCGCGGCGACGAACAGCAGCAGGGCGAGGTAGCCCACGGTGAAGGCGATCGGGTACCAGAGGGCGTCCAGACCCTCCCGCAGGATCAGTCCGGCGATGCCGAGGAACGACGCCGCGGACAGGTACTCCCCGGAGATCGCGCTGGCGTTGGCGGCCGGGCCGACCGTCCGGGAGGCGACCAGGAAGTCGGAGGTGGTACGGGCGACGCGCACGCCGATCGACCCGATGATGGCCGAGGCCAGTCCGACGAGGGCGATGGTGGCGAGGGCGACGACGGCGGGGGTGCTCACTGGGCGGTCGGGCGGGTCATGCCTCAATCCTGCACATGGTCGGCGAAGTTCTGTTCCACTTTCTCCGCGGAGCGGGTGTGCCACCAGCCCAGGCCGAGCAGGAACGGATAGACCAGCACGCCGAGCAGCAGCCACGGCAGGCGCAGGCCGAGGACCTCGATCCGGCCGATCGCAGGAACCAGCGCGAACAGCGCCGGGAGCAGGCCCAGCGTCAGCCCGGCGACCGCGGCGACCCGCAGCGCCACGGCGAGCTGGGTGCCGATCAGGTTGGTACGCAGCTCGCCGACCGGGGTGAGCTCCTGGACGTCGACGACGGTCCGCACCGAGCGGGCGACGCCCTTGCGTTCGGAGAGCACGACCCGGACCCGCTTGGCGGCGACATCGGACTCCGGCGTGGGGGCGTCGCCGGAGTCCGGATCGGCAGTGACCTCGTCGGCCGGCGACGAGCCGGCGGTCGGCGGGACGGCGGTCGGCGGGACGGCGGTCGGCGGCGGGAACCCCGGTCCGCTCGACAGCGGCGCCGGCCGGGGCGTGGGGACCGAACTCGTGAACAGGCCGTTCACATGAGGGGTGGTCACCTCGACCGAGGTCGGAGCGGGGGCCACGGCCGGCAGGGGCGAGGCCGGCGTGACCGGCGCGTTCGCGCGCAGCCCGGACGGGTTCGGCGCCGGAGACCGGCCGTCGGACGCCGGGAGAGAGCCGTCGGGCGGGGCCGCTCCGGCACCGGGCGCCGGACGGGCGGCGTCGGGCGGGGCCGGCCGAGAACCGGGAGCCGCGAGCCGGAGACGCCGGGAGGACTCATCGACCGGTCCGGCGGCGGGCGGCGGTCGCAGCCCCGACGGCGAGTAGGGATCCGGGACCCACGAGGTCAGGAGCGGGCGCGAGGCCGGAGTGGGCGCGCCCGATGCAGCCGGGGAGGGTGCCGGGCCGGGGCCCCGGTCGAGGTAGTGCTCGACGCCGGGCCGGTCGACGCCCTCACGGCGCGCGTGCCGGCCACCTCCGGAGGAACGGTTGGCCGCCATCCGGCGGCGCATCTCCTCCTGCAGCCACGACGACCCGGAGGGCAGCCCCGCGGCGCCGGACGCGGAGTCCGCCTCGGTGTCGACCTCGGCCAGGCTCGGAGGGCCCGGACCGTCCTGCGGCCCGGGCGACACCGACGGCGGCGCGCCGTCGGTGTCGGTGCTCACCGCTGGCTCCACGCCTGCTTCGTCGCGCGGACCAGCCGGTCCTTCAGCTCACGGGTGTGCCGGCGGCTCACCGGCAGTTCGGCGCACTCCGGCCCGGCGCCGACCCGGACGACGTATCCCGACCCGGACAGCCGCAGCTCGGTGACCAGCGGCAGCGAGACCAGGAACGAGCGGTGGATGCGCACGAAACCGGCATCGCGCCAGCGGTCCTCGAGGACCGACAGCGGGATGCGTACGAGATGGCTGCCCTCATGGGTGTGCAGCCGGGCGTAGTCGCCCTGGGCCTCCACGTATCGCACGGCGGAGCGCGGGACGAGCTTGGTGGTGCCGGCCAGCTCGACCGGGATCACCTCGTCCTCGCCGTTCTCCTCGCGCACCGGCTCCGCGGCGGTCGCCGCGCGGCTGGCCAGGATGCGGTCCAGGGAGGCCGACAGCCGCTCGGAACGCAGCGGCTTGAGCAGGTAGTCGACGGCGCCCACCTCGTAGGCGTCGACCGCGCGGTCGTCGTGCGCGGTGACGAACACCACCGACGGCGGCTGCGCCATCGAGGAGAACACCCTGGCCAACTCCAGGCCGTCGAGGCCGGGCATCCGGATGTCGAGGAAGACGACCTCGACATCGGTGCGTTCGGCGACCCTGGTGCCGGTGACCGGGTGTGACGCCCCCCGGCCCGGAAGCTGCTGGGCGGACGCGTCGCGAGCGCCCTGCCGGCTGTTGAGGATGCGGAGCGCCTCGGTGGCGTCGGACGCCTTCAGCACAGTGCCGACGCGGGCGTCCTCGTTGAGCAGGTAGGCCAGTTCTTCGAGAGCCGGCTCCTCGTCGTCCACCGCGAGAACGACCAGGCCTCCGGAGCTGTCGTTACTGTCCACGATCTCCTCATCCTGCGTGTGTAGTACCCCCGCGGGCAGGTGACGTTCTCGACGATCACGCCCCCGCTCCGCCGACTATGGTGACGGTGAATCGGGCAGAGTGCCAGGGCACCGGGCCAATCCGATACAGATCGGATTCGATCCACCACGCCGAGCTACAAACCGTATCGTGCCCAGCTGGCGCGCACGTCCGCCGCCTGGGCGAGGCCGAGCAGGCCGTCGACCGAGGAGAACCCGGCCAGCCCGCCCGACGCCGCCGGCGCCCCCAGGCCCAGCCGCGCGAGCAGCGGCTTGCGGCTCTCCACCCGGGCCGGCTCGGCGTCGGGGAACCGCTCATCGAGCACGGCGCGAGGCGTGCCCAACCCGTCGACCAGGCCGAGCTCGGCCGCCCGGGATCCGGTCCACACCTCGCCGGAGAACAGGTCCGCATCCGTTTTCAACCGGTCGCCACGGCGCTCGGTCACCCACTGTTGGAACATCTCGTGCAGTTGGTCCTGCAGCCCCCGCAGCCACGCGACGTCCTCGTCCTTCTCCGGCAGGAACGGGTCCAGCCGCGACTTGGAGGTGCCGGCGGTGTAGAGCCGGCGCTGCACCCCGACCCGCTCCAGCAGTCCGTCGAGCCCGAAGCCCTGGCTGATGACACCGATCGAGCCGACCAGCGATGTGGGGTGGGCGTAGATCTCGTCGGCCGCGCAGGCCAGCCAGTACCCACCGGAGGCGGCGACGTCCTCGCAGAAGGCGAGCACGGGAACCTCGTGCTCGTCGGCCAGGCTGCGGATGCGGTCGGCCACGAGAGCCGACTGGGTGGGCGACCCACCCGGTGAGTTGATCAGCAGCGCGACGGCGGCCAGCCGGTCCGCCGCGAACGCGCGCTCGAGCACCTTCTCCACCGACGACGCGTTGATCACCGATCGCGGCACGGGGGCGGCCGCCGGGCTGATGACACCGTGCAGCCGGACGAGTGACACGACGGGTCGTTCGGTGCGTTCCCCGAGCCGTCCCGGCAGCCGGGAGGCCAGTCGGTCCGGAATCCGCAGCGTGTCCATGGTCGCCACGGTACGCGTCGGCGGGGGTTGACCACATCGTGAGACACGCCGCGGGCACGAGGGGCCGAGCAGCGGCCCGCCGCCGCGCCGGGCCCTGCGGATCGCCGTGGCGTCCGCACCGGCCGCGGACCCGCTGATCACGGGTCCGCGGTCGTTCGGGGCCGGAGCACCAGGTCGCACGGACGGTGGAGGACGGTGCCGCGGCGTGCCCGGGGCGTCACTTCATGATCATCCGTTCGGTGTTCACCGGCACGGTCCAGGACCGGTGATCACGACCCGGTTCAGACCCGGATGCCCGCCCGGAACTTCGGCACCCGCAGCGTGATCTTCATGCCGGCACCGACGTTCGTGTCCACGACCAGTCCGAAGTCGTCGCCGAACGCCGAGCGCATCCGGTCGTCGACGTTGCCGAGACCGACGTGGGCCCCGGACAGGTGGGCGTCGTCGAGGTCCTCGGTGAGCCGCGCCGGGTCCATCCCCACGCCGTCGTCCTCGACAATGATCACGCACTCGGCGCCGGCGTTCTCCGCGGTGATCGTGATCGTGCCGCCGTTCGGCTTGCCCGACAGCCCGTGCCGCACCGCGTTCTCCACCAGCGGCTGGAGCGCCAGGAAGGGCAGCACCACCGACAGCACCTCGGGCGCGATCTGCAGCTTGATGTTGAGCCGGTTGCCGAAGCGGGCCTTCTCCAGCGCGATGTAGCGCTCGATGTTGTTCAGCTCGTCGGACAGCGTCGTGTACTCCCCCGCGGTGCGGAAGGAGTACCGGGTGAAGTCGGCGAACTCGATCAGCAGCTCCCGGGCCCGCACCGGGTCGGTGCGGATGAACGAGGCGATCGTGGTGAGCGCGTTGTAGACGAAGTGCGGCGAGATCTGCGCGCGCAGCGCCCGCACCTCGGCCCGGGCCAGCCGCGCGCGCGACTCGTCCAGCTCGGCGAGCTCGAGCTGGCTGGAGACGTAGCGCGCGACCTCCGCGGTGGCCCGCAACAGCACGGGCCCGGCCGTCGACGTGGTGAGTGCGGCCAGGGTGCCCACGATCGACCCGTCGGTCTCCAGCGGCACCACGACGATGCCCCGGACCTCGCAGCTCGGGTGGTCGCACGAGATCGACGTGTGCGACGCCACCTGCTGGCGGCCGGTGCTGATCACCTGGTCGGCGAGCGAGACGACATCGGGTTTGTGCTGGTCGGCGTCACCGTCCCAGGCCAGTGTCTCGCCGCGCGCGTCGGTCATGGTCAGTGCGCAGGTGTCGAGCAGGGTCCGCAGATAGGGCAGCGCGAACGCCGCGGAGTTCGGGGACAGGCCCTCCCGCAGCGCGGGCGCGGCCAGCGCGACCGTGTGCAGGGTGGCGAAGGTGGCCCGCTCCAGCGGGGTGGCGAAGGTGTTGCGCCGAGCCCTCCGCAGCTGGACCAGCACCACCACGACGACCGCGACCAGCACCGCGAGCAGCAGCAGCAGCGCGGTCGGCGAACCGAGCAGCTCTCCCACGAAAACCCTCTTACTTCACCAGCCGGGACAGGCGCCGGTCGGCGAGCGGCTTGCCACCGGTCTGACAGCCGGGACAGTACTGGAACGACCGATCGGCGAAGGCCACCTCCCGGACGGTGTCACCGCACACCGGGCACGGCAGCCCGGTCCGGGCGTGTACCCGCAATCCGGAGCGCTTCTCGCCCTTGAGCTCGGCGGCCTTCTGCCCGACCGAGCGGTCCACGGCGTCGGTCAGCACCGTGTGCAGCGCGTCGTGGAGCGCGACGACCTGGTCGGGCCGCAACCGGCCCGCCGTCGCGTAGGGCGACAGCCGCGCGGTGTGCAGGATCTCGTCGCTGTAGGCGTTGCCGATCCCCGCGATGGTGGACTGGTCGGTCAGCACGGTCTTGATCCGCTCGCTGCGGCCGTCGAGCAGTTCGGCGAACTCGTCGCGGCTCAGCGCGAGGGCGTCCGGGCCGAGCCGGGCCACCCCCGGGATCTCCCGCGGGTCGCGGACCAGGTAGACGGCGAGACGCTTCTGCGTGCCGGCCTCGGTGAGGTCGAAACCGGGCCCGCCGACGGCGTCGAGATGCAGGCGCAGTGCGAGCGGACCGCGCCCCGGCTTGGGGGGCGCCGCCGCAGCGGTGTCGTGCCAGCGCAGCCAGCCCGCGCGGGAGAGGTGGGTGACGAGGTGCAGGTCCTCGCCCGGCCTGTCGAGGAACTCGACGGCGAGGAACTTGCCGTACCGGGCGGCGCCCGTGACGACCCGTCCGGTCAGAGCCGAGACCGGCGGGTCGAAGGTCTTGAGCACACTCATGCTCGCCACGTCGGCCCGGGCGACGGGCCGGTACAGCGCATGCTCGCGCAGGTGGTGGGCCAGCGCCTCGACCTCGGGTAGCTCGGGCATCAGTTCACCGGTTGCAGCGGGCTGTCGGCGTGCCCCGGGGTCGCCCGCGTGCGCAGGCTCCGCATCACGACCCGCATCTCCTCGCGGGCCCGGGCGCCCCCGCGCACCATGCCGGACCAGTGCTCGGCAGGCAGCCCGTCCTGATAGCTGCCCTCGGTCTCCGCGACGAGTGTCCACGGGCGGCGCAGGTACCAGCGCACCGGGAAGAACCCGAGGACGATGACGGCGGCCGCCCAGAGCCACCACGGGATGTGCACCTGCGCGGGTGCCCAGACGACGATGACCACCCAGAACAGGAAGAGCGCCGACAGGATCATCACGACCGCACCGCGACCGCCGTCCACGTCGTGCTCGAAGTCGTCCCCCATCGCGGGGGTGGACCACTCGATGTTCCGGCGCACCGACCAGGTGCGCCCGTCGGCCCCGGCGACCGTCTTCGTCCCCATCATCCCCGCCGTTTCTCGATCCCCGACCGCCACTTTCCCATATCGGACGGCCTGACGGTGATCACCGAGAGGAGGACACTCGCAGGCGGCCTACTGGCCGGGGCAGGCGGGCGGCACGTCGGCGCGGTCGGGGGCGTCGGGAGCCAGCAGGTAGGTGACGACGAGTTCCGCGGGCTCAGCACCGTCGTTGCGAGCCAGGTGGGGCAGTCCGTCGGGGATGAACACCGCGTCGCCGGCCCCGAAGACGACGGGCTCGCAGGCGTCCTGACGGACCAGGCTGATGCTGCCCGACCTCACGATGGACGTCTCGGTACCCGGGTGCTGGTGCCAGCCGGTCGTCCCGCCAGGCGGCACGACGAGCGTGCGCACGGAGAACACCGCCGGCCCCGGCGTGCGGATCTCGAGCGGGTCCCGGACCGTGCCGCGGCCCACC
>NZ_JAAXKZ010000008.1 GCF_012911875.1 Pseudonocardia bannensis | reverse complement strand
CCCGCCCGGACGTGATCTCCGAGCTGGGGGGTGCAGGCCTGCGGGGCCGCGGCGGGGCAGCGTTTCCTGCGCACGTCAAGTGGGCTGCGGTGGCTGCAGCCACCGGGCCCAAGGTCGTCGTCGCCAACGGTGAGGAGGGGGAGCCGGCGTCTGCCAAGGACCGCTGGCTGCTCACCCACCGCCCACACCTGGTGCTCGACGGGCTGTTGCTCGCAGCCCGCACGGTCGGCGCCGATCGAGTGGTGCTCTACCTCGCGCACCCGGACACGGTGACCGCGGCCGGGAGGGCCCTGGACGAGCTGCGTGCCGCCGGGGCGCTGCCCACCGGCGTCACGATCGACGTGCACGTCGTCGAGCCGAGCTACGTCGCCGGCGAGGAGACCGCGGCCTGCCGTTCGATCAGCGGGGGGCCGGCGCTGCCGTTGGCCAAGCCGCCGCGTCCGCACGAGAGTGGCGTGGGCGGGGCGCCGACCCTGGTGTCCAACGTGGAGACCCTCGCGCACGCGGCGTGGATCGCCCGGCACGGCGCCGCGGCCTACCGGTCCGTCGGCACGCCCGACTCGCCAGGGACCACCCTGGTCACCCTGAGCGGCGCGTGCGCGCGTCCCGGGGTCTACGAGGTCCCGTTCGGACTGTCCGTCGCCGACCTGTTCGCCTCGGTCGGCGGCGGGTTCACCAGCAGCCCGGTCGGGTTCGTGATGGGCGGCTGGTTCGGCGGGCTGCTCGCCGCGGAGCGCGCGACCGTCACGTGCTGTTACGAGGCGGTTCGCGCGGCCGGATCCGGGCTGGGCTGTGCGGCGATCACCGCGCTGCGCGCCGACGAGGACCCGGTGGCGGTCGCGGCGGACATCGCGGCCTGGTACGCCCGGGAGTCGGCCGCGCAGTGCGGGGTCTGCGTCAAGGGCACCGCCTCGATCCGCGACGCGCTGGGCGCGCTGCGCGACGGCCGGGCCACCGGTCCGGAGCCGGCCAACCTGGCCCGCTGGGGCACCGCGTTGCCGCGCCGCGGCGCCTGCGCGTTCCTCGACGGTGCCGCCACCCTCGCGCGCACCGTCGTCACCGAGTTCCCGGTCCAGGTCGCCGATCGCATGCGGTCGGTCGATCACCACTACAACCCAGGAGGCCCCGCATGAAGGCCTACGTGGACTCCACGAAGTGCTCCGGATACGGCACCTGCGCCGACGCCTGCCCATCGGTGTTCGAGCTCGACGAGTGGGGCTATGCCGCCACCCGCGACGACGGCCTGGTGCCGGCGGGTGAGGAGGAGCGGGCGCGGACCGCCGCGTCCGGCTGCCCGGAGAACGCAATCAGGATCGAGGACTGAGCAGGCGTGGATCTGGAACTCAAGGACAAGGTCGCGCTGGTCACCGCGGCCAGCAAGGGCATCGGCCGCGCCGTCGCACACCGGCTCGCCGCCGAGGCCGCAACGGTCGCGGTCAGCTCCCGTGACGCCGGCCGGGTGGACGCGGCGATCGCCGAGGCCGGTCCGGTCGCCGGCGCGCTGAGCGCCCATCCCGCCGACCTCTCGGACCCGGCGGCGACCGAGGCGCTCGTCCCCGCGGTCGTCGCCGCGCACGGCCGGCTCGACATCGCGGTGCTCAACACCCCCGGCCCGCGGATCGCGGCCTTCCTGGACACCACTGCGCAGGACTGGGCGGACGCCTACGACCTGCTCGTGCGGCCGGTGATTCAGCTGGCGCGCGACGCCGCCCGCCAGATGGTCGACCAGGGCGGCGGCAGCATCGTCTTTCTCACCTCTACCTGGGTCCGCCAGCCGATGGCCGGTGGGGTCTTGTCCGCGGCCATGCGGTCCGCGGTGTCGGCCACCGCCAAGCAGATGGCCCTCGAGCTCGCTCCCCGGGGGGTGCGGGTCAACCAGCTCATGCCGGGGGCCACGGGGACCGGCCGGATGGAGTCGATCCTGAGCTCGAAGGCCAAGGCCAACGGCACTTCGCGCGACGAAGAGCTGGCCAAGGTCGTGGAGAACATTCCGCTCGGACGGTGGGCCGAACCCGAGGAGATCGCCGACGCGGTCACGTTCCTGGTCTCCCCGCGCTCCGCGTTCGTCACCGGCTCGGCGCTGGCTGTCGACGGCGGCGCCATCCGCTCCACCTTCTAGACCGCAACGAACGACGAAGGGACACACAAGGCAATGCCGAAGACTCTCCGGGAACTGTTCGTCGACCAGTTCCGGCTGTGTGCGGTCACGCCCGACGAGACCGTCGGAGTGATCAGCGAGCTGGGGCAGAAGACCGAGTACGTCGAGGCGGCGGTGGCGGCGGCCCGTGACCTCGGGGCCGGGGCGCTGGTGCTCACCGCGTCCAGCCTGTCCAACCCGATGCTGCCGCCCTACTCCGCCGACGGCCGCGAGGTCGCGGCCCTGCTGGCCGGTGCCGGGGAGTGCGACCTCGTCGTCGATGTGACCGTGGGCGGCCTGATCCACTCCGATGTCCGCACCCGGATCACCGGAGCGGGCAAACGGATGCTCTTCGTCGCCGAGCCGCCCGACGTGCTCGAGCGGCTGATGGGCTCGGCCGAGCTGCGTTCGGTCGTCGAGGAGGGTGGCAAGCGGCTCAAGGCCGGGACGACGTTGCGGGTCACCAGCGCCGCCGGGACCGACCTGAGCGCCGACATCTCCGGCTCGGAGCTGCCGGTCACCCACCAGTGGGGCTACGTCGACGAGCCGAGCCGGTGGGATCACTGGCCCAGCGGATTCGTGGCCTGCTTCCCGCACGACCGGACCGCCGAGGGCACCCTCGTGCTGCAGCCCGGCGACGCGCTCATCCCGTGGCAGCGCTACGTCCGCGAGCCCGTCACGCTGACCGTGGAGAAGGGATTCATCACCGACGTCAGCGGCGGGGCCGAGGCGTTCCTGCTGCGCGACTACTTCGAGAGCTGGAACGACCCCGAGGTCTGGGCGCTGTCGCACATGGGCTGGGGCATGCACCCGGTCGCCCGCTGGTCGGCGTTCGAGGTCTACGAACCGCGCTCGCTCTACGGCCAGGAGCTGCGCTCCTCCGCGGGCAACTTCATGTGGTCGACCGGATCCAACCGGTTCGCCAACCGCGAGACCCCGGCCCACCTGGACATTCCGATGCACAGCTGCACCGTGACGATCGACGACGTGGCGGTCGTCCGCGACGGCGGTCTCGTGGAGGACCGAGCGTGATGGACGCCGCGACCCTCGAGACCGCCATCCTGGCGCTGGCCGGCGACCCGGAGCTGCTGGCGCGCTTCCGGAGCGACCCTTCCGCCGTCGCCTCAGAGGTCGGCCTGGACTCCGAATGGGCGGCCGTCATCGCGGGCGGCGACCGGGACCGGCTGCGCTCGGCCGGCCTCGGTGACGGGATCACCATCCTCGTCAGCCGGTGGTTCGCCGACGACCTCGGCGACTCGGCCAGCACCGGTCGCTTCCACGTCGAGCAGGGCGGCCCACTGCCCGACCCCGACGTGCCTGCGGAGGTCGTCTTCGCCGGCGGCTGCTCGCACGTGCCCGACCTGCTGGCCCGCCCCGAGATCGACCCCGCCGAGGCCGTGGCGCGGCTGAGCGCCGGGTACGAGCGGCTGGCCCGCGACATCGCCGCCGCGAACCCCGACATCATGATCGTGACGGCGGACTGCCACTTCCAGAGCTTCTCCACGGGTGCCTTCGTGGTCGGGACCGGCGCGACGCACAACGGGTCCATGGCGTTCTTCAAGCGCCCCGATCTGGACCTCACGCTGCAGGGCGACCCGGCCTACGCGCACGCGATCGTGGATGCGGTGCGGGCCGAGGGACTCGAGGTCGAGGAGTCCACCCGGATCGACCTCGACCACGGGCTGATCGTCCCGCTCCGACTGCTGCTGCCGCGCCCGGACATCCCGGTCATCCCGATCATCACCCAGCCCGCCCGCGGGTTCTCGCCCTTCGGGGCTCGGGCCTTCGGTGAGGTGCTGCGGACGGTGGTCGGGTCGTCCGGGCGCCGGGTGGCGATGCTGGCGACCGGCGGCCTGTCGCACTGGCTCGACCCGGGGAAGTTCGGCCACGTGGACGAGGAGTTCGACACCTACGTGCTGGAGATGCTGCGCGCGGGCAAGGGCATCGAGCTGGGCAATCTGGAGCCCTACGCGCTGCTCGACCACGGCCAGTACGAGTTCCTCAACTGGCTGATCATGCTCGGGCTGATCGGCGGTGGCGTGCGGGGCGAGGTCTACGCCTACGAGCCGATGCAGGCATCGGGCGGCGGGTGGACCGTGGTCAACATGCTTCTTCCGGAGCGGGAGCCGGCCGGTGTCTGACGCGGCCGCGGATGCGCGCCGGTTGCGGGTGGCCGTCACGCAGTGGCGGCCCACCCGCGACGTCGCGGCGAACCTGGCCGTCGCGACCCGGCTGATCGGCGAAGCCGGGCCGGGTGCCGACCTCGTGCTGCTCCCGGAGAACGGCCTGATGCTCGGCAGCAACACCGAGATGCGGGCTGCCGCACTCTCCGTCGACTCACCCGAGATCGACGAGTTGCGGGCCGCGGCGAAGAGCGCCTCGGCCACCGTGGTCCTCGGCGGTTTCAAGCGCCGCGACGATGAAGGCCGCATCTTCAACACCGCCCTCGTCATCGGGCCGGACGGCACCGTCGCGGGGGGTTACGACAAGATCCACCTGTTCGACGCCCGGATCGGTGGACAGTCGTTCGAGGCCTCGTCGGTGGAGCAGGCCGGCCGGCGACCGATGATCGCCGAGATCGGTGGCGTCCGGGTCGGCCTCACGATCTGCTACGACGTCCGCTTCCCGGAGTTGTACCGGAGCCTCGCCCTGGCCGGGGCCGAGGTGATCCTGGTGCCGGCGGCCTTCACCCAGAAGACCGGTGCGGCGCACTGGGAGGTACTGCTGCGGGCGCGGGCCATCGAGAGCGCCGCCTTCGTCGTCGCCTCCGCCACGGTGCGGGGCGAGGACGGGACCGATGCGTTCGAGACCTTCGGCCACGCCCTCGTCGTCGATCCCTGGGGGGAGGTCCTCGCCGACCTCGGGGTGGGTGGGCCCGCGTGGCAGGTGCTCGACCTCGCGTTGTCGGAGGTGAACAGGGTGCGCACCGCCCTCCCGGTGCTGGCGGGTGTTCGGCCGCAGGCGTATGCCGCCGAGCCTGAGATCATCGGTATCGGCTGATACGAGAAGGGGAGGGGCGTCATGAGCCTGGGGGATCTCGAGGACGGAATCGTGCGTGCCGGCGAGCCGTTCGGTATCGCAAACGAATTCACCGGTGTACAGGTCAGGAAAGTGTGGACGAAACAGGGTGAGCGCCTGGAGCTGACGGTTCCCCGCAGCGGATATCGCATCCTGCTGGATGCGATGCAGTTGGAGATCGTCGCGGCACAGGACGCGGAGCGGTTCACCGAGCTGTTCGCGATCCGGCTGGACGCCCACGACGGGATCAAGCCGTGACGGTGCGCCGTCCTGGCAACACCGTCGAGGAGATCTACCAGACGTTGTGGGAGCGCATCATCGACGGCGTCTACGCGCCGGGGTTCCGGATGTCGCAGAGTGTCCTGGCGGCGGAACTGCAGGTCAGCCGCACACCGTTGCGGGAGGCGCTGCACCGCCTGGAGGGTGACGGTCTCCTGGTGTCCGAGGCCAACCGCGGCATGGAGGTGGCACCCACGAACGTGGCCCAGGTGGAGCAGTACTACGCCCTCCGTCTGCTCGTCGAGCCGCCGACGATCGCCGCGATCGTGTCCGAACTCGACGACGCCGAGCTGGCCAAGATGGGCTCTGAGCTGGACAGCATGGAGGCCGACCGGCACCGGATCCGCGACTTCCAGGAGGCGCACCGCAGGTTCCACGATCTGGCCATCCGCCACTACCCGGCCGCTACTGCGGAGCTCACCCACTCGCTGCACCTCAAGATCTACCGCCACCAGCGGCTCTACTTCTCCCGGCCGGAGGCGCCGGAGGACTTCACCCACGTCGACCGGATGTTCCTCGAGGCCATGCTCGCCCGGGATCCCGAGCTGACCCGCCGGCTGCTGGAGTTCCACCTCATCGACGCCGCGATCGGGCTGGTTCGCGAGGGCGAGCCGGACCACCGGTTCCACGCTCTGCTGCTGGCCACGCGGGGGGTCGGCATCGAGCTGGAGTCCCTCCCGGACGGCCGTCTCGACAGGCCCGCGCATATCCGCTGGCAGCGCGCCGAGCTCCGGCCGCTACCGGCACTGAGAACGGCGAACCTCGACCACACCGCGGGCCCGGAGGCCGGCGGGGAAGGCAGTGCCCGCGCATGACCACGCACCGGATCGGGATGATCGTCCCGAGTTCCAACACCACCATGGAAACCGAGATCCCCGCGATGCTGCGGGCCCGGGAGCGCACTCACCCGGAGCGGTTCACCTTCCACTCCGCGCGGATGCGGATGCAGAACGTCACGCCGGCCGAGCTGGTGGCGATGGACGAGCAGTCGGTGCGCTGCGCCGAGGAGCTGGCCGATGCCCGGGTGGACGTCCTCGCCTACGCATGCCTGGTCGCGATCATGGCCCGGGGGGCGGGCTACCACCGGACCAGCACCGAGCGGCTCTCCGCCGCGGCCGTTGTTCCGGACGGCCCCACCGCCCCGGTGCTCACCTCGGCCGGCGCCCTGGTCGACGCACTGCACCACCTCGGAGCCCGGCGGGTCTCGGTGATCGCGCCCTACGAGAAGCCGCTCACCGCGACGGTCTGCGGGTACATCGGCGGTGAGGGAATCGAGGTGCACGACTCGCTGAGCCTGGAGGTCGCCGACAACCTCGAGGTGGGCCGGCTCGACCCGGCCAACCTGCAGAGGCTGGCAAAGGAGGTCGACACCAGTGGGGTCGACGCCCTCGTGCTGAGTGCGTGCGTCCAGATGCCGTCGCTGGCGGCGATCCAGCCGGTGCAGGACGCCCTCGGGATCCCGGTGGTCTCCTCGGCGGTCGCGACCGTCTGGCAGATCCTGCGTGCCCTCGCGCTCGATCCCGTCGTCCCGGATGCCGGGGCGCTGCTGGCGCCCGGATGACCGCTGCCGTGTAGACGCCTGTGGGGTGGGAGCGGTTCTTTTCCGCAACGTTGCGGGTCGGAATCGCTCGGATTGCCATGCGTGAATTACCGTGACGGTGCGGTGGAATTCGGGGATTGACATCGCTCCAAGTGTATGCAGTAGTGTATTCACATCGTTCTGAAGCTTCGGCGTATTCGCGCGCCGCCGTACCCCACTACATTCGCGAGGAGTTCGAATGAAACCTCCTGCGTTCGATTATCAGGAACCGCGCACGCTCGACGAGATCGTCGAGTTGCTGGCCCGGACGGATCAGGACGCCACGGTGCTGGCCGGTGGCCAGAGCCTGGTTCCGCTGCTCAACCTGCGACTGGCCCGCCCGGACGTCGTCGTGGACATCAACCGCGTGCCCGGCCTCGACGGCGTCGAGGTGGCGGACGACGCGGTCGTGCTCGGCGCGATGGCCCGGCTGGCCACCCTGGAACGCGACCCGGTGCTCGCCGACGCGCTGCCGATCGTCCCGGAGGCGATCCGGCTGGTGGCTCATCCGCAGATCCGCAACCGGACCACCCTCGGCGGGTCACTGTGCCACGCCGACCCGGCCGCCGAGCTGCCCGCCGTCGCGGTCGCGCTGGACGCCCGGCTGCACCTGCGGGCCCGCGACGGTGGCCGGACCGAGGAGGCAGCCGGCTTCTTCCAGTCGGTGTTCACCACCTCCCGGCGGCCGGAAGAGCTGCTCACCGCGGTCGAGTTCCCTCGTCACCAGGGCTTCCGCTTCTGCTTCGAGGAGGTCTCCCGCCGCCACGGCGACTTCCCGTTCGTCGGTCTGTGTTTCGGGGTCCGGCTCGAGGACGGCGTCGTGACCGCCGCCCGGCTCGCCGGTGCCGGCATCGCCGAACGACCGCTGCGGCTACCGGCAGCAGAGGCGGCACTCGTCGGCCACCGGCTCTCCGGCGATCTCGCCGAGGTGCTCGATGCGGCGAGCGCCGAGGTGGATCCGCCGTCGGACATCCACGGCACCGCCTCGTTCCGGCGCGGGCTGCTCCGCGCCGTCATCCGCCGCGCCGCAGCCCGACTCGATCAGGGAGGCTCCCGATGACTGTCCCGACCACTCCGGCCCCGGCCCGGATGCGGACCGTGACCGCGACCGTGAACGGCGTGACGCGCTCGGCGGAGACCGAACCGCGTGCGCTGCTCAGCGACTTCCTCCGCCACGACCTCGGGCTCACCGGCACCCACGTCGGGTGCGAGCAGGGCGTCTGCGGCGCCTGCACCGTGCTGGTCGACGACGTGCCGGTGCGCTCCTGCCTGCTGCTCGCGGTCCAGGCGGACGGCCGCCGCATCGAGACCGTCGAGGCACTCGCACAGGACGGGGAGCTCTCCGGATTCCAGCGGGCGATGCGTGACGAGCACGGCCTGCAGTGCGGGTTCTGCACCCCGGGAATCCTGATGAGCGTCACCGCAGCCGAGCGCGAGGGCCTGACGGCCGAGCAGACCACGACCGAGGTGCTCGGCGGCCACGTCTGCCGGTGCACCGGATACCAGGGCATCCGCGCAGCGATCGAGCACCACTGGCAGGAGGCCGGGCGATGACCATCGCGACCCGCAACGGGGACACCCTCGTCGGCAAGCGCATGCCGCGTCTGCACGACGACCGGATGCTGCGCGGCCACGGCCGCTACGTCGACGACATCGACGAGACCGGGGTGCTGCACGCCGCGATCATCCGCAGCCCTGCCGCGCACGGCACGATCACCCGCTTCGACGCCTCGGCCGCCAGGGAGAGCGGCGAGGCGGTTCTCGTGCTCGGTCCCGACGAGATCGGCCGGCTCACCGACCCGCTGCCCACCACCTGGCGGATCCCCGGCCAGCACCTGGCCGCCGTCGAGCTCGCCATCCGCACCGTGCGCTATGTCGGCCAGCCACTCGGCGTGGTCGTCGCGCGCAACCGCGCGGTCGCCGAGGACCTCGCCGAACTCGTCGAGATCGACATCGATCCCTTGCCCGCTGTCGTCGGGATCGAGGCGGCGCTCGCCCCCGATGCCCCGCTGCTGTATCCGGAACACGGCGGCAACGTCGCAGGTGGCATCCATTTCGGCCCGCCGGTCGAGGAGCTGGACGCACTGTTCGCCGGCGCCGCACACGTCGTCGAGCGCGAGTTCGCCGTGCAGCGCATCAACCCCAGCCCGATGGAGCCCCGCGGCGTGCTCGCCGAGTGGATCCCGAGCACCGAGCAGCTGACGGTCTGGGCCAGTACGCAGGTTCCGCACCTGGTGCGCCAGGAAGTGGCGGTCGGCCTCCGGCTGCGCGTGGATCAGGTCCGGGTGGTCACCCCGGACGTCGGTGGCGCCTTCGGCGGCAAGACCACGCTCTACGCGGACGAGGCGATGACCTGCCTGGCGGCCAAGGTGCTCGGCCGCCGGGTCAAATGGATCGAGGACCGCACCGAGAACCTCACGGCGAGCTACCAGGGTCGTGGTCAGCAGGCCCGGTGTCGGCTCGGTCTCGATGCCGACGGCCGGTTCACCGCCCTGCACGTGCACATCCACGGTGACGTCGGTGCCTTCCTCAGCACGGCGGGCAGCGGGCCGTTCCAGGTGGCGGCCCTGACCATCGAGGGTCCCTACCGGTTCGGCGCGGCGGGGGCGACCGTCACCGCGGTGTTCACCAATGCCGTCCCGACCGGCGCCTACCGCGGCTACGGCATGCAGGAGTCGGCCTGGATCCGGGAACGGATCATCGACGAGGCCGCCCGCGAGCTCGGCCGGGACGCGAACGAGCTGCGGCTGCTCAACACGATCCAACCCGAGCAGATGCCCTACACCACCGGCACCATGCTCACCTACGACTCCGGCGACTACCCGGCCGTCCTGCGCCGGGCCGTGGAGATGGGCGAGACGCGGCGACGGCCGTCGACCGACCGGATCCGGCGCGGTATCGCCGTCACCGGCAACGTCGAGATCACCGGTTTCGCACCCAGCGCGCTGCTGGAGATGTTCCAGATCCACTGGAGCGGCTACGAGACCGGCACGATCCGGGTGAACGAGGACGGGACCGTCACGGTCTTCTCCGGGGTCACGCCGATGGGACAGGGCATCGAAACCGCACTGGCCCAGATCGTCGCCGACGAGCTCGGCGTGCCACTGGAGATGATCTCCGTCCAGCTCGGGGACACGGCCACCGCGCCGTACTCCAACTTCTCCTCCCAGGCGAGCCGGTCGCTGCCCCTCGCGGGCGCTGCACTGATCACGGCGGGTGCCACCATGCGCGAGCGGATGCTCGGCCTCGCGGCGCGCGCCCTGGGGGTCGGAGTGGAGGAGGTCAAGCTGGACGGGACGGTGTTCCGGGCCGGCACGACCGGGGCCGAGGTCACCTGGCGCGATGTGGCCCACCGGGGCTGGATGGGCTGGGGCCGCGGCGAGACCGACAAGATCCTCCTCGAGGAGACGGTCTCGTTCGACCCGCCCGGCATCACCTACGCCTACTCGGCGCACGGCGCCGCGGTGGCCGTCGACCTCGACACCGGCAAGGTGACCGTCGAGGACTACTGGACGGTCAACGACAGTGGCGTCCTGGTCAACCCGCTGATCGCGGATGGGCAGATCATCGGAGCCATCGCCCAGGGCCTCGGAACCGCGCTGCTGGAGGAGGCGGCCTTCGACCCGGAGACCGGCCAGCCGCTGGCCACCTCGTACCTGGACTACGTGCTCCCGCTGTCCGAGGACGTGCCGGACATCGTCATCGAGCACCACGTCACCCCGAGCCCGATCATCACCGGCGGGTTCAAGGGCGTCGGTGAGAGCGGCATCCAGCCGCCGGCGGCGACGGTCGGCAATGCGATCGCGAACGCGGTTCCCGAGATCGCCGCCGGACTCACCGCGACACCCCTGTCGCCATCGAGGATCTGGACGCTCCTGGAGCAGGCCGGGCTGGAGGGCTGATGTCCCGGGCAGTCGGCGCGGGCCGCGCGAACCGGCCCGCGCCGACCGCTCGTCGGGTCGTCCGGATCTGCGCGATCCCCTGCCCGCGGCTGCAGCCATGCGCACTGCTCGGCGCCTCCTGACGTCGCGGCGACAGCGGAATCCCGGCCCTCGCCGCCCATGCCCTATCTAGACTGGCCCGCATGCGGCGGCCGAACAGCACCGTTGTGATCGTCGCCGGCACCGACGCCGAGAAGGTCGTAGCCGGGCTCGCCGGGCTGGCCAACGTGCGGGCGGTCGCGTCGAGCCGGTGGGCCGACGCCTCGGTGGACCGGCTCGTCGCGGGAGCGAACGCCCCGTACGTGGTGCACGACGCCGATCCGCTCGCCGGCGTCGCCTCCGCCTGGACCGGCTTCTTCGACGGCGAGCGCCCGCCGGGCACGGTCGAGGTCGCGGTGGAAGCCGTGCTCGCGGCGCTGCGCGACGGCGAGGCGCTGCTCCCGGACTACTACGTCGTCCTCGACCCCGACTCCCTGCCCGGGACGCTCAAGCACTGGTGGCTCGGGGTGCTGGCAGGCGCCTCGCCGAGCCGGGTCGTCCCGTCCCCGGCGAGCGCGGCGGCCGTGCGCGACATCCTCTCCCGGCTGCCGTCCGGCCGCTGGTGGCCCGATCCGCCGGAACCGTGGCTGCGCGGGTTGAGCCGGGTCGTGCCGGACAGGGCGGGACTCCCAGGCCCGGCCACCACCTGACCGCACCGGCGGGAATCCATGCGCGATGGTCTGGTGACGATGTTCCTCTGCGGCGACGTGATGCTCGGTCGCGGTGTCGACCAGATCCTGCCGCACCCCGGCGACCCGGCCCTGCAGGAGGCGTCCATCCGGGATGCCCGCGGCTATGTCACGTTGGCGCAGGCGGTGAACGGCTCGATCCCGCGTCCGGTCGACTTCGCCTGGCCGTGGGGCGATGCCCTGCCCGTGCTCGACGAGGTCGCGGCCGATGCCCGAGTGGTGAACCTGGAAACGAGCATCACGCGAAGCGATGACTTCGCGCCGGGGAAGGCCGTGCACTATCGGATGAGCCCGGCGAATCTCCCCTGCCTCTCCGCGGCCCGGCCCGGCGTCTGCGTGCTGGCGAACAACCACGTTCTGGACTTCGGGTACCGGGGGCTGCAGGAGACGCTCGACGCGCTGGCCGGTGCGCGGCTGCCGGCGACAGGCGCGGGCCGGGACGCGACGGAGGCCTGGCGACCCGCCGGACTGCCGATCGGCGGGGGTGGCCGGGTGCTCGTCTTCTCGTTCGGGACGGAGTCCAGCGGCATTCCGGCAGGCTGGGCGGCGACCGGGGATCGGGCAGGCGTCGGATTCCTACCCGTGCTCTCCGACGCGGCGGCGGCCCAGGTCGTAGGCCGGGTACGGCGGCTGAAGGGCACCGGCGACATCGTCGTCGCCTCCATCCATTGGGGATCCAACTGGGGCTACGACATCCCCCGGCAGCAGATCCGCTTCGCCCACCGGCTCGTCGACGCCGGTGTCGACGTCGTGCACGGCCATTCCTCGCACCATCCCCGCCCGATCGAGGTCTACCGCGACAAGCTGATCCTCTACGGCTGCGGCGACCTGATCGACGACTACGAGGGCATCACCGGCCATGCGAAGTACCGGGACGACCTTCGGTTGCTGTACTTCGTCTCGGTCGATCCGGACACCGGCAATCTGGTCCGGCTGCACATGGCGCCCATGCAGGCCCGGCAGATGCGGCTCCGGCATGCCTCGGACGCAGACGCGGCGTGGCTCCGGACGGTTCTCGACCGCGTCAGCCGAGGCTTCGGGGCGCGGGTCGACCTCGGGCCGGAGGGCATGCTCGTCCTGCGTCGAGCGGGAGCGAAGCGTACGTGACCGGAGTTCCTTCTCCGGCGATCACGCCGCGGTCGTCCGGGCGGCCGGCATCGGTGCCACGGATTCAGGCGTTCTCGCGCTCGGGGTTCTCCAGCCGGAAGAAGTTGCTCGGCGTACCGTCCTTCTTCTTCTCCTGGAAGATGAAGTTGAGCCCGCGCTCGTCGAAGGTGCGGAACCATTCGTCCCAGCTGACATGGCGCAGGTTCTCCCCGCCGTAGCCGGGGAAGTCGAACGTGAGCACCCCGAGATGGTCGCCGTGCTCGGTGTCCGGCACCGTGGCGGGCTGCGCCTCGCGTTCCTCGGCCCACTTGCGGATCACCTCGTGGTTCGTGGTGACCAGGGTCTCGCCGGCAGGTGCCTCCCCGAGCTGGTCGGGGGACGTGATCACCTCGGCGTACTTCAGTGATTTCGAGGTGGCAGGCCCGGTGCGCACACCGCCTTCGTCCTTGGCCTCGTTCTGTTCGGCCACGTTCTGCTCCCGTCCTCGTCCTGTCGGGGTGCTGGGTACCCCACCACGACGCCGGGACCCACGTGCGATGGGAGGGCACAGGAGATGGAGCAGACGCCGGCCACCCGGAACGCGGTTCAGATCACCTACCTGGGGCAGTCCACGTTCACGTTCACCACTCCGGAGTCGAAGACCGTTCTGATCGATCCGTGGACCTACGGCAACCCGCTTTGCCCCGATGAGAGGAAGGATGTGGGGGCGGTCGACCTGATTCTGGTCACGCACGGCCATCACGATCATCTCGGCGACATCTTCGCCGTCGCCGAAGAACGGTCCCCGCGGATCGCCACGATCGTCGAGTTGGGGAAATGGCTGGGCTCGAAGGGCCTCACGAACATCCAGACCATGAACATCGGCGGCATCGTGCACCTCGAAGGCGTCGAGGTGACGATGACGCCGGCTGCGCACAGCTCCAGCGTGGATGAGGACCCGTTCGCCTATGTCGGCCTCGCGGCGGGTTTCGTCGTCGGGTTCTCCGACGGGAGCCGGATCTATCACGCCGGGGACACGGCCGCCTTCTCCGGCATGCGGTTGATCCACGAGATCCATCGGCCCGATGTCGCCATGCTTCCCATCGGGGACCACCACACCATGGGGCCTCTGGAGGCGGCGGCAGCCACCCGCCTGCTCGGCGTCGGCCGGGTCATCCCCATGCACTACGGAGTCACTCCCGGGTCGCGGCGAGCCCCCGCTGCGTTTCGTGATGCTCTGGACTCCCTGGGGCTCGATGCCGTCGAGATGATCGAGATGACGCCGGGACAGCGCATCCCGTGGCCTCCGGCGTAGCTCCGGTCGACCTCGCACGGCGCCGGCAGGCCTGCTGCACGGGCCCGGTCAGGGTTCCCCTGGGCGAACGGGTCCAGCTCGCGTAGCCAGGCCAGGAGCAGGCTGATCGGGAACAGCGCCCCGGCGCCCACGAGGTAAGCCAGACTGCGCCCCGGACCCACCGGCAGAACCGAGCCGAGGACGCCGAACGCGGTCCACAGCAGGGCGCCGCCGAGCAAGGCGCTCGAACCGCGCCCGGTGCGGAACCGGAGATCCTCACGCAGCGTGTCCAGCCGTGCGGCGGTGCCGTCGTCGACCGTGGTCGTCATCGTCTCTCCTTCGGGGCGGGCGGCGCGGCGAGTGGTCAGTCGCCGAGCAGTCCGGCGTCATGGGCGAGAATCGCGACCTGCACACGGTTGGTGGCGTCGAGCTTGGTGAGCAGCCGGGACACGTGGGCCTTGACGGTGGCCTCGCTGAGGTACAGCTCGCGGCCGATCTCGGCGTTGCTGCACCCACGGGCGACCGCGACGAGCACCTCGCGCTCGCGCTCGGTGAGCACGGCGAGCCGGTCGCGGGCGTTCCGGCGGCGGGTGTCACCGCCGGTCGCGGCGAAGTGCTGGATGAGCCGGCCGGTGACCGACGGCGAGAGCATCGCCTCCCCCGCGGCCACGACCTGCACGGCCTCCACCAGCCGGCGTGGTGGGGTGTCCTTGAGCAGGAACCCGCTGGCCCCGGCCTGCAGGGCGCGGAACACGTAGTCGTCGAGGTCGAACGTGGTCAGGACGACGACCCGGGGCGGCGTGGAGAGCGCGGTGAGCGCCTGCGTGGCGGCGAGGCCGTCCATGCGGGGCATGCGGATGTCCATGAGCACCACGTCCGGCCGGTGGCGGCGCACCGCCTCGACCGCCTCGTCACCGTCGGCGGCCTCGCCGACGATCTCCAGGTTCTCCGCGCTGCCGAGGATCATCGTCAGGCCGGCCCGCACCAGTGCGTCGTCGTCGACGATCAGCACGCGCGTGGAGCCCGCGGAGGGCGCGTCGTCCCTGCGCGCAGCGCCCGCGGAGCGCGCGCCGTCCCCGCGCGTCATGCCGGCCACGGCAGGCACGCGCGGACGGCGAACCCGCCGTGGACGTCCTCGCCGGCCTCGAACGTGCCGCCGATCAGGTGCACGCGCTCCCGTAGCCCGAGCAGCCCCACCCCGGCGCCGCCGACGGGGCGCCCGCCGAGCTCGCTGCCCACCGCCCGGGCGTTGCGCAGCTCCACCACGAGCTTCTCACCCGGGGACCCGTGCACCCGCACGGCGACCGTGGCGCCGAGGGCGTGCTTGTGGACGTTGGTCAGGCCCTCCTGCACCACTCGGTAGACGGTGCGCCCGACGAGATCGGGAGGTTCGGCCGACAGGTCGACGTCGAGCGTCGCCGGCACGCCCGCCTGCCTGCTGGCCTCGACCAGGCGCGGCACACCGGACAAGGTCGGCTGCGGGATCAGATCGGCCCCGTCCGCGCGGTCCTCGCCGGCGTCCGCGCGGAGCACACCCAGGACGCCGCGCAGGTCGTCGAGCGCCCGGCGGGCGTGGTCGCCGATCAGGCCGGCGGTGCGCTCCACCTGTTCGGGCGGGGACGACGGGTTCACCTCGAGCCCGCCCGCGTGCAGCGCCACCAGCGAGATCCGGTGGGCGAGCACGTCGTGCATCTCGCGGGCGATGCGTGAGCGCTCGGACAGCCGCGCCTGCTCACCGCGCAGCTGCTGCTCGGCCTCGGCGCGTTCGGCCCGCTCGCGCAACGAGGCGACCAGGTCGCGCCGGATCCCCACGTAGGCGCCCACCGCCAGCGGCAGTCCCACGAAGATGCCCAGCGTCACCGTCATGCCGACGAGCCCGCTGACCACGCCCGGGGGCCGCATCACCTGCACCCACGCGACGGTGAGCGCCGCGGTCGACGCCGCCGCCACCAGGGCGAGCACGCGATCGCGGCGCCGGATGGCGAGCGTGAACAGCGCCGCGGCCACCGAGAACTCCGACGCGCCCAGCGCCACGGCGACGACCGCGCCCACGGCGACCCCCAGCGGGAAGCGGCGGCGCCACCACATGGCGACCGCGACCGCCGCGGTCAGCAGCGCGTACCGCCACATCTGCGCGGGCGGGGCGGCCCCGAGCAGCAGCGACACGGTCGCGAGCACCAGCACACCGCTCAGGACGGTGTCGGTGAGCCGCTCGCGGTGGCGGCTCCACCACGGGCGCCGGGCGGGGGTCGGGGTCACCGTTGCAGCGTAAGCAGGAAGGTGGGGCGGACACGTCCGACGATCGTCGACCGCAGCCGCGGGCGGTACCGACTTTCGTCGCCCCCTGCCGCCGACCACATGCCGATGCCACCAGGTCCTCTGCGCGACGACGCTCACCGACATGATCGACGTACACGACCTCACCAAGCGCTACCGGCGCACCCTCGCCGTGGACGGTGTCGGCTTCCGCTGTACACCCGGGACCATCACCGGCTTCCTCGGGCCGAACGGCGCCGGCAAGTCCACGACCCTGCGCATGCTCGTCGGGCTGACCCCGCCCACGTCCGGATCCGCGACCGTCGGCGGCCGTCGCTACCGTGACCTGCCCAACCCGGGCCGCACCATCGGCGTCATGCTCGACGCGTCCGCGCAGCACGCCGGCCGGACCGGACGCGAGACCCTCCGGCTCGCCGCCTCGGTACTCGGGGTGCCCGCCGCGCGTGCCGACGCGATGCTCGAGCGCGTCGGCCTCGGCGCGGCCGCGGCGCAGCGCGTCGGGGCCTACTCCCTCGGGATGCGCCAGCGTCTCGGCATCGCACAGGCGCTGCTGGGCGATCCGAGCGTCCTCGTTCTGGACGAGCCGGCGAACGGCCTCGACCCGGAAGGCATCCGGTGGATGCGCGGTCTGCTGCAGGAGTTCGCCGCGGGCGGCGGCACCGTGCTGCTGTCCAGCCACCTGCTCTCCGAGGTGGAGGCCACCGTGGACCGGTTGGTCGCGATCAGGGGCGGCCGCGTCGTCGCGCAAGGGGCGCTCACCGAACTGCTCGCCGGGTCCGGCGTCGTTGTCCGCGGTCTCGACCCCGCCGGACTCCGGGCGGCCCTGTTGTCCGCCGGGCTCACCCCGACCTCCCGTCCCGACGGAGCTCTGCACGTCGACGCCGACGCCGCCGCCGTCGGCCGGGCCGCCGCCGCGTCCGGCCAGGTCCTTCTCGAGCTGCGCGACACCGAGCGCGGCCTCGAGAACTGGTTCTTCGCCCGCACCACCCACCCCAGCCAGGAGAACGCCGCATGACCACGACCGGTCACCCGTCCGCCGAGGCCACGTCCCGCGACCACGCCGTCGCCGGCCGCCCCACCTCGTTGGCCCGGCTCGTCGCGATCGAGCTGCGCAAGACCGTCGACACCCGTGCCGGACGCTGGCTGCTGCTGCTCGTCGTCGGCGCCGCGGTCGCCGCACTGGTGTATCGGCTCGTCAACGCCGCGGACGAGCCGGCGGATTTCAGCCGCTTCTTCGGCACCGCCCTGACCGGGGTGCAACTGCTGCTGCCGGTCGTCGGGGTGCTCGCCATGACGGCGGAGTGGACCCAGCGCACCGCCCTGGCCACCTTCACCCTGGTGCCGCGGCGCGGTCGTGTCATCGCGGCGAAGTTCCTCGCGGCGGTCGGGCTCAGCGCCGGTGTGGTGCTGGTGGTGGCCGGGATCGCCGCCGTCGCCACCCTCGCGGGCGGCCTGGCCACCGGCCACGGGGCCGTCTGGACGGAGGTCGGGCGCACGCTCGGCGGTGGGGTCGTCTCGGTGGCCTGCAACGTCGTGATGGGCGCCGCCTTCGGTGCGCTGCTGCAGCAAACCGCCGCGGCCCTGGTCCTCTACTTCGTCGCCCCCGTGATCTGGGCCGCCGCCGCCCCCGTCCTGCTCGGCGACGCCGCCCGGTGGCTCGACGTGTTCGGCGCCTTCACCGCGATCAGCCGGTTCGACCTGACGGGCGTCGTCGCGCCGACGCTGGTGGCCCTCGCCGTCTGGGTCGGGCTGCCCCTGGCCGCGGGTGTGGTGCGCAGCCTGCGTCGCGAGGTCGCCTGAGCCTGCCGCCCACACCCACCCCGGCGTACCTCGTGCGCCGGGCCCGGGGAGCGAGAGTCAGTGCCCTGGTGGCGCGACGGTGCCGTCGGGCCACCAGGCGGCGTCGGGGGCCGCGGACCGGAATCCGGCCTCTGCTTCCTCTCGCCGGTCCAGCGCACCTCGCCGCCGGGTGCGCCGGGCCCGACCTCACCCCGGGCGAGCGCACAGCGGCCGATGGGCCGGGACCCGACGGCGGCCGGTTCTCGGGCGGCGCACCGACCGGAGCCGGGGGCCCGGTCGACTCCGGGTCCGGCGCAGGACGCGCCCGACCAGCGGGAACGCCCGCGACCAGCGGAGCTCTCGTCGTGCGCCGCGGGCCGGACCGGTCCATCGTGGGCACATGGAGCTTCCGGACGAGACAGCGGGCCCGGACGAACGGCCCGACCGCGACACCGACCGCGACACCGACCGCGGCACCGCTCGCGACGACGCAGCGGCGAGCGACGAGACCGACGGCGGGGACGGGGTGGCGGGCGGCGGGACCGCCGGGGAGAAGGGTTTCATCGCGGACCTGCTGGACCAGGCGACCGTGACCGGTCACGGCGACCTGCCGGGGCCACCGCCCGAACCCCAGCCGCCCAACCCAGGTACCGCGGACGACTCGGCGGAGGCGGAGGCGGAGGCGCGGGAGCGACGCGACGACTGACCCCGCGCCACAGCAGGGCGGCCGAGACCTCCGCCCGGCGATGGCGGGCTTTACCCGCACCGGGCCACCCGTGCGGTGGACCGCAGGCTGCGTCCCCTTGCTCCCATCGGTCCTGCACGGTTGACTGATGCCGTGATGCGCATCTGGCTCGAGCCCTTCTGGCCCAGCCGCCGCATCATGCAGTTCGACGAGTTCTGTCGCCCGGCCGCGTAGCGCGGCCACGACCTCTCCACGCCGCGGTCGCCGCGCGGCCTTGCAGCGTTCCACGTGTCGTGGGCGCCTGCCCGCGATTCGAAGCACCCATCCCACGGGAGAGAACCATGTCCGTCACGGACGAACTGCTCGCCAACAACGCCCGCTACGCCGAGACCTTCTCCGGGCCGCTGCCGCTCCCGCCCGCCAAGCATGTCGCCGTCGTGGCGTGCATGGACGCGCGGCTCGACGTCTACCGCATCCTCGGGCTCGACGAGGGCGAGGCGCACGTCATCCGCAACGCGGGCGGTGTCGTCACCGACGACGAGATCCGGTCGCTGGCGATCAGCCAGCGGCTGCTGGGCACGACGGAGATCATCCTGATCCACCACACCGACTGCGGCATGCTGACCTTCACCGATGACGGGTTCAGGCAGCAGATCCAGACCGAAACCGGAATCAAGCCCGAATGGGCCGCCGAGGCCTTCCCCGACGTCGACGACGACGTGCGGCAGTCGATCGCTCGGATCAGGGCGAACCCGTTCGTCCCGAACAAGGACTCGATCCGCGGGTTCGTGTTCGACGTCGCCACCGGGAAGCTCAACGAGGTCGTCTGAGACATCGAGCACCGACGCGCCCGCGGGACTGCATCTTCGGACGATGCAGCCCCGCGGGCGAGTTCGTCGTGGCGTCTGGCTGCCGCCGCGGTCACGCCACGGCGAGCGGCGCGGCGGTCATCCCGTGACCGCGGCCATATCCATGTAGAAGACCTCCCAGATGTGACCGTCGGGGTCCTGGAAGCTCCGTCCGTACATGAAGCCCTGGTCGTTCGTGTCGTTCGCGGGCTGCCCGCCCGCTGCGAGGGCCTTGTCCGCCAGCTCGTTGACGCGCTCCCGGCTCTCGACCCCGAGGCCCAGGATCGCCTCGGTGCTCTTCGTGGCGTCGGCGACGTCCTTCTTCGTGAACGACTTGAAGAACGGCTCGGTCAGCAGCATGGCGTAGATGTCGTCGCTGATGACCAGGCAGCCGGCGTTCTCATCCGTGAACTGCTGATCGAACGAGAATCCGAGTGCGGTGAAGAAGTCGATCGACCTGCTGAGGTCCTTCACGGGGAGGTTGACGAAGATCTTGGTGGCCACCAGGCGTCTCATTTCTCTCGTCGGCCACCGGATCCGAAACCGGATCCGGGAGTTGTGTAGACCGGGGCCGTGGTGCGGACTCATCGGTCGAGCGGCGATTACCTCGTTGCGGCGTCGGCTCCGGTCACCTGCCGTCCGCCGGAGCCCGATACCCGAGCCCAGCGGCTGGATGCCGCCGTCATCACCGGCCACCCTGTCGCCGTCGAGCGCCCATGATCCACCTTGATCCCTCATTTCTCGGGCTTCCGGAATTGTCGGTTCGCCCCCTTACGATGGCCGTCATCCAGCAGTCGTCGCGCTGGCGCCGAGGCGGAGAGGCCGAAGAGGATGACTGATCTCGAAGCCGCGGATAGCGCGGTCCAGAGCACGGTGACCGGTGAGGCCGGGGGCGTGGAGCTCCGGCTCGAACGGCATCGGGTGGAGCTGACCGCCTACTGCTACCGGATGCTCGGGTCGGCCTTCGACGCGGAGGACGCCGTCCAGGAGACGCTGGTGCGCGCCTGGCGCGGTTTCGACCGCTTCGAGGGCCGTTCGGCACTTCGGTCGTGGTTGTACCGCATCGCCACCAACGTGTGCCTGACGATGCTGGAGGGCAGCCAGCGCCGCGCCCGCCCCATGGACCTGGGTCCCGCGTCGTCGTCGGAGACGCCGCTGGGTCCGCCACGCGCCGAGGCCACGTGGATCCAGCCGATCCCCGACAGCCGGGTTCTGCCGGCGGGGGCCGACCCGGCCGAGCTGGCGGTGTCGCGAGAGTCGATCCGCCTCGCCTTCGTGGCGGCGCTGCAGCACCTGCCGCCCCGGCAGCGCGCGGTGCTGATCTTGCGAGAGGTCCTGCAATGGAGCGCGGCGGAGGTCGCCGAGCTGCTCGGCGCCACGGTCGCGTCGGTCAACAGCGCGCTCCAGCGAGCCCGGGCGACGCTGTCGGCCCGTGACCTCAGCACATCCGAGCGGATTCAGCTGCCCGACGGCGAATTCCAGGAGCTCCTGGCCCGATACGCGGACGCCTTCGCGCGGTACGACATCGAGGCGCTGGTCGCCCTGCTGCACGAGGACGCCACCTTGTCGATGCCGCCCTACGACCTGTGGCTGCGCGGGCCTGCCGACATCCGCCGGTGGTGGGTCGGTCCCGGGGCCGAATGCCGCGGCTCACGCCTCGTCCCGGCCTCGGCGAATGGTCTACCGGCGTTCGGGCAGTACCGGCCCAGCGGCCCTGGAGGCCGGCACGAGCCGTTCTCTCTGCAGGTCCTCGAGTTCTCGGGCGACCGGCTCCTCGGTTTCAACGCGTTCCTCGACGCCGAGAGGCTGTTCCCGCTCTTCGGGCTGCCGCTGCGACTCGAGGAGTAGCCCGAGGAGGGCCGGTGACGTCCTGGCGTTGCCTGCTGGACATGCTGCGCGCCACCTCCCGGGGGTTACGCAGGTTGCTGCGAGGCCATCGGCGAGTTCGACGTCCGTGACCAGCTGGCCCGGATCACCGTGCCGACCCTGGTGATCGCCGGAGCCGACGGCCCGGCCACCCCGGTGGAGATGGTGCAAGTGATCGCCGACGGCATCCCCGGGGCGGCCTTCACCGTCGTGCCGGGCGCCGCCCGTCTGGTGAACGCCGAGCGGCCCGAGGCCGTCAACCAGGCTCTGACCGAGCACCTGGAGCGGTCCGACGTCGGCCGATGCTGAGGTGAGCCGGCCGCTGTAGCCGGTCGGGACGGGAAACCGACGGCCACCGGCGCCGGCCCCGTCAGGCCTCGTCACCGATCAGGGGCGACGTTCCGGAATCGTGCGCCCGAGGCCGAGAAGGCCCGGTCGTATCGACCTGTCAGGCCGGTGCATGCCCGAGCCACCGAGGTCAGGCTTGCTACCGATCCGGCCTCCCGTGCCGAGCGGGTCCTGGATCTGTGGGTCGGCGACCTCGTGTCGCCAGTGTCGAGCGAGGGTCGGAGGAAAGCATGACGGGCAGCAGCGACGCCGAGAGGCCGCGCGCCGGGCCCGGTCGGGTTCAGATCACGGGGCAGCAGCAGCTGTTCACCGCCACCGTCGACAGGCTGACGCCCCGAGTGCAGGTCGTGCGGCTGGTGGGGGAGCTCGACGTCCTGACCGCGCCGCAGCTGGAGCGGCTCCTGGTGAGTCTCCTGTCGTCCGCAGCAGGGGTGGTGTTCCTGGACGTCTCGCGGCTGACCTACCTCTCCGCGGCCGGAATAAGCGTCCTGGTTCGCGCGGCGTACCGCGCGGGGGAGGTCGACATCGGGTTCTGTCTCGTCGGCGCTTCGCGGACCGGGGCCCGCACGTTCGATGCCTCGGGGACGGTCAGCCTGTTCGAGATGTTCGACGGTGTCGAGCAGGCGCTCGCCGCGCTCCGCGCCGAAGCACGCGCGGCTGCGGCCTCAGTCCGGGGTGGGCCGCACGGAGGCAACCTCTCCCATCCCCGACAGCTCGATCACCCTTCGGGTCGGCGAATCCGGCGGCACTAGCAGCTCGAGAGCGATCTGCAGCGTCTCGAGCCGGGTCCCGAGCCTGAGCAGCACCCGCAGGCCGGCACTGTCGATGTAGGTGACTCCGCTGAGGTCGACCGAGACCTCGGTCAGCTGGTTGGTGATCACCCCGAGGATCCGGCGCTGGACGACGTCCGCGTTCGCCAGATCGATCTCACCGGAGATCGCGATGCGCACCGCAGTGTCGTGGATGCGGTGTGCGGCGACGGTCGCCTGCGTCACCGGGGCCCCTGTGAGGCGAGGGCGGCACGGATCACGACGTGGGTACCGGCTCCGGTCTGCTCGATCCGCACGTCGTCGCTGAGCCCGCGCATGAGGGTGATCCCGCGGCCGCGGACCTGCCCCCGAGGTGCTCGCCACCGGCCCGTATCGCGGATCGTGGCGACCACGTCCGGCGGCTGGATCGTCATGTGCACGTCCACCGTGCCGCCGCCCGGGCCGTAGGCGTGCTCGACGACGTTGGCGCACGCCTCGCCGACCGCCACGAGGAGACCGGCGATCTCGTCGGTGTCCGCCCCGGTGCCCGTCAACCAGCGGCGGACCGCGGCCCGGATGAGCCCCAGCGACACCGGCACCGCCGGCATCCGGAGGTGCAGCGGGCCCATCTCCGCGCGGTCCTGCCGGCGCAGCACGAGGACGGCGACGTCGTCGATGGGGTGGTCGGCGCCCAGTAGCTCGGACATGACGGCGGCGCACACCGACTCGGCCGGGCCCGCGAACACCGACCTGCGCAGACGTTCGAGGCCCGCATCGAGCGGGCTGCCCCGGCGTTCGATCAGACCGTCGGTGTAGAGGCAGATGTCCGTTCCCGGTGGGAAGGCCATGGTGCTCGTGTGCCGCGGGCGCCCCGCGTCGACCCCTGCCGGCAGGTCGATCGGCAGTTCGAGTACCGCGGCAGGCAGGCCGGGGCGGACCGACACCGGTGGCGGGTGGCCCGCCGAGGACAGGTGCAGCTGCTCGCAGGACGGTTCCACCATCGCGCAGAGGACGGTCGCCATCGTGTCGGGCTCGAAGTGCCGCATCTGCTGGTCGAGCTTGTCGAGCAGATGGGCGGGGTCCGTGCATTCCAGGGCGTACGCGCGCAGCGCGCTGCGCAGCCGTCCCATGGTGGCGGCAGCGCAGAGACCGCGCCCGACGACATCTCCGACCACGATGCACAGCCAGCCGGACGGGAGGCCGAACACGTCGTACCAGTCGCCGCCCACCTCGCCGTCGCCGCCGGCGACGTAGCGGGCGGCGAACTCGAGACCCGGGACGGTGGGTAGCTCCGCGGGCAGCAGGCTGCGCTGCAGCGTCGTCGCCACCGCCTGTTCGATCTGCATGGTGCGGGCGTGGGTGGCCAGGGCGACCCGGTCGGCTACGAGCTGCAGCAGCAGGCTGTCCTCGTCGGTGAAGTGACGGGTGGACAGCGTCCCGACGTGCAGGACACCGATCACCGTGCTGCCGATCAGCAGCGGAACGCCGAGCAGCGAGTGAATGCCCTTGTCCCGCAGGATCGGGTTGAGCACGTGGGCATGGTCGACCTTCTCGGTGATCACCGGTCGCTTCTCGGTCGCGATGCGGCCGGCGAACCCTTTCCCGAGCGGGATACGCACCCCTTGCCGGACCTCTTCCTCGATGCCCCGGGCCGCGGTCGCGACGAGGACGCGCGCGGTGGGGTCGAACAGGAGCACGGCTGCGGTGTCGACGTCGAGGAGGTCGCGTACCCGGTCGAGCAGCTCGGTCAGGAGGTCCTCGACGTCGAGGTGAGCGAGCGCGGTGTCCGTCACCGCCTCGATCCGACGTAACCGGTCACTCATGGAGCCGGGAGCTCCGCCCCCCGTCGACATGGCGAGAGTCTAGGGGTCGTCCGGGCAACGGGACCTCGATCGGGCGCCGGCGAACGCGGACCCTCCGGACCGGGCCGGCGTGCCAGACTGGTCGTCCGCTGTCGAAGCGGGGAGCCGCCATGCGCGCGAACGCGTTCGCCCAGGGTGTCCTGCTGGCCGGATCGATGGTGCTGACGGGGTGCACCGTCGCGGTCGTGGGTTCGCCCGCGCCCGAGATCTCCGCTGCGTCCGCCGGGTCGGGGTCGCCGCTCGATCCGGTGGTCGTCCAGGACGACGTCCGCAGAGCGCTCACCCGTGACTTCCGGATCAGTGGGGTCACGAATGTGACCTGTCCGTCCGGTGTGCCGGCGATCCTGCACCTCACGCTCTTCTGCTCGGCGACGATCGACGGGACCACCTCGAGCGTCCCGGTCACCATCACGTCCGACGACGGCAGTTACGAGGTCGGCCGCCCGTTCTGATCGGCCGGCGCGCCGTCGGCGCATGTCGTCGCCGTGCCGTTCTGCGCCCGCCCGCGGCCGCGGTGGGCAGCGAACGCACCCATCGGGCGGTCCTGCCCGTCCTCGCCCCGCCGAGCGTTGACGCCGTGTGTGACGGTCGCTACAGTCCGCGATCGTATACAACTTCCGGAGTCTGAAGCCGGATGGATCCGTACATCCAGCAGTAGGGCAAGACGATGGCGTCACTGCACTTCGGAATTGGATGCAATCAGAACTGTTCGGCGCTCCCGGTCTCGGCCGGTCCAGAAGGGACGGACATGACGACTGTTGCTGATGCCCCGGCGGCTCAACCCTCCAGCGCGGTGCCGACGCGCGAGGAGCTGGTGCAGCGGGCCGCCGACCTCGTTCCGCTGCTGCGGGCCAACGCCCGCCGGTGCCACGAGGAGCGCCGGGTGCCGAAGGAGAACCTGCAGGCACTCAAGGAAGCAGGCCTCCTGCAGCTGACCCGTCCGCGTCGCTACGGCGGGTTCGAGATCGACACCCGGACGAAGGTCCAGGTGCTCGGCGAGCTGGCCCGGGGCTGCGGGTCCACCGCCTGGGTCACGACCCTCTACGAGGACGCCGCCTTCATCGTCTCGCTGTTCCCCGACCAGGTGCAGGACGAGGTCTTCGCGGACCCGGACGTCAAGTGCACGGCGACGCTGATCCCGACCGCCACGGCGGTCCGGCAGGGTGACGGGTTCTCCGTCTCCGGCCGGTGGCCCTTCAACAGCGGCTGCCTGGATGCGCAGTGGGTGGCCGAGCCGGCCGTCGTCGAGCTGGAGCCGGGGCAACCCGAGGTGTGCATGTTCCTCATGCCGTACTCGGAGCTGACGATCGAGGACGACTGGTACGTCAGTGGCCTGCGGGGCACCGGGAGCAACACGGTCCGCGGAGAGAACGTCCACGTCCCCGAGCAGCGGATGCTGCGCATGGCCGAGGCCAAGGAGGGGATCTACCGCAGCGAGATCAACAAGAACTCGCCGCTCTACCGCATCCCGGCCATCCCCTACATCCTCACCAGCGGCGGGTCCACCTTTCCCGGCCTGGCGAAGGCGGCCATGGAGCTGTTCCTGGAGCGGCTCCCGACGCGGGGGCCGATCGCCTACACCGGCTACCTGCAGCGCAGCGACGCCGCCGTCACCCACCACCAGGTCGCCGAGGCCGCAATGAAGATCAGGGCCGGCGATCATCTGATGCTCGAGGCGGCCGACATCGTCGATCGGCACGCCGCGAGCGGTGAGCCCTACGGTCCCGAGGAGCGTCCCCTGTTGTGGGGCATGGTGTCCTACTCGAACCGGCTGTTCGCCGAGGCCGTCGAGATCCTCCGCGGGGCGAGTGGCGCGACCGGCATTCATGAGAGCCAGGCGATCCAGCTGGTGGCCCGCGACGCGCAGGCCCTCGCGACCCACGCCGTCATGATGCCGACGACGGGGATCGAGCATTACGGGCGCGCCCTGTGCGGTCTGGAGCCCGACACGCCGTTCCTGTAGCGGAGCGACGGGGCCCGTCCACGCCGGAGCGCGTGGGCGGGCCGGTCGGCCGCCGCCCAGGGCGGCGCCCTGACAAGCAGGCGCCGCGCGCCGTCAGGCCTCGCGCGCCGGCACGTCGGCCGGCCGTGAATCCTCGGTGCGCAGGGCGGCCCGGGCGGCTCGGACGTGGGCACGCATGACCGCCTCGGCCCAGTCGGCGTCGCCGGCGGTGATCGCCTCGAGGATCTCGCGGTGCTGGGTCAGGCTCCGGGCCAGCTGCTCGTGCGTGCGCTGCCGGTTGGCGGTGTGCACGAGCGGGACCTGGTTGAGTCCGGGGAGGATGCTCATCAGCTGCCGGTTCCCCGACGCCCGGTGCAGCGCGCTGTGAAACGCCACGGCGAGCTCGCCGATGCGGTCGTGGTTCGCGGTGCCGCCCTGGTCGAGCAACTGCTCCATCTCGGTGCACATCGCGTTCAGCGCGGGGAGGTCGATGTCGCCCCTCGGGGCCTCGACCACCCGTCGGACGGCGTAGCCCTCGAGCATCATCCGCAGGTCGAAGATGTCGTCGAGGTCGTGCGAGGTCCAGCCGACGACGACCGCGCCGCGATTGGGCAGGAGCTCGACGATGCCCTCGGAGTGCAGCTTGCGCAGCGCCTCCCGCACGGGCGTTCGGCTGACCCCGGCCCGGGCCGCCACCTCGTCCTCCCGGATCCAGCTGCCCGGCGGGTAGTCGCCTTCGGTGATGCCGCATTGTATGGCCTGGTAGGCCACGGCGGCCGCGCGCATCATCGATTCCCTTCGCCGACCCGCAATCCGTCGTTGACGAACACTAACGCCGCTCGAAGAACGGCAGGTGAGTATCCCCGCGGGGTACGAAGGTCACGCCGACCCGCATGCCGATGTGCACCTGGTCGGCGGGCACGCCCACAACCGCCGACACCATGCGCACGCCCTCGTCGAGCTCGATCATCGCGACGTTGTAGGGGACGTCGTCGGCCCACGCGTCACCCCAGAACGAGCGGTGCACGACGGTCGTGGCGTAGACGGTGCCGGTGCCCGCCGAGCGGACCCAGTCCAGATCGGTGCCGCCGCAGGCCGGGCACGCGGAACGGGGGTAGAAGTGCACGCCGTCGCAGGCGCGGCAGCGCGGCAGCCGCAGTTCCCCGGCGGCACACCCCTCCCAGAAAGGCCGTGAGGTGACCGAGGGCTCGGGAACGGGCTTGCCCGCCATGCGCTGGGGGGCGGTCCCGCTCACCGGTCCGCCCCGCTCAGCAGCAGCACCCCGCACGTGCCGAACACGGCTCCGTTGCCGGCGACCGCGGCCACCCGGGCCCCGGGGACCTGGCGTGGCCCCGCTGTGCCCCGGAGCTGGACGACCGCCTCCGTCAGGTGCAGGATCCCGCCCAGATGGCCCTGGGAGAGCAGCCCACCATGAGGGTTGACCGGGCAGGGCCCGCCGAGGTCGAGCCCGCCCTCGCGCGCGTAGTCCGCACCCTCACCCGCACCGCAGAGCCCGAGGCCCTCGACCGTCAGCAGGGTCGAGACCGTGAAGGCGTCGTGAACCAGGGCCACGTCGATGTCGCCGGCCGTCAGCCCGCTGCCGCGGTAGGCCTTGTCGGCCGCCTCCCGCATGCCGAGCGCGGACAACGGCGGCAGCTGGTTGACGTTCTTGTGCGTCACCGACGTCCCGATCCCGGCCAGGGTGACCGGCGGATGAACCAGGTCGCGGGCCTGGTCGGCGGCGCAGACGACCACGGCCCCGGCGCCGTCGGCGATCACCGAGCAGTCCAGCAGGCACAGCGGGTCCGAGACCATCGGCGCGTCGTCGTAGTCGTGCGCGGTCATCGGCCGGTCCCGCATCAGCGCCAGGGGATGCAACGCCGCGTGCTGCCGCGCGCTCATCGCGACGGCCGCGAAGGCGCTGCGCGTCGCCCCGTACTCGTGAAGGTAGCGGGAGGCGAGCAGGGCGTAGGGCACCACGAAACCGACCGCGCCGAACGGCTCCTCGAACTCCTCGGTGCCCATGGCCGCGCCGAGTGTCCAGCCGGTCCCGGTGTGCCGCCGCCCGGTCCGCGCCGCCTCACCGAACACGCAGACCGCGGTGCCGTGCGCGCCGTGCCGGATCGCCAGCGCGGCCTGCAGGAGCATGGTGATCGGGGAGACCGTCCCGCCGGCGTCCACGGTGACCGCGGCGCTGCCGCGGACGCCGAGGTGCTCGGCCAGGGTCAGCGCGAACATGGAGTGGGCGTCGGAGTAGGGCGGCAGCGCGTAGACGGCGTCCACGTCCGCCAGGCTCAGCCCGGCGTCCGCGACGGCCGCGCGCACCGCGCCGGCCTGCAGTTCGAGGCCGCTGCGGCCTCCCGCGTCGCGGGTGAGCTCCTCGCCGATGCCGACGATCGCCGGCCCGTCCGCGCTCAGCATGGACCCGGATCCGCCGGGCCGTCGTGGCATCTGCTGTGCACCCGCACCTCCACACCGAGTCGCCGCGGGCCCGTGCGCGGGCCGGGTGGCCGAGCCACGTCCAGGGCATTCCGCTGCTCGCGTCGTTGACGCGGATTAGTGATCCCGCTAACGTCCACGCTATCAGATCGTATACAACCGGGGGCGTCGGTGACGGTGACTCACGAAGACCTGGCGCTCCGGGTGTTCGACCGGTGGTATGCCGCGCACGAGAGCTGTGATCTCGTCGAACTGGGCGCGGTGCTGGCCCCGGACGTCACGGTGCACTCGCTGTTCCGGCCGGTACCCGTGCAGTCCAGAGACGCTGCCGTGGCCCACTTCCAGCGCACGATGTCGTCGTTCCCCGACCTGTCGATGCCGGTGGTCTCGGGCCCGGTCGCGGCGGACAACGGGGCGGTTCTGGCGGAGGTCGCCTTCACCGGGAGCTTCACGGGCCGGCTCACATGGCGGGATATCGCATACAACGGCACCGGTGAGCGCTTCGAGGTCCCGGGCGCCGTGCTGGTGCGGACCAGAGGCGAAGAGGTGATCACGGTACGGACCCTGTTCGACCGTGATTCCTGGCTGCGCCAGATCGGCGTGACGGTCGACCACGTCTCGTGAACCGGGTGGCCGACGGGTGGCAACGAGCAGAAGGGAACGTGGGCAGTGGTCGCGTATCGAGGCGTCAACCATCTCGCGTTGGTGACCGACGACATGGACAAGACGGTCCGGTTCTACCGGGACGTGGTCGGGATGAAGCTGATCGGGACGACCGGTGATCCCGACGCGGAGTACCCGCACCGGCACTACTTCTTCAGCCTGGGCCCCGGCAGCACCCTGGCGTTCTTCGAGTGGAAGGACGTGGAGCTCCCGCCGCGGAAGGACTCGGGCGTCCCGGCCTCCGGCATCCTGTTCGACCACGTCTCGATCGCCGTGGACTCCGACGCCGACCTGGACAAGCTGCAGTCCTCGTTGCGGGATCACGGGATCGACGCCAGCGACCTCGTGGACCACGGGTTCATCCGGTCGCTGTACTGCACCGACCCCAACGGCATCTCGCTCGAGTTCTCCGTCTGGAAGCGGGACCTCGAGGCCGAGCCGCTGTTCGAGGACAAGGCGCCGGTCCCGTCCGTGGCCGCCGGCACCTGACGAGACCCGCCCGCGCACCCGTATCCGGGCCCCGTTCCCCGTGAGGAGTTCTCAATGACGACAACCTCTTCCCCGCCCGCCCGCGTCGACGTCACCCAGTACGCCGGCAAGGACACCCTGATCCGGTTGATCCGCCAGGAGTACAAGCAGGCCTTCGACATGCTCGTGGCCGCCAGCGAGCAGGAGTGGCACGCCCAGACACCCTGTGACATGTGGGAGGTCCGGGACATGGCCGGGCACCTCCTGGACGCCGCGTACTGCTACCTGGGCTACTTCAAGCAGGGCGAGTACGGCTGGCCGACCGAGGAGCCGCGCGGTATGCGGGCCTACGGGGAAGGCCTCGGCAAGAGCGCGCTGGAGTACCGCGACGTCTACCGGTGGGAAGTCCTCGGCCGCCTCGACGCCTGCACCGAGCTGCTGTTCTCCTACTTCGACCGGCTCACCGAGGACGAGTGGGCCGGCCGCCTGGTCCCGCACAAGTGGGTCGGCCCGGTCCCGGCGTTCATGATGGCGGCGTTCCAGTTGATGGACTACTCGGTGCACAACTGGGACCTGCGCAAGGCGCTGGGCAAGGAGGCGTTCGTCGACCTCGAGGCGTCGGACACCCTGGTGCCCTTCATGTTCGGCCTGATGCAGATCTGCTTCGCCCCCGAGCTGGCCGAGGGCCTGGACCTCACCGTGGACGTCCAGATCTCCACGACCGACGACGAGCACTGGACGGTGCGGATCGCCGACGGGGCGCTGACCTTCGCCCCCGGTGCGCCGGAAAGGGCCGACGCGTCGTTCACCTTCCCCTGCCACGAGTTCTGCCTGGACGTCTACCAGCGTCTGCAGGGTGGCCAGGCCAGCGGCGACCAGGCCGCGATCGACAACTTCCGCAAGCTGTTCTTCACCATCTGATCCCACCCGGCATCGCGGTCGTCAGCTCGGGTCCCCGGCCTCCGGGGACCCGAGCCGGTCGGCGGCGCCCCGGCCGGCCACCCTGCCGACCCCTGCGGCGACTCCCCGACGAAGTGGAGGACCTCCCATGAGCACGATGACCGCCGGCAGTTCGCATACGACCACATCGCCGACGCGGGAGGAGCTCGTCGCGCGTGCGGCTGCGCTGGTCCCCCTGCTCCGACAGAACGCCGAGCGCTGCGAGAACGAGGGCCGGCTCCCGAAGGAGAACGTCGACGCCCTGGTCGACGCCGGCCTGCTGAAGCTCACCCTTCCCCGCCGATTCGGTGGCTACGAGGCCGACACGCACACGAAGGTCGCCGTCTACAGCGAGCTGGGCAAGGGCTGCTCGTCCACCGCATGGGTCTCGGGTCTGTGGAGCGACGGGACACTGTTCGCCTCGCTGTTCCCCGACGAGGTGCAGGACGAGATCTTCGGTGCCGACCCCGACGTCCGGATCACCGTGTCGTTCCCCCTCGGCGGGACCGTCGCGATCTCCGACGGGGACGGGTACCGGCTCAGCGGGCGCTGGCCGTTCAACACCGGCTGCGCGCACGCGAAGTGGGCGATCCGCAGCGCTGTCATCGACCCGGAGTCCGAAGCACCCGGATTCGGCATGTTCCTCGTGCCCTACGAGGGCATGACGATCGTCGACGACTGGCAGACCAGCGGCCTGTGCGGAACCGGCAGCAACACCGTGATCGGGGAGGACATCTACGTCCCCGCCGAGCGGATGATGCACTTCGGCGACGCCAAGGAGGGCCGGTTCAAGACCGTCCGCAACGCGGACTCGCCGTTGTACCGGACGCCGATCATCTCGACGATCCTGACCACCGGCTCGCTGGGCTTCCCGGGGGTGGCCAAGGCGGCGCTGGACCTGTTCCTCGAGCGGCTGCCGGGGCGGCCGATCACCTACACCACCTACGGGGACCAGAGCCAGGCCCCGATCCGTCACCACCAGGCTGCCGAGGCCGCGATGCGGATCCGGGCGGCCGACCACCTGACCTTCGAGGTCGCCGACATCGTCGACCGGCACGCCGCGGAGGGGTCGGCGTACGCGGTCGGTGAGCACGCACAGCTGTGGGCGCAGGTTGCGTACGCGACCCAGCTGTACTCCGAGGCGGTGGAGATCCTGCGGGCCGCGTCCGGCGCGTCGGCGATCCATCGCAGCTCGCCCATGCAGCGGATCGCGCGGGACGCCGCCGCGCTCAAGGTGCACGCGATCATGTCGCCGACGAGTGGCCTGGAGTTCTACGGGCGCGCGCTGTGTGGGCTGGAGCCCAACTCGCCCCTGCTGTAGCGCGACACCGCTTCCGGCGCGGACCCACGGAGGAAACGGATGAGGACCACCGACGAGACGATGGACAGCGGCGTGGGCGAGGTGCTGACGCTGCCGGAGTTCCTCGAGCAGGGCGCGCGGCGCTGGCCGGACATCCCCTGGTGCCGCACCCCCGACGGCTCCGCCACCCGGGCCGAGATGTACGCCGATGCCCGTCGCTGCGCCGGTGGGCTGCGCGAGCGCGGTGTCGCGCCGGGGGACCGGGTGGTCATCGTGCTGCCCAACGGCCTGGAGTTCCTGCGGGCCTGGCTGGGCGTGGTGCTGACCGGGGCGGTCAGCGTTGCGATGAACCCGAAGGCCGCGGAGTCCGAACTCGGCGCGGTGGTCGAGGAGACCGGGGCGACCCTGGTCGTCGGCCCTGCCGGGATGCCGGTGCCCGACTCGGTGGCCGCGGTGGACGTGGCGACGCTGTGCCTGGCCGAGCCCGCCGAGCCCGCGGTCTGTACGCCCGGCCAGCCGGCGTCCTACATCCAGAGCTCGGGCAGCACCGGCCGCCCGAAGTTCATCATCGAGACCCACGGCATGTACACGATGGCCGCCGAGGGCTACCCGTACTGGCTGGGTCTCACCGCCGACGACGTGCTGCTCACGACGCTGCCGCTGTCACATCTCAACGCCCAGGCCTACTCCACGCTCGGGTCGTACGGGTGCGGCGCGGGGCTGGCCCTGCTGCCGCACTTCTCGGCCAGCACGTTCTGGCAGACCGCGAAGGACTACGGCGCGACGGTGTTCAACGCCATCGGCGCCATGGTCGAGATCCTGATGGAGCGCGAGCCGTCGCCCGCCGAGCGGGACCACTCGCTGCGGTTCTGCTACTCGGCGCCCGCGCCGAAGGAGGAGCGGCACCGCGAGATCGAGGACCGCTTCGGCCTGCGTCTGGTGATCGGCTACGCGCTGTCCGAGACCCCCTACGGCCTCATCGTGCCGATCGACGAGCCCACGGCGTACGGGTCGATGGGGCGGCCGCGGCAGCACCCGAGGCTGGGCACCATCAACGAGTCGCGGATCGTCGACGCGACCGGCGCGGACGTTCCGGTCGGCGAGCCCGGCGAGCTGCTGCTGCGCAATCCCGCTACCACCCCGGGTTACCACAACATGCCCGAGGAGTCGGCCGCGGTGCTGCGCGACGGCTGGCTGCACACCGGTGACCTGGCCTTCCGCGACGAGCACGGCAACCACTACTTCGCCGGCCGGATGAAGGAGATGATCCGCCGCCGCGGGGAGAACCTGTCCCCGGCGGACGTCGAGATCGTCATCGACGCCCATCCCGCGGTGTCCTCCAGCGCGGTGATCGGCGTGCCGTCGCCGCTCACCGAGGAGGACGTCAAGGCCTTCGTGATGCTCCGGCCGGGGGCCGCGGTGACGCCGGAGGAACTGCGGGACTGGTGCGAGCACCGGCTGCCGCCGTACAAGCGGCCGCGCTACGTCGAGTTCGTGGACGCCTGGCCGCTGACCGAGACCCAGAAGATCGCCAAGAAGCAGCTTCCGACCGATCGGACCAGCGGGGAGACCGATCTCGAACAGCTGACCCCGGCCTGAGCGGCTCCCGCTCCGGTCCACTTCAGGAATTCGGAGGTCGAGACCATGACCCTCGCCGACGACGACGTCCGCGTGCACCTGGCGCCCAGGAAGATCGCTCCGGGAACCCATCTCATCCAGGACGTCCAGCACGCGCTCGGCCAGCCCCTCTCGGTCTACCTCAATTCCATGGTCATCCAGGGGGCCGAGCCGATCATCGTCGACACCGGCTCGGCGCGGAACCGGGAGGCGTGGCTGCAGGACGTCTTCGGCCTCGTCGAACCGCAGGACGTGCGCTGGGTGTTCCTCACCCACGACGACTCCGACCACACCGGCAACCTGGCCCAGGTCATGGACGCCTGTCCGAACGCCACCCTGGTCTGCAGCTGGACGCTCGTGGAGCGGTTCGCCAACGCCTACGACTTCGATCTCAACCGCTGCCGCTGGGTCAACGACGGCGAGTCCTTCGACGCCGGCGACCGCACGCTGGTCGCGGTCCGGCCACCGGTCTACGACTCGCCCGCCACACGCGGGCTGTTCGACACGAGCACCGGCGTCTACTGGGCGGCCGACGCCTTCGCGTCGCCGGTGCCGGGTGGTCCCGGCGCGTCGCCGGTCGGCGACGTCGCCGACCTGGACCCGGAGGCGTGGTGGGGCGGGATGGTGATGTTCGGCCTGCACGCGCTCTCGCCGTGGCTGAGCATGGTCCAGAAGAAGAAGTACGCCCGGTGCGTCCGCCAGGTCCGCGCCCACGGCATGACGACCATCGCGTCGGGGCACAGCGCGGTGATCAGCGGCGCCTCGGTGGCACAGGCGTTCGACATGCTCGGCAACCTGGCCGGGGCCGAGCCGCCACCGTGCCCGGACCAGGCGGTGCTGGAGATGATGCTGCGCGCGATGGGTGGCGAGTGATCCGCAGCGAGCGCCGTCGGGGTGCGCGGTGACCGGGCCGGCCCGCCCGCACGGGCGACCCGTCGAGCCGCCGACATGAGGAGCCCCATGGCGAGAGCGGCCGCGGTGGCCTACAAGGCCATGCAGGACGGCATCGCAGCCGGTCTGTACCCGGCCGGGACCTGGTTGCGCGAGGAGGACGTCGCGCTGAGCACCGGGGTGAGCCGGACGCCGGTACGCGAGGCGCTGCGCCGGCTGCAGGCCGAAGGTTTCGTCGAGATCCAGCCGAACCGCGGCGCGATGGTCGTCGGGTGGGGCGCGGAAGACCTCGACGACATCTACGACCTGCGCGTCATGCTCGAGGGTTACGCGGCCCGGCGGGCCGCCCGGTGCGGTGCGCTCGACGCGGCGGAGTTCGCCCGGCTCGACGCGTTGTGCACGGAGATGGAGCGGCTGCTCGACGAGGAGGGGGAGCAGCACTGCCGGCGTCTCACGCAGCTCAACCTGACCTTCCACGCCGCTGTGCACCGGGCGGCCGGCAACCGCCAGCTGCTCCTCAACATCCTCCCGGTGCTGATCCAGGGGCCGCTGGTCCGCGAGACGTTCCACCACTACACCCGGGAGGAGCTGGCCCGCAGCTTCGCTCAGCACCGCGACATCCTCGAGGCGCTCATCGCGGGCGACGGGGACTGGGCGGAGTCCACGATGCGCGCCCACATCCGGGCCGCGCGGGTGACGCTGCGGCGGACCGACCTGCGCCGGGACCCGACCGCGGATGCCGCCGCCGGGTCCGGCTCGGCGGGAGATCCGTGACGACCGCCGATCGGCCGCTGTCCGGCATCCGGGTGATCGAGGCCGGGACGCTCGACGCCGGCCCGTGCAACCTCCGCACCCCGCAGGGGCAGGACCTGGTCAGGGTCTCGCTCGGGGACTCCCTGGCCGGGACCTTCGCGGCCCTGGGCGCGGCCATGGCGCTGCAGGCGCGGGAGTGCACCGGGCGCGGCCAGGTGGTCGACTGCGCGATCTACGAGGCCGTGCTCGCCTTGATGGAGGCGCTGCTGCCGGAAAGGACGGTGTCCGGGAAACGCCGGGAACGGTCCGGATCGGACCGGCCGGGCCGGTTCGGACGTGCGGATCGGGGCCGATCGGGACACGGTGTTCCACCGCTCCTGCCAGGCGATCGGGCGACCGGAGCTGTCCGGCGCTCCCCGGTTCGCGCCCCATCAGGCGCGCGGTGCGAAGCAGGAGGAGCTCGATGTCCTGATCTCGCACCGGACCCGGGCACGCGACCGCGGCGACGTCCTCACCTGCATGCAGGAGGCGGGCGTGCCGGCCGGCCGGGGCCGGAGCTCGGCCGGCACCACGACGAGATCTACCGCGACCTGCTCGGACTCGGCGGCCCCGAGCCGCAGGCGCTCCGGGCGGACGGCGCGTTGTGACGGTCCGCCGCACCCCTCAGCCGATCGAACGCAGGAGCCCTTGATGAGCAGTACGTACCGCACCGGCCTCGGCACGTCCGACCTGCACCACATCCGGTTGATGGGCCAGGATGTGGCCGGCGACCTGATGGGGAAGGTGTCGTTCGGCGAACTGGCCTTCTGGATGGTCGCCGGACGCCGGCCGTCCGACGGCGAGAGCGCGCTGTTCAACGCGGTGCTCGTCGCCCTGACCGATCACGGCCTGACCCCGATGGTCATCGCGTCGCGGATGACGCTGACCAGCGCGCCCGAGTCCATCCAGGGCGCCGTCGCGAGTGGACTGCTCGGGGGCGGGTCGCGGTTCCTCGGGGTGACCGAGGACGTCGCCCGCTTCCTCGCCGACGGCCTCGCCGGCGCCGCCGAACTGCGCGACGAATCGGACTACGACGCCCGCGCCATGCAGCTGCTGCGGCAGTACCGGGAGCGCCGGCAGACGATCCCGGGCCTCGGCCACCCGGTCCACAAGGAGGGCGATCCGCGCACCCCCGTGATCTACGAGATCGCCGCCCGGGAAGGAGTGCTGGGACCGCACCTGTCGCTGCTCGCCGCGGTCGAGCGGGTGCACCCCGAGGTGCTGGGCCGCACCCTCCCCGTCAACGGCGCGGGGGTCTGCGGCGCGGCACTGGCCGATCTCGGGTTCTCGCCGGAGCTGGCGCGTGGCTTCGCGCTGCTCGCCCGGACCGCCGGGCTGCTGGCGCACGTGGCCGAGGAGATGCGTGACCCCATCGGCCTGCAGCTCTACCGGGCCGTCGACGAGCGCGCCGAGTACGTGCCGGGCCCGCCGGCCGACTGAACCGGTACGCACGGGGCACCCGGCACGGACCGGCGGCGCGACGTGCCGTCGGCCGCACGCCGGTGGTCCGCTCGCCTCGCCGTACCGCGATCTTGCACGTAGGATCGTCGATCACGGTCCGCACGACAGATCCGGGTGCCGACATGACCGATCAACTCGCCTCCCCGAGTGGCCACGTCGTGCTGGCCGATGCCGACGGCGGGACCTACGCGTCGCTGCGTCGCCGCTCCGTCTCGCGCGCGGAGCGGTACGAGATCGGACGTGGCCTGCGCAAGCGGGTGCCGCGTTCGGCGCTGGCCGACTGGCGGTCACCGCCCGGCCGGCCGGACCCGGTTCAGCTGATCATGGAGTCGCACGAGGGGCGAGTGGACGGGCTCGTGCCGATCCGGGTCGGCCGGATGGTCGCCTCCCCGTACGGGTTCCTGCGCGGGACCGCGATCGTGATGGCCGAGGACGTCGCCCGGCTGCCGGCGACCGGGATAACCCCGGTCGTGTGCGGTGACGCGCACCTGGGCAACTTCGGCTTCTACGCCTCCCCCGAGCGGGATCTCGTCATCGACCTCAACGACTTCGACGAGGCCCACCCCGGTGCCTGGGAGTGGGACCTGCGCCGGCTCGTGAGCAGCATCTGGGTGGCCGGGCGGCAGAACGGGGCGAGCGAGGACGGCTGCGGGGCCGCGGTCGCCTCCTGCGTCGCCGCGTATCGCAACGAGGTCCGCGAGCTCGCCGACCAGCCGCTGCTCTCGCGGTCCTACCAGCGCCTCGACGTGGACCGGTTGCACGAGACCACCTCGGACGCCTCGCTGCGCGCCGAGATCGAGCGTGCCACGAAACGGGCCCGGAGGCGCACCAGCGACCGTGCCCTGCCCCGGTTCACCGAGGAGCTCGAAGGCCGCCGGCGTATCGTCGAGGAACCGCCGCTGATCACCCGGGTCGCCCCGGCCGAGGCCGACCGGATCGCGGCCGGGCTCGACGACTACCTGGCGACCCTCGCCCCGCACTGGCGGCGCGCGCTCGGGGGTTACACGTTGGTCGACATCGCGCACAAGGTCGTCGGCGTGGGCAGCGTCGGGTTGCGTGCCTACGTCGCGCTGCTCGAGGGCAGCAGCCCCGAGGACGTGGTCTTCCTGCAGCTCAAGCAGGCCCGGCGGTCGGTCCTGGCGCGGTTCGTGCACGGCGACTCGGCCTGGCACGCGCATCAGGGCCAGCGGGTCGTCGAGTACCAGCAGGCCCTGCAGACCGTCAGCGACCCGCTGCTCGGATGGACCACCGTGGACGGGCGCCAGTACTACGTGCGGCAGTTCCGCAACATGAAGGGCTCGGTCGCTCTCGACTCGATCGACGCCGCCGCTCTCACCGACTACGCCGGCATCGTGGGCCACCTGCTCGCCAAGGGGCATGCCCGCACGAGCGGCGCGTCCATGATCGCGGGTTACGCCGGTTCCTCGGACAAGCTCGACATCGCCTTGTGCCGCTTCGCCCGCGCCTACGCCGATCAGACCGAAGCCGACCACCAGGCCCTGGTGAAGGCCGTCGACCGCGGCCTGCTGCCGGTGCAGCACGGGATGTGAGATCGCGTTCGGGCACGGCGCCGCCGGTGCCGGAGACCGGCACCCGGACTTTTCGGACCAATCGGGGTGACGAATGCGTGCGATGCGGGTGCTGAGGTTGATCGTCCACGCCCGAACCCGGGAGCCGGTGCTCCTGCTCGGCGAGATCGACGGGGAGCGCTGCGTCCCGGTGTTCCTGCGGCCCGCCCAGGCCGAGGTGATCGCGTTCGGGCCGCGCGCAGACGGCGACCCGCCGCTGACCCAGGATCTGATCGGGCCGATCGTGCACGGGCTGGGCCGCAGCCTGGAGGGGGTGGAGATCACCGAACTGCGCGACGGCGTCTTCCTGGCCGATCTGGTGTTCGACCAGGACACCCGCATTCCCGCGCGGCCCAGCGACGCCCTGGCGGTCGCCGTTCGCGACGGGCTCCCGATCGCGGTGCACGAGGCGGTCCTCGACGAGGTCGGGCAGCCCATCGCCGAACTGTTCCCGCACGGCGGGGACGCCCCGCCGGCCGACCAGCTGCGGGAGTTCCGGCAGTTCATCGACGAGGTGTCCCCGGAGGACTTCGGCGACACCGCCGGTTGACCCCGCCGCGCGCGGTGGCCGGAGATCAGGCTCCATCACATCGGCACGAACAACACGATGAACGGGATGTACATCGACGCCCCCATCTCGGTGATGCTCCTCCAGCCGTGCCCGCGGTAGCGCATCCACAGCGACATCCCGATGGTCATGTTCGTGGCCATCACCAGCGCGCCGAGCTGCAGCGGGAGGCCGCCGGCTCGATGCCGGCCCGGGCGGGCGGCCGGTGCGCTCCCGCCGCCGCACCGGCCGATTCACCCAGCGTCGTTGCCCCATGTGGCGGAGCCGCCTCGATGGCGCGCACGCCACGTGACCAATCTCACGGAAAATCCTTGACGACCGCCGGGGGTCCTCCTAGCCTTCTCGCAATAAGAAAAAGTAATTCCGCATAGCGGAAGAGTCGAGGCTCCAACCCCCTGAGGTGACATCATGGCCCGATCGGTCAGCGCGCCGACTCCGCGCCGCAAACGCAAGCACCCGGTCGACGAGCTCCTTCCTCCCGGCAAGCTGGCGGTCTACGGCGTCCAGCACGTGCTGGCCTTCTACGCCGGAGCGGTCATCGTGCCGATCCTGCTGGCGGGCGCCATCGGCCTCACCGACCAGCAACTGGTGCACCTGATCAACGCCGACCTCTTCACCTGCGGCATCGCGTCGATCATCCAGTCGGTCGGCTTCTGGAAGGTCGGCGTGAAGCTGCCCCTGCTGCAGGGCGTCACGTTCACCGCCGTGTCCCCGATGATCGCGATCGGGCTCGCTGCCGGCGGCGGGACCCAGGGGCTGGTGGTCATCTACGGCGCGGTCATCGTGGCCGGCCTGTTCACCTTCCTCATCGCGCCGTACTTCGGGCGCCTGATCCGGTTCTTCCCGCCGGTCGTCACCGGCACGGTGATCACGATCATCGGAATCGCCCTGCTGCCGGTCGCGGCACTCGACGCCGTCGGCGGTGGCTCGTCCCCGGACCCGACCAACGGCAGGTACCTGGCCTACGCGCTGGGCACCCTGGCGCTGATCGTGCTCATCCAGCGCGTCTTCCGCGGGTTCATGGCCACGATCGCGGTCCTGGTCGGCCTGGTCGTCGGCACGCTGGTCGCCTGGGCGCTCGGCGACGCGCACTTCTCCGCCGTCGGCGAGTCCGCCTGGGTCGGCGTCACGACGCCGTTCTACTTCGGCTGGCCGCAGTTCAGCGTCGCCGCGGTCATCTCGATGATCGTCGTCATGATGATCACCGCGGTGGAGACCACGGGTGACGTCTTCGCCACCGCGGAGATCGTCGACAAGAAGGTCGGCAAGGACGACATCGCTCGCGCGTTGCGGGCGGACGGGCTCGCCACCACGCTCGGCGGCATCCTCAACTCCTTCCCCTACACCTGCTTCGCCGAGAACGTCGGGCTGGTCCGGCTGACCCGAGTCAAGAGCCGCTACGTCGTCGCGGCCGCCGGCCTCTTCATGATCATCCTGGGCCTGCTGCCCAAGGCGGGCGCGATCGTCGCCGGCATCCCGCACCCGGTCCTCGGCGGCGCCGCCCTCGCGATGTTCGCCACGGTCGCGGTGGTCGGCGTCCAGACCCTGGCCAAGGTCGACTTCAACGACCACCGCAACATCGTCATCGTCGGCACCAGCCTCGGGCTGGCCCTGCTGGTCACCGCCCAGCCCGACATCGCCAAGGCCGTGCCCCCGTGGGCGCAGATCATCCTGGGCAGCGGCATCACGCTGGGCAGTCTCACGGCGATCCTGCTCAACGTCGTGTTCCACCACGTGGGCAGGAGCCGCGGGCCCGCGGTCGCAGGGACCCCGGGGCACGGCGACATCCGGCTCTCGCAGGTCAACGAGATGAGCAAGGACGATTTCGTCCGGGCCTTCGGCAAGATCTTCCAGGGCCCCACCTGGGCGGTCGAGAACGCCTACGCGCAGCGCCCGTTCACCGACACGCACGCCCTGCGCACGGCGTTCCAGGACGCGCTGTTCGGGGCGACACCCGAGCAGCAGCGCGATCTCATGACCCACTACCCGGCGCTGGGGTCGCAGGCCGTCGCCGAGGGCGAGGCCGGGGAGATGTCCGCCCGGGACCAGGAGGCCGTGGGGCTCACCCGGCTCGCCGACGAGGACCACGAGGAGTTCCGGGAGCTGACCTCGGAGTACGAGTCGAAGTTCGGCTTCCCGCTGATCGTCTGCGTCCGGGACGTGCGCGACCGCAACCAGATCCTGCAGCAGGGGCGGACCCGGCTGCACAACTCGCCCACGCAGGAGCACGCCGCCGCACTGATCGAGATCGCGAAGATCGCCGGCCACCGCTTCGACGACCTGGTGGCCGACGCCAATCCGATCCACACCGCCCGCACCCAGCGCTACGAGAACCTGCAGAACTGATGCACCGACGCCCATCACAGGACGCCCCGCCGGCCGGCGGCCTCGACCGCTTCAACGCGCTGCCCGAGGAGGAGGCGCGGCGGGCGCTGCTGACCTGCTGCTCCTCGCCCCGGTGGGCGCAGCGGCTGGCAGCCGGCCGGCCCTACGGCTCGCCGGCGGAGCTCTACGAGGCCGCGGACCGCGCGCTCGACGACCTGACCGATGCCGACCTCGACGACGCGCTCGACGGCCACCCCCGGATCGGGGAGCGCCGCGACGGCGACGCGGCCTCGGCCCGCGAGCAGTCCGCCGTCGGGCGGGCCGACGCGGCGACGCGGCGGGCCATCGCGACCGGCAACGAGCGCTACGAGCAGCGCTTCGGCCAGGTGTACCTGGTCGCGGCAGCCGGACGCAGCGCCGAGGACCTCCTCGACGACCTGCACCGCCGGCTCACCAACGACAGCGAGACCGAACGGGCCGTGCTCCGCCGGGAGCTGGCCGCGATCAACAGGAGCCGGCTGGCCCGGCTGGTGGAGGAGGGAACGTGACCAGCGCCGTGACCACGCACGTGCTCGACAGCGCACACGGCAGACCGGCGGCGGGGGTGCCGGTGCGCCTGGAGCGGCTGTCCGACGGCGGCTCGGACGTGATCGCCGTCCTCGCCAAGTCGCACACCGACGCCGACGGGCGGGCCCGTGACCTCGGCCCCGGCACCGCCGAGGCGGGCACCTACCGGCTCGTCCTCGACACCGGCGCCTACTTCGCGGCCACCGGTCAGCGCGGCTTCTACCCGGAGGTCGCCGTCACCTTCGCCCTGCCCGGCCCGGAGCGGCACTGCCACGTGCCGGTGCTGCTCAGTCCTTACGCCTACTCGACGTACCGCGGGAGTTGACCGATGTCCATCGTTCTGGGACCCAACCAGTACGGCAAGGCGGAGAACCGGGTCGTGCGGATCTACCGCGACACCGACCGCCACGAGATCCGCGACGTCAACGTCTCGACGTCGCTGCGCGGGGACTTCACCGACGCGCACACCACCGGCGACCAGGCACGTGTGCTGCCGACCGACACGCAGAAGAACACCTGCTACGCCTACGCCAAGGAGAAGGGCCTCGGTGAGATCGAGACCTACGCGCTGGATCTGGCCACGCACTTCGTCGACGACATCGAGCCCGTCGATGGGGCGCGGGTCGTGGTCGAGGAGTACGCCTGGAACCGCGTGAACATCGCCGGGGCCGAGCACCCGCACACGTTCGTGCGCAGCGGGCAGGAGGTCCGGACGACCCAGGTCACGGTGGAGGGCACGGGCGCGGACCAGCGGGTCTGGGTGGTCTCCGGGCTCAAGGACCTGATGGTGCTCAAGTCGACCGGTTCGGAGTTCCGGGGCTACCTGCGTGACGGCTACACCACGCTGCGCGAGACCGGCGACCGGATCATGGCCACCTCGCTGGTCGCCCGGTGGCGCTACGTCGGGACCGGCGGTGACGGGGGCATCGACTGGGGCAAGGCCTACGCCGACATCCGGCAGATACTGCTCGCGCGGTTCGCCGAGGTGCACAGCCTCGCGCTGCAGCAGACGCTGTGGGAGATGGGCCGGGCGGTGCTCGTCACGCACCCCGAGGTCGCCGAGATCATGCTCTCGGCGCCGAACAAGCACCACTTCCTCGTCGACCTGGGTCCCTTCGGCCTGGAGAACCCGGGTGAGGTGTTCCACGCCGACGACCGGCCGTACGGGCTGATCGAGTGCAACGTGGCCCGCGACGACGCCCCCGCGGCAGGCCCGGCGTGGCAGACCGTGGCGGGGCTGTCGTGAGCGCCGGGACGACGGTCGGCACCGACGAGCGCTGGCTGAGCGAGGCCGTGCGGCTCGCGGTCGGCAACGTGGCCGACGGCGGCGGCCCGTTCGGGGCCGTCGTGGTCGAGGGCGGGGCGGTGCTGGGCCAGGGGGTCAACCGCGTCACCCGCGACAACGACCCGACCGCGCATGCCGAGGTCGTCGCGATCCGGGCGGCCTGCCGGGCGCGCGGTGACTTCAGCCTGGCCGGCACGGTGCTGTACGCCTCGTGCGAGCCGTGCCCGTTGTGCCTGGCCGCGTCGCTCTGGTCGCGGGTCGACCGCGTCGTCTACGCCGCCGACCGCTACGACGCCGCCCGCGGCGGCTTCGACGACCTGGAGTTCTACCGGCTGTTCGCCACCGAGCGGTCGGAGTGGAAGACCGAGGTCGCCGCCGTGGATGTCCCGGGCGCCATCCGCCCGTTCGAGGCCTGGCTCGCCAAGGCCGACCGGGTCCAGTACTGAGGGCCCGCTCGACCCTGAGGCCTGCTCGTCAGGGCCGAAGCATCAACCCTGAGAACGGGGAACACCTGATGAAATTCCTCCAGCCGACCACTCTGGACGAGGCCCTGGCGGCGAAGGCGGAGCATCCGCACGCCCTGCCGATCGCCGGTGGGACCGACGTCATGGTCGAGCTCAACTTCGACAAGCACCGCCCCGCCGCGCTGCTGGACCTGAACCGGGTGGACGAGCTCGCACAGTGGGCGCCGGAGGACGGGCACATCCGGCTCGGTGCCGGCGTCAGCTACACCCGGGTGATCGACGAGCTGGCCGACCGGCTGCCCGGCCTTGCGATGGCCGCCCGCACGGTCGGCTCGCCGCAGATCCGCAACCGCGGGACCGTGGGTGGCAACCTCGGCGCCGCCTCCCCGGCCGGCGACTCGCACCCCGCACTGCTCGCGGCCGATGCGGTCGTCGAGGTCGCCTCGGTGCGGGGCACCCGGCAGATCCGGGTCACCGACTTCTTCACCGGGGTCAAGCGCAACGCGCTGGACCGCGACGAGCTCATCACGGCGATCCTGATCGCCCCATCGACCGGGCCGCAGCAGTTCTGCAAGATCGGCACCCGCAACGCGATGGTGATCGCGGTGTCGGCCTTCGGCCTGGCACTGCACCCCGAACGCCGGCGCGTCGGCACCGGTATCGGCTCGGCCGCGCCCACACCGCGCCGGGCGCACGGAGCCGAGGACTTCCTCTCCGCGGCCCTGGACGACGAGGGGCTGTGGGACTCCCGGGCGGAGCTGCCGGAGACGCTCGCGACCGAGTTCGGCGGCCGGGTCCGTGACGCCGCCTCGCCCATCGACGACGTGCGGGGCAGCGCCGCCTACCGCCTGCACTCGCTGGCGGTGATGGCCCGCCGGGCGCTGGCCTGGGCCTGGCACGACTACCGCACCTCCACCAGCGACGGAAGGGCCTAGATCCGATGCGCATCCAGATGACCGTCAACGGCGTCGACCGGACCGCGGACGACGTGTGGGAGGGCGAGTCGCTGCTCTACGTGCTGCGGGAGCGGATGGGACTGCCCGGTTCGAAGAACGCCTGCGAGCAGGGCGAGTGCGGCTCGTGCACCGTCTACCTCGACGAGGTTCCGGTCTGCTCGTGCCTGGTCGCGGCCGGGCAGGGGCGCGGCCGCGACGTGCGCACCGTCGAGGGCCTCGCCGACGGCCCCGACCTGCACCCGGTGCAGCAGGCCTTCGTCGAGGCGGGCGCGGTGCAGTGCGGGTTCTGCACCCCCGGCCTGCTCGTGCAGACCCACGCGCTGCTCGCGACGTCGCAACGCCCGTCGGACGCCGAGATCCGTGAGGCGCTGGCCGGGAACCTCTGTCGGTGCACCGGCTACGAGAAGATCCTCGACGCGGTGCGGCTGGCGGCCGACCGGATGGCGGTGCCGGAGGCAGGGCCATGAGGACCGTCGTGCTGGAAGGCGCCACCGTCGCGACCGTGGACGCCGGCCGGACGGTGTTCGAGGACGGACACGTCGTGATCCACGGCGCGTACATCGTGGCCGTCGGACCCGGTCCGGCGCCGGACGCCCCGGGTGCCCGGTGGGTGGACGCCACCGGCTGCCTGGTCACGCCCGGTCTGGTGAACACCCACGAGCACCTCTACCAGTGGGCGACCCGCGGGCTCGCGGTCGACGAGACCCTGTTCGGCTGGCTGACCGCGCTGTACCCCGTGTGGGCCGGTCTCGACGCCGAGATCACGCACGCGGCGGCGCGGGCCGCGATGGCCTGGCTGGCCCGCACCGGGTGCACCACGACCAGCGACCACCACTACGTCTTCCCCCGGGACGGCGGTGACCTGCTCGGGGCAGAGGTGGCGGCCGCGGCGGAGGTCGGTCTGCGGTTCCACCCGAGCCGGGGTTCGATGGACCTCGGGCACAGCTCTGGCGGGCTGCCCCCGGACGACGTCGTGGAGGACATCGACGCGATCCTGACCGCGACCGAGACCGCGATCGACCGGTTCCACGATCCGTCGCCGGAGTCGATGCTGCGCATCGTCGTCGCGCCGTGCTCGCCGTTCTCGGCGACCGGTGAACTGATCAGACGGTCCGCGGAACTGGCCCGCGCCCGGGGTGTGCGGATGCACACGCACCTCGCCGAGACCGCCGACGAGGACGAGTTCTGCCGGGAGCGTTTCGGTTGCTCCCCGGTGGAGTACGTGGAGAGCCTCGGCTGGCTGGGGCCGGACGTATGGCTGGCGCACGCGATCCACCTCGACGACCCGGCCGTGCGCGCCCTGGCCGCGACCCGCACCGGGGTGGCGCACTGCCCGTCGTCCAACGCGCGGCTGGGGGCGGGCATCTGCCGCACCCGCGACCTGCGCGACGCCGGTGTCCCGGTCGGGCTCGGCGTCGACGGGGCGGCGTCCAACGAGGCCGGCTCGTTGCTCGAGGAGGTGCGCCACGCCCTGCTGTTCGCCCGGGCCCGCGGTGGCCCCCGGGCGCTGACCGTGATGGACGCCCTCGAGATGGCCACCATGGGCGGCGCCCGGGTACTGGGCCGCGAGGCCGAGATCGGCTCGCTGGAGCCGGGCAAGCTCGCCGACCTGGCGGTGTGGCGGCTGGACACGCTGCCGCACATCGACATCGCCGACCCGGTGGCCGCCCTTGTCCTGGGCGCGCCACCCCCGCTGGAGCTGCTGCTGGTCCACGGACGATCCGTCGTCGAACGCGACCGCGTGGTCACCGTCGACGAGGCCGAGTCGGCCTGCGCGGCCCGTCGCAGCCATCAGACCCTCCTCACCCGAGCCGGAGTCACCTCATGAGCACACCCACCCGAACACCTACCGGCGCCCCGCGCGAGCTGGCGGGCCCGACCACCGGCGGCGTGGGCGCGAACGCCCAGCGGCCGGACGCCGCGCTCAAGGTGACCGGCGAGTTCGCCTACGGCAGCGACCTGTGGACCGACGACATGCTGTGGGGTGTCACGCTGCGCAGCCCGCGGCCCTACGCCCGGATCCGGTCGATCGAGATCGGCGAGGCGCTCGCCGTTCCGGGCGTGCACGCGGTGCTCACCGCCGAGGACGTCCCGGGCAGGAACGTGTGCGGTCTGGAACTGTCCGACCAGCCGGTGCTCGCCGAGGGCGTGGTCCGCTACCAGGGTGAACCGGTCGCGTTGGTCGCCGCCGACCACCCGGAGATCGCCCGGCAGGCGGCCAAGAAGATCCGGGTCGACTACGACGTGTGGGAGCCGGTCACCGACCCGATGGCCGCGCTCGGACACCCGACCTGGAACCAGGTGCACGATCAGCCGGCCGAGGTGTCCGGGCTGAGCCGGGAGAGCGCCCCCATCCACCCGGACGGCAACCTCGTCCGCCACCTCAAGATCCGCAAGGGCGAGCCCGCACCGACCGCCGACGTGGTGGTCACCGGCGAGTACACGGTCGGGATGCAGGACCAGGCGTTCCTCGGCCCGGAGTCGGGCCTCGCGATGCCCGCCGAGGACGGCGGGGTCGACCTGTACGTGTCCACCCAGTGGCTGCACGTGGATCAGAAGCAGGTCTGCGCGGCGCTCGGGCTGCCCCTGGAGAAGGTGCGGCTGACCCTGGCCGGGGTCGGCGGCGCGTTCGGCGGCCGCGAGGACCTCTCGATGCACGTGCACGCCTGCCTGCTCGCGCTGCGCACCGGGCGGCCGGTGAAGATGGTCTACGACCGGGAGGAGTCGTTCTTCGGCCACGTGCACCGGCACCCGGCGATGATGCGCTACGAGCACGGCGCCACCCGCGAGGGGAAGCTCGTCCACGTCAGGTGCGAGATCTACTTCGACGGCGGGGCCTACGCCTCCAGCACCCCGGCGGTGGTGGGCAACGGCGGCACGATGGGCATCGGCCCGTACGTGGTGCCGAACGTGCACGTCGACGCCTACGGCGTCTACACCAACAACCCGCCGTGCGGCGCGATGCGCGGCTTCGGCTCGGTGCAGGCCGCCTTCGGCTACGAGGCGCAGATGGACAAGCTCGCGGCCGCGCTGGGTATGGATCCGGTCGAACTGCGCTGCCGCAACGCGATGGAGCTGGGCTCGGAGTCACCGACCGGCCAGATCGTGGACAGCCCGGCCCCGGTGGCCGAGCTGTTGCGCCGGCTGGAGGCGATGCCCCTGCCCCCGGAGCACGGCGCCGGCACGGCCCCGGACCTGCGCGATCTGCCCGGCGGGGTCGGCAACACCACGCACGGCGAGGGCGTCGTGCGCGGGGTCGGGTACGCCGTCGGTTACAAGAACGTCGGCTTCTCCGAGGGCTACGACGACTACTCCACCGCCCGGGTACGGCTCGAGGTGATCGGCGGCGCCCCGGCGGTGACCGTGCACACCGCGGCGGCCGAGGTCGGGCAGGGCCTGGTCACGATCGAGCAGCAGATCTGCCGCACCGAGCTCGGCGTGGACGAGGTGGTGGTGCACCCGAAGGACACCGGTGTCGGCTCCGGCGGGTCGACCTCGGCCTCCCGGCAGACCTACATGACCGGTGGCGCCGTCAAGGCGGCCTGCGAGCAGGTCCGGGAGCAGCTCTTCGGCCTGGCGCAGCAGCGGCTCGGCCGCACCGTGGCCGACCTGCGCCTGGAGGGCGGCAAGGTGGTGAGCGACCGGCAGGGCGTGCTCGGGGCGCTGGCCGACATCCTGGGGGACGAGGTGATCGAGGAGACCGTCGAGTGGCGGCACCGGCCCACCGAACCGATCGACCCGGAGGCCGGCCAGGGGTTCGCGCACGTGCAGTACGCGTTCGCCGCACACCGTGCGGTGGTCGACGTCGACGTCGAGCTGGGGCTGGTCAAGGTCGTCGAGCTGGCCTGCACCCAGGACGTCGGCAAGGCGATCAACCCGGAGGCGGTGATCGGGCAGATCCAGGGCGGCACCGGGCAGGGCCTGGGGCTGGCGGTGATGGAGGAGATCCTGGTGAAGGGCGGTGAGATCCGGAACCCGTCGTTCACCGACTACCTGATCCCGACGATCCTGGACATGCCGCCGATGCGGATCGAGGTCCTCGAGTACCCGGACCCGCACGCCCCCTACGGGCTGCGGGGGGTCGGGGAGCCACCCACGATCTCGTCCGGCCCCGCGGTGGTGGCGGCGATCCGGCAGGCCACGGGGCGGGCGCTGACCCGGGTCCCGGTCCGCCCCGAGTACATCACCGGGACGTGACGGCGGTGCCCAGGATGTTCCTCAACGGCACGGCGATGGCCGGCGGGGCCGATCATCATCTGGTCGGTGACGCCCCGCTGGTCGCCAAGACCCGGACGGCGCCGAGGTACCGATTTCACGCCGTCGCCGACGCGTACCCGGCCCTGGAGTACGTCGGGGACGGTGGCGCACGGGTGGTGGGCGAGGTCTACGACATGCCCTACGAGCAGCTGCGCGAGGTGCTGCTGCCCGGCGAGCCCGACGGCCTCGAGCTCGGCGTCATCGAGCTCGAGGACGGCTCGGGGGCCCTGGCGATGGTGCTGCGCCGGGTGTATCGGGCCGCGCCGACGCTCACGGACATCTCCGAGACCGGATCGTGGCGCGACTACAAGGAGGGCCGTTGACCACGACGGACGTACACCGAGAACGGCGTTACCGCGGTTCTCCGCCCGGACCTCCACCGCAATGCCGTTCTCGATGACCGGCCGAGCGGGGTCAGGCCGGCGATTCCGCCCGCAGGGCGACCGCCAGCTCGTCCGCGGACCGCAGCAGCAGCCGGCCGACGTCGGCCACCCGCTCGGTGGTCAGCCGTCCGGACGGCCCGGACACGGAGATGGCCACCGGCAGCGGGGAGTCGCCGACCGGGACGGCGACGCAGCGCACGCCCATCTCCTGCTCGCCGTCGTCGATCGCGTAGCCGCGTTCCCGGATCCGTCCGAGCTCGGTCAGCAGGTCGTCCGGGGTGGTGATCGTCTTCTCGGTCTGTGCGGGCATGCCGGTGCGCCGGACGATCTGGCGGATCTCGTCTGCCGGGAGCGTGGACAGCAGTGCCTTGCCCACGCCGGTGCAGTGCGGCAGCACGCGGCGGCCGACCTCGGTGAACATCCGCATCGAGTGCGGGGAGGGCACCTGCGCGACGTAGACGACCGAATCGCCCTCGAGCATGGCGAGGTTGGCGGTCTCGCCCACCTGCTGGACCAGCGCGTCGAGGTGGGGCCGGGCCCAGGTGCCGAGCATCCGCCCGGCCGCGTCTCCGAGCGGGATCAGGCGCGGCCCGAGCGCGTAGCGACGCGACGGCTCCTGACGCAGGTAGCCGCGGTTGACCATGGTGCGGACCAGCCGGTGGATGGTCGGCAGCGGCAGCCCGGAGCGGGCGGCCAGCTCGGACAGCCCCAGGGTCCCGCCGGCCGAGACCATCAGCTCGAGCAGGTCGAGCGCGCGGTCCACCGACTGCACGCTGTTGACGTCGCGCACCTTCGCGGGCCGCGACTCCTCCGCCTCACGGATGATTTCTTCCACGAAGCGAAAACTACCAGCAGGGACTCCGGCGCGCCTCTTGACGGTCTACGACCCCGATCCTAGTCTCTTCCATATTGCAGAATGAGCTTTCCGAATGACGGAAGTGGGAGCATGCCTCATCAGCTCAGGTACGAGGTCAACTGCTCGATCCTGTTCACCGAACTGCCGCTGCTGGAGCGCCCCGGGGCCGCCCGCGCGGCCGGGTTCGACGCCGTCGAGTTCTGGTGGCCGTGGCCCGAGGAGCCGGTGCCCGCCGACCGCGAGGTCGACGCCTTCGTCGGTGCGGTCCGCGACGCCGGCGTGCAGCTGGTGGGGCTCAACTTCTTCGCCGGCGACCTGGCCGGCGCCGACTGCGGCGTGCTGTCGCTGCCCAAGCGGTCCGCCCAGTTCCTGGACAACCTCGCGGTCGCCGTGGGCATCGGGGAGCAGCTCGGGGTGAGCGCGTTCAACGCGCTGTACGGCAACCGGGCCGAGGACGTCTCCCCCCAGGAGCAGGACGAGCTCGCCACGCAGAACCTCGTCGAGGCCGCCGCCGCGGCCGCCCGGATCGGCGCGACCGTCCTGATCGAACCGTTGAGCGGCCCGAAGCCCTACCCGCTGCGCACCGCCGCGGACGCCGTCGCGGTCGTCGACCGGGTGCGCGCCGCGGGCGCGTCCCACGTGGCGTTCCTCTGCGACCTGTACCACCTGGCCACTAACGGCGACGACGTCGACCGGGCCATCGCCGAGCACGCCGACGCGGTCGGCCACGTCCAGATCGCCGATGCCCCCGGCCGCAACGAACCCGGGACCGGCGAGCTGCCGCTGGACCGCTGGCTGACCGACCTGGAACGCGCCGGCTACGGCGGCTGGGTCGGGCTGGAGTACAGGCCGTCCGGCGCGAGCGCCGGCGCATTCGACTGGCTGCCCCGGGAGAGGAGAAGGGCATGACCACCACCGTCGCCGTCATCGGCCTCGGCATCATGGGCGGCCCGATGGCCGCCAACCTGATCAAGGCGGGTCACCGCGTCGTGGGCTACAACCGCAGCCCCGAGCCGGTGCGCCGGCTGCAGGACGCGGGTGGCCACGGCGCCGGCAGCGTGGCCGAGGCGGTCCGCGTGGCCGACGTCGTGATCACCATGCTGCCCGACTCCCCGGACGTCGAGGCGGTCGCGCTGGGCCAGGACGGGACGGGTGCGGACGGGATCTACGCGAACGCGCGGCCCGGCACCCTGCACATCGACGCCAGCACGATCCGCCCCGACGTCGCCCGCCGCCTCGCCGAGGCCGGCCGCGAGCGCGGCGTCCGGGTCCTCGACGCCCCGGTCAGCGGCGGCGAGCCGGGCGCGGTGGAGGGCACCCTCTCGATCATGGTCGGCGGGGATGCCGCCGACGTCGAGGCCGCCCGGCCGGTCCTGGAAGCCGTCGGACGCACCATCGTGCACGTCGGCCCGCACGGCTCCGGGCAGACCGTCAAGGCGGCCAACCAGCTCATCGTGGCCGGCAACATCGCGCTCGTCGCCGAGGCCGTCGTCTTCCTCGAGGCGCACGGTGTGAACACCGCGGCCGCCGTCGAGGTGCTGGCGGGCGGCCTCGCGGGCAGCACCGTGCTCGACCGTAAGGGCCACACGATGCTCGCCCGCGACTTCACCCCGGGCTTCCGCGTCGAACTGCACGACAAGGACCTCGGCATCCTCACCGCCGCCGCCCGCGAGGCCGGTGTGGTGATCCCCCTCGGGGCGCTCGTCGCCCAGCTCATGGCGTCGCTGAAGGCGCGGGGTGACGGCGGCCTCGACCACTCCGCCCTGCTCACCCTCGTCGAGCAGCTCTCCGGCCGGTCGGCCGGCCCTCCCAGCTGAGAAGGAGCACGCCCATGCCTCGGATGAGCGCCATCGATGCGGCCGTCGCGATCCTCGACCGCGAGGGCATCCGGCACGCGTTCGGCCTGCCCGGAGCGGCGATCAACCCCTTCTACGCGGCGATGCGCCGCCACGGCGGCATCGACCACGTGCTCGCGCGGCACGTCGAGGGGGCCTCGCACATGGCGGAGGGCTACACCCGCGCCGCCGCCGGGAACATCGGTGTCTGCGTCGGCACCTCCGGGCCCGCCGGCACCGACATGATCACCGGGCTGTACTCGGCCTGGGCCGACTCGATCCCCATCCTGTGCCTCACCGGGCAGGCGCCGGTGGCCCGGTTGCACAAGGAGGACTTCCAGGCCGTCGACATCGCGTCGATCGCCGCCCCTGTCACCAAGATGGCGATGACGGTCCTGGAACCGGCCCAGGTGCCCGGAGCGTTCCAGCAGGCCTTCCACCTGATGCGGTCCGGCCGCCCGGGACCGGTGCTGATCGACCTGCCCTTCGACGTCCAGCTCGCCGAGATCGACTTCGACCCGGACACCTACGCGCCGCTGCCGGTCTACCGGCCCGCCGCGACCCGGGCACAGATCGACAAGGCACTGGACATGCTCGAGCGGGCGGACCGCCCGCTGATCGTCGCCGGCGGCGGGATCGTGGGCGCCGACGCGGCCGACCTGCTGGTCGAGTTCGCCGAGCTCGTCGAGGCGCCGGTCGTGCCCACGCTGATGGGCTGGGGCGCCATCCCGGACGACCACCGGTTGATGGCCGGGATGGTCGGGCTGCAGACCGCGCACCGCTACGGCAACGCGACGATGCTGGCCTCGGACTTCGTGCTCGGCATCGGCAACCGGTGGGCCAACCGGCACACCGGCGGGCTGGACACCTACCGGGCCGGGCGGACGTTCGTCCACGTCGACATCGAGCCGACCCAGATCGGCCGGGTGTTCGCCCCCGACTACGGCATCGTGTCCGACGCCCACGCGGCGCTGGAGCTGTTCGTCGAAGTGGCCCGGGAGCGGCGGGCCGCCGGCCGGCTGCCCGACCGCGCCGAGTGGGTGGCCTCGTGCCGCGAGCGTCGCCGGACGATGCAGCGGCGCACCCACTTCGACGACATGCCGATCAAGCCGCAGCGGGTGTACGAGGAGATGAACCGGGCCTTCGGCCGCGACGTCCGCTATGTCAGCACGATCGGGCTCTCCCAGATCGCCGCGGCGCAGTTCCTGCACGTCTACGCACCGCGGCACTGGATCAACTGCGGCCAGGCCGGCCCACTGGGCTGGACGATCCCGGCCACGCTCGGCGTGTGCGTCGCCGACCCCGGCGCCACGGTGGTGGCGTTGTCCGGCGACTACGACTTCCAGTTCATGATCGAGGAGCTGGCCGTCGGCGCCCAGTTCCACCTGCCCTACATCCACGTCGTGGTGAACAACGCCTACCTGGGCCTGATCCGGCAGGCGCAGCGCGGGTTCGACATGGACTACTGCGTGCAGCTGGCCTTCGACAACATCAACTCACCCGAGGTCGGCGGGTACGGCGTCGACCACGTCAAGGTGGCGGAGGGCCTGGGCTGCAAGGCGATCCGGGTGATCGAGCCCGATGCGCTGCAGGGCGCGTTCTCCGACGCCAAGAAGCTGATGGCCGAGCACGGCGTGCCGGTGGTCGTCGAGGTGATGCTGGAGCGGGTCACCAACATATCGATGGGCACCGAGATCGACGCCGTCGCCGAGTTCGAGGAACCGGCCACCATCGGCGCGCACGCGCCGACCGCGATCGCCCTGCTGGACTAGCCGTGCGCGTCGTCGTCGCCCCGGACAAGTTCAAGGGCTCGCTGTCCGCACCCGAGGTCGCGGCGGCGGTGGCCGACGGGCTGCGCCGCGGCGACCCGGGCGTGGAGGTGGTGTGCACGCCGGTCGCGGACGGCGGGGAGGGCACCGTCGACGCGGCGCTGGCGGCCGGGTGGTCGCCGGTGCCGGTCGACGCGACCGGGCCTACGGGGGAGCCGGTACGGGCGACCTACGCGGTGCGCGACGGGACCGCGCTGGTCGAGCTCGCCGACGTGGTGGGGCTGCGCCGGCTGCCCGCGGGGAGGCCCGCGCCGCTGACCGCGACGACCGCCGGGCTGGGCACGGTGGTGCGCCACGCCGTCGAGCACGGCGCCCGGCGGGTGGTGCTGGCCGTCGGCGGCAGCGCGTCCACCGACGGCGGCGCCGGGCTGCTCCGCGCGCTCGGCGCCCGCCTGCTCGACGCCCGCGGCGCGCCGCTGCCCGACGGCGGGGCCGCGCTGCGCGAGCTGGCCGCGCTGGACCTGGCCGGGCTGCACTCCGGTCTCGCCGGCGTGGACGTCGTGGTCGCCTCCGATGTGGACAACCCGCTGCTCGGCGCGGGCGGGACCGCCGCGGTGTACGGGCCGCAGAAGGGCGCGTCGGAGGCGGACGTCGCGGTGCTCGGGCAGGGCCTGGAGCGCTGGGCGAGCGTGGTGGCCGCCGTGACCGGCCGCGACCTCGCCGGGGCTCCCGGGGCCGGGGCCGCAGGCGGGTGCGCCTTCGCCGCGATGGCCGTGCTCGGCGCGGAGATCCGCCCCGGCATCGGGCTGATGCTCGATCTCGTCGGATTCGCGGGTGCCGTCGCGGGCGCCGACCTGGTCGTGACCGGGGAGGGGTCCCTCGACGAGCAGAGCCTGCACGGCAAGGCGCCGGTCGGCGTGGCCCGGGCCGCTGCGGCGGCGGGGGTCCCGGTGGTGGCGGTGGCCGGCCGCTGCCTGCTCGACCACGACCGGCTGCGCGCCGCCGGGATCATCGCGGCCTACCCGCTGACCTCGTTGCAGCCCGATCCTCGCCGGTGCATGAGCGAGGCGGCTGGGCTGTTGGTCCAGGTCGGCGAACGGATCGCCGTCGACCGGCTCGCGCCCGGCTCCGGTGCGGCGGGGGCGGACGCGCCCGCCGGCCCACGACAGGAGCGCACCGCCCCACCCGGGCCCGACGTGGAGCGAGCCGGCTCCGCTGCCGGCCACGGCCGGCCCACCGGTGCCCCTGTCCCGGGCGGTGGCGACGGCGCGGGAAGGAGCCCCGTCGATGACCGCTCCTGACCCCGTGCTCGACCTCACCGTCCGTGCCCGCCGGGTGCTCACGGCCGAGGGGATGCGCCCCGCCTGCGTCGCGGTGGACGGCGGACGCATCGTCGCGATCGAACCGTTCGACAACGCCCCGGCCGCGGCGAGCAGCATCGAACTCGCCGACGACGAGGTGCTGCTGCCCGGGCTCGTCGACACCCACGTGCACGTCAACGAGCCGGGCCGGACCGAGTGGGAGGGTTTCGCCACCGCCACCCGGGCCGCCGCGGCCGGCGGGGTGACCACGCTGCTGGACATGCCGCTGAACTCCGTCCCACCGACCGTCGACCCGGACGCGCTGCAGGTCAAGCGGGCCGCAGCCGCCGACCAGGTCCACGTCGACGTCGGCTTCTGGGGCGGTGCCGTGCCGGCGAACGTCGGCAAGCTCGCCCCGTTGCACGAGGCCGGGGTGTTCGGCTTCAAGTGCTTCCTGCTGCCGTCGGGGGTGGCGGAGTTCCCGCCGCTGGACCCGGGTGGCCTCACCGAGGCGCTGCGGGAGGTCCACGCCCTGGACAGCCTGCTGATCGTGCACGCCGAGGACTGCGGCGCGGTCGAGCAGGCCCCGGCCGCGCACGGTCCGGCCTACGCCGACTTCCTGCGGTCCCGGCCCCGTCGCGCGGAGAACCTGGCGATCGACCAGGTCGTCGATCGGGCGCGGCGCAGCGGCGCCCGGGTGCACGTGCTGCACCTGTCCAGTTCGGACGCCCTCCCGACGATCGCGGCCGCGCGTGTGGAGGGTGTCGCGCTCACCGTCGAGACCTGCCCGCACTACCTGACCTTCAGCGCCGAGGAGATCCCCGACGGCGCGACCCGGTTCAAGTGCTGCCCGCCGATCCGGGAGGCGGCCAACCGGGAGTCGCTCTGGGCGGGCCTGGCCGACGGCACCATCGACTGCGTCGTCTCCGACCACTCGCCCTGCACACCCGAGCTCAAGCGGTTCGACTCCGGCGACTTCGGCCTCGCGTGGGGCGGCATCGCGTCCCTGCAGGTGGGGCTGCCGGCCGTGTGGACCGAGGCGCGGCGGCGCGGGCACGGCCTCGCCGACGTGGCGCGCTGGATGTGCACCCGGCCCGCGGAGATCGCCGGGCTCACCGGCAAGGGACGGATCGCCGCCGGCTGCGACGCGGACCTCGTCGCGTTCGCCCCCGACGCGGAGTTCGTCGTCGACCCCACGACCCTGCACCACCGCCACCCGGTGACCCCCTATGCCGGCCGGACGCTGCACGGCGCGGTCCGTGGCACCTGGCTGCGGGGTGTCCCGGTCGACGGCCGCGCGCCGCACGGCCGGTTGCTCACCCGGGAAGGAGCCTGACGTGCCGACCGACGCGTCGTTCACCGAACTGCCCGACCTCGCCTCGCGGCACCTGGGCGGCAGCGTGGTCTGGGCCAACGACGAGCTGTTCGCCGAGCGGGAGAACCTCATCCGCCCGGAGGCACCGACGTTCTCGGCCGAGAGCTTCGGGCACAAGGGCAAGGTCTACGACGGCTGGGAGACCCGCCGGCGTCGCGAGCCCGGCCACGACGAGGCCGTGGTCCGGCTGGGCGCGGCCGGGGTGGTGTACGGCGTCGTCGTCGACACCGCGTTCTTCCGCGGGAACTACCCGCCGCACGTGTCGGTCGAGGCCACCTCGGTGGAGGGCTACCCCTCGCCCGAGGAGCTGCGGCAGGCCGGCTGGGAGACCCTGGTCGCGAGGACCGAGGCGCGCGGTGACACCGCCAACCTCTACCCGGTGGCCGACCGGCGCCGCTGGACCCACGTCCGGCTCTCCATCTACCCCGACGGTGGCGTGGCCCGGCTGCGCGTGCACGGCGAGGTGCTGCCCGATCCGCGACTGCTGCACGGGACGGTCGACCTGGCCGCGCTGGAGAACGGCGGGACCCTCCTCGCCTGCTCGGACGCGTTCTACTCGTCGCCGGTCAACCTGATCGCCCCCGGCCGGGCGCGGATCATGGGCGAGGGCTGGGAGAACGCCCGGCGCCGCGGCCCCGGGAACGACTTCGCGACGTTCCGGCTGGTCGCCGCGGGGGAGCTCGCCCGCGTCGAGGTCGACACGTCCTACTTCGTCGGCAACGCGCCGGGCTGGGTGAAGGTGTCGGCGGCGGACGAGGCCAAGGGCGATCTCGACGACCCCGCGTCGTGGTGGGACGCCGTGCCCCGCACGCGCGTGCAGCCCGACACCCGGCACCACTACCTCGTCCACGACACCCGGCCGGCCACCCATGTGCGCCTGGACGTCTACCCCGACGGTGGGCTCACCCGGCTGCGCGTGCACGGCACGATCACGCCGGACGCGCACGCCGCCCTGGCCCGCCGCTGGTGGGCGGCCCTACCCGCCCCCCACCGCGCGGCGATTCCCGATCAGGAGCCGAGCTCCTGACCCCACCCCTGACCGTGTTGTGGAGCCATGACGCGCTGGAGCGGGGGCGCTGATGGGGGTGGTCACAGCATTCGGCCCAGGCGGGTGGCCTGATCGAGCAGGACCGGAAGGAAGTCGCGGCGCATCTCCTCGACGGTGACCCGGGCGCTCGACGCGCTGACGCTCATCGCCGCGACCGTGCGCCCGCGGGTGTCGAGGACCGGGACGGCCATCGCCCGCATCCCGAGCTCGAGCTCCTCGTCGCTCATCGCGAACCCGTCGGCGCGGGCGGCCTCGACCGCCCGGGTGATCTCGGCGGGGTCGACCAGCGTCTTCGCGGTGCGCCGCTCCGGTCGGCTCCGGGTCAGGAACCCGGCCACCGCCTCGTCCGGCAGCTCGGCGAGCAGCACCCGCCCGGTCGCCGAGCAGTGCCCCGGCAGTCGCGCGCCCACCCGCACCCCGGTGGAGACGATCCGCTCGGCCTCGGCGCGGGCGACGAACACCGACCAGCCGTCCTCCCACACCGCCAGCGACACCGACTCGGCGAGCGCATCCCGCGCGGCGACGAGATGCGGCTGTGCGAGTGCGGGCAACGACGCGGTGTCGAGATAGGCCCCGCCGAGCCGCAGCATCCGCGGCGTGGGGCGGAAGTACTTGCCGTCGTGGGTCAGATATCCGAGCTCGGTGAGCGTCAGCAGGCAGCGCCTCGCCGCGGCCCGGGTGACGTCCGTCAGCCGGGCCGCCTCGGCCACCGTGAGCTGCGACGACGTCTCCCCGAAGGCCTCGATGACGGCCAGCCCCTTGGCCAGCCCGGCCATGCCCTCGGGGGCGCGCGCGGGAGCGGCGGATCCCGGCGAGTCCTTGACACCGTCCGAACCGTACCGCTCTACTGTTCGAGAAATAGACACGAGTTCGTTATACGAACACTTTCGGCTCCCGTCAAGGGAGCGCACCGGCGCGAGGAGGCGTGGTGACGAGCACGACCGAGCTTCCGGACTGGCCCGACGGCCTGACCCGGATCCCCTACTGGGCCTTCCAGCGGGAAGACGTCTACGCCGCGGAGCAGGAGAAGCTCTTCCGCGGCCCGTACTGGAGCTACCTGTGCCTGGAGGTGGAGGTCAGCTCACCCGGGCAGTTCCGGACCAGCTTCGTCGGCGACACCCCGGTGATCGTCGCCCGGGACGCCGACGGCGAGCTCTACGCGTTCGAGAACCGCTGCGCCCACCGCGGCGCGCTGCTCGCCCTCGACGACAAGGGCACCGCCAAGGACTTCACCTGCGTCTACCACGCCTGGACCTACAACCTGCAGGGCGACCTGACCGGGGTGGCGTTCAAGGACGGCATCAAGGGCAAGGGCGGGATGCCCGAGTCGTTCTGCATGGAGGCCCACGGCCCGCGCAAGCTACGCCTCGCGGTCGTGCACGGCCTGGTGTTCGGCAGCTTCTCCGACGACGTCGACGACATCGAGGACTACCTCGGTGACGAGATCATGGGTCGTATCGAGCGGGTGCTGGGCGGGCGCACGCCCGTGGTCCTCGGCCGTTTCACCCAGATGCTGCCCAACAACTGGAAGCTCTACGTGGAGAACGTCAAGGACTCCTACCACGCGAGCATCCTGCACCTGTTCTTCACGACGTTCGAGATCAACCGGCTGTCCCAGCGCGGCGCGATCATCGTCAGCGAGGACGGCGGGCACCACGTCAGCTACTCCGCGATCGACCGCGAGGCCGAGCGCGACGCCGCCTACTCCGAGCAGAACATCCGCTCCGACAGCGGCTACCGGCTCGCCGACCCGTCACTGCTCGAGGGGTTCAGTGAGGTCGGCGACGACACCACGCTGCAGATCCTGTCGACCTTTCCCGCCTTCGTGCTGCAGCAGATCCAGAACTCGGTCGCGGTCCGCCAGATCCTGCCCCGCGGGGTCGAGAGCACCCAGCTGAACTGGACGCTCCTCGGGTTCGAGGAGGACACCCCGGAGCAGCGCAAGGTCCGGCTGAAGCAGGCCAACCTGGTCGGTTCGGCCGGCTACATCTCCATGGAGGACGGCTGCGTGGGCGGTTTCGTGCAGCGCGGGGTCGCCGGCGCCTCCGACGAGGCCGCGGTGCTCGAGATGGGGGGCGCGGCCGCCGAGTCGAGCGAGAGCCGGGTGACCGAGGCGTCGATCCGGGGCTTCTGGAAGGCCTACCTCGCGGGGATGGGGATCCGTCCGGAGGTGCAGGCATGAGCGGGGACGTCTTCCGGCTGATCGCCCAGGCCCAGGCCGCCTACGCCCGCTGCATCGACTCGGACCGGCTCGAGGAGTGGCCGGACTTCTTCACCGAGAAGTGCTTCTACACCGTCACCACCGCCGACAACCACCGCGAGGGCCTGGAGGCGGGCCTCATCTGGGCCGACACCCGGGGCATGCTCACCGACCGGGTGTCGGCGCTGCGCGAGGCCAACATCTACGAGCGGCACAGCTACCGGCACATCCTGGGCCAGCCGTTCATCCTGGACTCCGACGGCGAGGACGGCGAGGGCGTGCGGTGCGAGACGCCGTTCCTGGTCGTCCGCATCATGCGCGACGGGACCACCGACCTGTTCGCCTCGGGCCGCTACCTCGACCGCTACCTCGTCGACGGCGACGCCGTGCTGCTCGCCGAGCGCGTCGTCGTCTGCGACAGCTCGCGGATCGACACCCTGCTGGCGCTGCCGCTGTGACCGCGGCGGCACCACTGCGGCCGCGGGTGCTGCTCACCGTCGGCGACCCGAACGGCATCGGCCCCGAGGTGGCGGTCAAGGCAGCCGCGGCGCTGACCGACGAGCCGGACCTGGCTCCCGTCGTGGTGGGTGACCACGAGGTCGTCGAGCCGCACGCGGTGCGGGCCGGGCTGCGGATCCGCCACACCGACGGTTCCGCGGAACCGCGGTCCGGGGTCCTGGACCTGCTGCCCGTCGCGGCGCTGCCGCCCGGTGAGTTCCTTCCCGGGACGGTCAGCGCCGAGGCCGGCGCGGCGACCGTCGCCTACCTCGCGGCCGCGGTGGACGCCGCGGCGCGGGGCAGGGGCCGGGCGATCGTGGCGTGCCCGCACTCGGAGACCGCGGTCAACGCGGCGGGCATCCCGTTCGACGGCTACCCGGGGCTGCTCGCCGAGCTCTCCGGGGTCACGCGCGACCGGGTCTTCCTGATGCTGGTCGGGGGCGGACTGCGGATCGTGCACGCGACCCTGCACGAACGCCTGGGCGACGCGCTGGACCGGCTCACCCCGGACCTGGTCGAGGCGGCCGCGCGGGCCGCGGCGGACTTCCTGGCCGCCGCGGGGGTCCTCGCGCCCCGCATCGGCGTGTGCGGGATCAACCCGCACGCCGGTGAGGGCGGCCTGTTCGGCGACGACGACGAGCGGGTCACCGCCCCGGCCGTCGCCGCGCTGCGCCGCGACGGGATCGACGCGACCGGCCCGCTCGGCGCCGACCTGCTGCTCGGGCCCGACCGCCGCGACGGGTTCGACGCGTTCGTCGCGATGTACCACGACCAGGGGCACATCCCGGTCAAGCTGCTCGCCGGCCGGACCGCCGCGGCCCTGTCCATCGGCGCGGGCCTGGCGTTCTCGAGCGTCGGCCACGGCGCCGCCTTCGACATCGCCGGGCGCGGCGTGGCCGACCCGGAGGCCGTGCTCCGCGCGGTGCGCCTGGTCGGCGGCGTGCGAGCCCCCCAACCTGTGGAGGTGTCCTGATGGCCCACGACGTCCGCGTCGCGGGGACCGAGATCGTGTTCGGATGCGAGCCCGGCGAGTCCGTGCTCGACGCCGCCGAGCGGGCCGGGTTCACGATGCCGTACTCCTGCCGCAAGGGCGTGTGCTCGACCTGCGAGGGCGGGCTGAGCGCCGGTACGGCCGACGTCCGCGGCCGCGGGGAGCTCGAGGGCCCGGCCGACGGCGTCCTGCTGTGCCAGGCCCGGCCGCGGACGGACGTCGAGATCGCCCCGCAACGGATCGCCCGCCGGGAACCGCCGGCCCGCAAGACCGTCACGGCGAAGGTCCACAAGATCACCCACCCGGCCGACGACGTCGCGGTGGTCCAGCTCCGGTTCCCCACCGGGGTCCGCGCGAGGTTCCGGGCCGGCCAGTACCTCACGGTGGCGCTGCCGGACGGCGACACCCGCAACTACTCGATGGCCAACCCGCCGCACCAGAACGACGGCGCGTTGCTGCACGTGCGCCGGGTGCCCGGCGGCCGGTTCTCCGGCGAGATCCTCTCCGGCCTGGCCAAGGGCGACACCCTGCAGGTGGAGCTGCCCTTCGGCGAGTTCTGTCTCGACCCCGACTCCGACCGCCCGGTGCTGCTGCTGGCCACCGGCACGGGCTTCGCCCCGGTCAAGTCCATCGTGGAGGACCAGAGCAAGCGCGGCGACGGCCGCCCGCTGCACCTGTACTGGGGCGCCCGGCGGCGGGCGGACCTCTACCTCGCCGACCTGGCCACACAGTGGGCGCAGCGGTACGACTGGTTCACCTTCACCCCGGTGCTGTCCGACCCCGACACCGAATGGGCCGGACGCAACGGCCCCGTGCACCGTGCGGTGCTCGCCGACCACCCCGACCTGCGCGGCCACGAGGTCTACGCCTGCGGCAACCCCGCGATGACCGCCGCGGCCCGCGCGGAGTTCACGGCCGGCGCCGGGCTGCCCGCCGACCGGTTCTTCTCCGACGCGTTCGTCCCGTCCGGGGACGCCCCGTCCGTCGTACCCGCCTGATCCGCAGGCCGGAGACGGCCCAGCGCTGATCCACCTCTCCCTTCCCACCACACCAGGGGTCACCGACGACCCGGGAGTGAGGTCATCGATGTCCTTGCAAGCGCGTCCCCTGCAGTTGCCCGACTTCGTCGACGAACGGCGCGTCAGCCCGTTCCAGTACGTCGTGATCACGTTGTGCGGACTGGTCATGTTCATCGACGGGTTCGACACCCAGGCCATCAGCTACATGGCCCCGCACATCGCCGAGGAGTGGGGCCTGTCGCGGCAGGTGCTCGGCCCGATCTTCTCCTCGGCGCTGGTCGGATTGATGGTCGGCTACCTCGTGCTCTCCCCGCTGTCCGACCGGTTCGGGCACAAGCGGGTCATCGTCGTGGCCACCATCGGGTTCGGGGTGTGCACGCTGGCCGCGGTCTGGGCCGGGAGCGTGACCGAGCTGATGGTGCTGCGGTTCCTCACCGGGCTGGGCCTGGGCGCGGCCGCACCGAGCTGCGTGGCCATGACCGGGGAGTTCAGCCCGAAGCGGCTGCGAGCCACGTTCGTGCTGGTCATCTACTGCGGCTTCTCGCTGGGCTTCGTCGTCGCCGGGCTGGCCGCGGGCTGGCTGATCCCGGTCTACGGGTGGCGCTCGATGTTCTGGATCGGCGCGCTGGCGCCGCTCGCGCTGGTCCCGCTGCTGCTGCGCTTCCTGCCCGAGTCGCCGGTGTTCATGATCCGCCGGGGGCACGACCCGCAGCGCATCCACCAGGTCTTCCGCCGGATGGACCGCTCGCTGGCTCCCGCGCAGGCGCCGACCTTCGCCGTGGAAGCCGAGGACAGCGGCCGGCGCGCCGCACTGAGCAGCCTGTTCACCCGCGACCGGGTGCTCGGCACCCTGCTGCTCTGGTTCATCTTCGCGATCAACCTCGCGGAGTTCTACGCGCTGCAGAGCTGGCTGCCGACGATCATGACGGGGCTGGACTACGACATGAGCACGGTCGTCACCGCGACCACGCTCACCACCGTGGGTGGCATCGCCGCCGCGTTCGTCACCGGCCCGGCGATGGATCGGCTCGGGGCCTACGGCACCCTCGGCGTGGTCTACCTGGTCGGGTTCGTGTTCGTGGCCCTCACCGGGCTCGCGTTCAACGCGCCGCTCTGGGTCCTGCTCATCGCCAACTTCTTCGCCGGCTGCTGCATCAGCGGCGGTCAGAAGAGCCTGATCGCGCTGGCCGCGGTGTTCTACCCGGCGTCGATGCGCTCCACCGGAGTCGGCTGGGCGCTGGGCATCGGCCGGATCGGCGGCATCCTCGGCCCGATCGTGATCGGCGCGGCGCTGGGCGCGAACTGGTCGGCGAGCGCGGTGTTCTACGCGATGGCGGTGCCGATGCTCGTCGCCGGGCTGGCGGTGCTCTTCCTCGGCCGCCGGTACGGGACCCGGAAGAACCGGACCGCGGCGGTGGCGGACCCGGTGGAGCCGGCCACGACGACGGTGGCATCCCAGGACGGCGCACGGGCGTGACCCGGGTCCCGGTGCCGGTTGCATTCGGGCCCACGACCGCCCACCGGCCGGTGACCGGGGCCCGTCGGGCCCGGCGGAGCCGTCCGGACAGGACAGGGCCGGCGGCAGCAGACGTCGCCGGCCCGGTCGGGCGATGCGATACGGGCCGGCCGTGGACCGGACGGTCCTCGACGCCGTGCGCGACGCCGGGGTCGACGTGCTCTCCTCGTGCGAGGAGGGGTTCTGCGGCACCTGCGAGGTCCGGGTGCTCGACGGGGAGCCCGAGCACCACGACAGGATCCTCTCCGCGGCCGAACGTGAGCGTGGGGAGACGATGATGATCTGTGTGAGTCGCTGCCGGAGTGCCCGCCTGGTGCTCGGCCTGTGACCGACCTGGCGACCCCGGCCCCGCCCCGGGGTTTCGCGCTCCTGCTCGTGCTGACGATGGGCGCCGGTCCGCTGGCGCTCTACGCGGTGACCGCGCTGTCGCCGCTGCTGGTGACCGAGCTCGGCCTCTCCCGGGCGGCGCTCGGCTCCTTGGCCGGGGTCACGTTCGTCGCGGCGGCGGTGGGCGCGCTGCTGGGCGGGGGCCTCGTCGACCGGGTCTCCGAGCGTCTCGTCACGTTGCTCGTGCTGGCGGGTGCGGTGCTGGCGCTCGGGCTCGTCTCCGCCGCGTCCGGCGTGGCCTGGCTGGTCGCGGCCGCGATCGTCTCGGGCGCGGCGCAGTCGGTGTCCAACCCGGTCACGAATCGGCTGGTCTCGGTGCACGTCCCGGTCGAGCGACTCGGTCCGCTGGTGGGGATCAAGCAGTCCGGCGTGCAGCTCGCGCAGTTCGCCGCCGGCGCCGCGCTCCCCGGGATCGCCGCGCTCGCCGGGTGGCGCGTCGCGACCGGATGCGCGGCCGTGCTCGCCGCGGCGGGGCTGGTTCTGGTCCGCCGGTCGGTGCCACCGCGCCCGGTGCCGGTCGGACCGGCGGAACGGGGACCGCGCCGGCGGATTCCCGCTGACGTGTGGTGGCTGCTCGCGTTCACGGTGCTCACCGCGTCGGCCCTGCAGGCCACCAACGTCTACCTGCCGCTGTTCGCGCACGACTCGCTCGGGGTCGGGGTGACCCTCGCCGGGGCCACCGCGGCCGTCGCCGGGGCCGCCGGCATCGCTGCGCGGATCGGGTGGACCCGGATCGCGGGCCGCTCCGACGAGCAGCGCCCGCTGCTGTTCGGCCTCGCGGTCGCAGCGGCCGCCGGAGCGCTGTTGCTGGTGGCGGCGGAGTCGCTGCACCTGTCGTGGCTGCTGTGGCCCGCGGTGCTGGTACACGGCGCGACCGCGCTCGGCTCGAACGCGGTCGTCATGCTCGCCGTCGTGCGCCGTGCCCGTGGTGGCGCCGTGGGCGGATCCTCGGGCGTGCTCGCGTTCGGGCTGTACGCAGGCTTCGCGGCCGGGCCGTTCGTCTTCGGCCACGCGGTGGAGGGCAGCGTGCACTTCGCCCCCGTCTGGGCGGCCGTCGCGATCGTCTACCTGCTCGCCGCGCTGGTGATCGTGGTCTGGGGGCGCGTCGCGTCGCGGTGACCGCGCCCCGGCCCCGCGTCAGCGGTAGCAGTAGGAGTCCGACGAGGCGTCCCCGCCCTGCAGCCGCACCTGGTGGACCCGCAGGCCGCGGAATGCGTCACCGTGCGGGAAGAACTCAGGATCGACCGTCAGACCGCCCGCCGGGTCGGCGTCGATCTCCGCCATCCAGGCGCCGACGCCGTCGGGGTAGAACTGGTCGTCCCACGACCCGTACAGCGAGTTGGTCATGTAGACGCGGCGGCCGTCGCGGCTGACCTCGACCATCTGCGGGCCTCCTGCCAGCGGCAGGTCGGGTTCGGCCGGGTGCGCGGCGCGGCCCACGATGCCGCCCAGGCGCACCGAACCGGCTTCGCGCGGGTGTGCGGGGTCGGACACGTCGTACTGCTTGAGCTCGCCGGTGCCGAAGCACGAGACGTAGAGCATCCGGTCGTCGACCGACAGGTTGATGTCGGTGACCAGCGGCGGCACCGCCCCGAACGGGGCCAGCGCGGGTGGCAGGTCGGCCGGGTCGGCGGGCTCGGCCGGAATGGTGATCACCTTCTCCACGGCCCAGCCGGTGCCGTCGCGGTACCAGCGCCAGACCGAGGCGGACAGGTCCGCGGTGGACACCACGACCCCGACGAAACCGTGGCTCGCCTCCGGGTCGTGGGCGGGGCGCAGCTCCAGCACCATCTGATGCTCCGGACCGAGGTCGACGGCCTGCTGGTGCACGCCCTTCTCCAGGTCCCAGAAGTGCAGCGTGTGCCCGTACCTGTTGCCGAGCAGCAGCTCCGGGTCGACCCCGTCCTCGATCATCGACGGGGTGCCCCACTCGCTGGTGACCGCCGTGTTCTGGGTCAGGTGCCACCAGGCGTCGTAGGCCAGGTACTGCGGCCCGCGGTCGGTCTCCCAGGCCCGCAGCACGTCGAAGGTGTTGTGGTCGAGCAGCGCGATGCCGCCCGGCCCGTCCTGCCCGTTCGCCCCGCCGAGACACGACAGGAAGATGCCGTCCGGCCCGCAGTGCAGGGTGTGCGGCCGGGAGTAGCCGGCCTTGTCCGCCAGCTCCTGCGCGGTGATGGTCTTGACCAGCTGCGGTGCGGTCGGGTCCGGTTGCGTGTCGTAGACGTGGACGTTGGAGCTGCGCAGCCCTGGCAGCAGCAGGTAGCGGCGCTGCAGGCCGTCGTCGCCGTGGTCGTGCCCGGCGTGCAGCAGCGCGCTGGAGCAGGCGTTCCAGCCGAAGTGGTGCAGCTCGTCGCCGCGGGTCGGCAGGTCGGCCCAGCCGATGACCTGCCCGTACCCGTCCGACGAGCGGTCGACGTCGACCACGGTCAGCGCGTCGGGGCGTTCCCCGGCGCGGTCGAAGGCCACCACGTAGGCCAGCCGCTCGGGCGGAGCGGCGGCGGCCTCCGCGGGGCTGCGGTAGAAGGTGGGGTCCGTCGGGTTCGTCATGGCTGGCTCCGGGCATCCGGGAGGGCGTGTCTGACCGTCGGTACCCGCCCCATCCTGGCCTGCGGCGCCGGTCGTGTCGGCCGCCGAGCGGGGGTTCGTGCCGTCCCCCGAATGCGGTGCGCCCCGCCGGCCGGGCACAGCCGGCGGGGCCGGATGGGTCGGCACCGCCTGAAGGGGGGTGACGGTGCGGACCCTGGACCGTCAGCCCCCGCGTGCGGCCGACGGGACCGCTCAGGTCCGGCCTGCCGGGGCCCAGACCTACTCGTCGCCCACGGGTGGGGGCCACGTTGCCGGTCCGTCTTTGGACCGGCGCGCGACGCGTGATCGCCCTGTGACCATTCTGTTCCCATCCGCGACGCTGCGCACCACCGGGTTCCGCGCATTTCGCCCCGGCGCCGAGAACGGGAGCAGGTGACCATCCCGCGAGTCGCGGTGGTTCGGTGCGCGTGTCGGGGTGTCGCCGCGCTGCGAGCGGGCGGTCAGGCGGCCACCGGGTCGGGCTGGGCGAACTGGGTCCGGTGCAGTTCGGCGTACCGGCCGCCGGCGGCGAGCAGGACCTCGTGGGTCCCGCGCTCCACGATCCGCCCGTCCTCGACGACCAGGATCAGGTCCGCGGCCCGGATCGTCGAGAGCCGGTGGGCGATGACGACAGCGGTCCGCCCGTCGAGGGCCTCGGCCAGTGCGGCCTGCACCTGGGCCTCGGACGTCGAGTCCAGGTGCGCGGTGGCCTCGTCGAGGATCAGCACCCGCGGCCGGGCCAGCAGCACCCGGGCGATGGTCAGCCGCTGGCGCTCACCCCCGGACAGCCGGTACCCGCGCTCGCCGACGACGGTGTCCAGGCCCTCGGGGAGGGCGGTGATCAGGGCGTCGAGCCGGGCCCGGCGCAGTACGTCCCACAGCTCGTCCTCCGTCGCCGAGGGCCGGGCCAGCAGCAGGTTCGCCCGGATCGAATCGTGGAACAGGTGTCCGTCCTGGGTCACCATCCCGACCGTCTCGCGCAGCGACTCCGCCGAGAGGTCCCGGACGTCGATGCCGGACAGTCGCACCGCGCCGGCGTCGACGTCGTAGAGCCGCGGCACCAACTGCGCGATCGTCGACTTCCCCGCGCCCGACGACCCCACCAGCGCCACCAGCTGTCCCGGCTCGGCGCGGAACGACACGTCGTGCAGGACCTCGACCCCACCGCGGGTGTCCAGCGTCGCCACCTCCTCCAGGGAGGCGAGCGAGACCGCCGACGCAGCCGGGTAGCCGAAGCGGACTCCCGCGAACTCCACCGAGACCGGACCGTCGGGGACCGGCCGGGCATCCGGTGCATCGGTGATCAACGGCGTGAGGTCGAGCACCTCGAAGACCCGTTCGAAGCTGACCAGCGCACTCATCACGTCGACCCGGGCACTGGCCAGCGCGGTCAGCGGGGCGTAGAGCCGGGTGAGCAGCAGCGCCAGCGCGACGACGGCCCCGGGATCGAGCGCGCCGCGCAGCGCGTAGAACCCGCCCAGGCCGTAGACCAGTGCCAGCGCCAGGGCCGAGACGAGGGTCAGCGCCGTGATGAACACCCACTGCACCATCGCGGTGCGGACCCCGATGTCTCGGACCCGCCGGGCCCGGGCGGCGAACTCGGCCGACTCGTCGGCCGGGCGTCCGAACAGCTTGACCAGAGTGGCCCCGGGGGCGGAGAAGCGCTCGGTCATCTGCGTGCTCATCGCCGCGTTGTGGTCGGCGCCCTCGCGCTGCAGCCGGGCCAGCCGCCCACCCATCCGGCGCGCCGGCACCACGAAAACCGGCAGCAGCAGGAGCGCGAGCAACGTGACCTGCCAGGAGATCCCGATCATCACGACGAGGGTCAGGGTGAGGGTGACGAGGTTGCCGACCACCCCGGACAGCGTGTCGCTGAACGCGCGCTGCGCGCCGATGACGTCGTTGTTCAGCCGGCTGACCAGGGCGCCGGTTCGGGTGCGGGTGAAGAACGCGATCGGCATCCGCTGCACGTGGTCGAAGACCGCGGTGCGCAACTGCAGGATCAGGCCCTCGCCGATACTCGCCGACTGCCACCGGGTGAGCAGGCCCAGCCCGGCCTCGGCCACCGCGATGGCGGCGATGAGCCCCGCCAGTTGGGCGACGACGCCGACCGCGGTGCCCCCGACGATGGCGTCGACGACCCGGCCCGCGAGCACCGGGGTCACCACCGCCAGCACGGCGCCGACCACGCTGAGCAGCAGGAACGCCGCGAGCCGGCGGCGGTGCGGACGCGCGAAGCGCGCGACGCGGCGGGCCGTAGCGGCGGAGAACCGGCCCGCCCCGTTCTGGGCGTTGCTCGCGCTGTGCAGCGCCATCCAGGCGCTCATGTCCATGTTCATCCTGCGTCCTTCCGGGGCGGTCGGAGACGACGGTAGGAGCTGAACCTGGATCGAGGTCAACGATATTCCGGCGGGATGCCACCCGTCCCCGATTGGCCATGGGCTCAGGGGCCACCGCACCGCAGGATGAAGCCATGGCCCCGATCGACCTGCGTCCGCTCCCCGTCACCCACGCCCCCGCACGCCGGCTGCCGCAGCTGCTCGCCGGGCTGGCCCTGTACGGCACCAGCATGGCGATGCAGGTGCGCGGCACCCTCGGCCTGAACCCGTGGGACGTGCTGCACGAGGGCCTGGCCACCCGGTCGCCGCTCAGCTTCGGCGCGATCACCGCGGTCACCGGGGCGGTGGTGCTGCTGCTGTGGGTCCCGCTGCGTCAGCGCCCCGGCGTCGGGACGGTGGCCAACGTCGTGGTGATCGCCTTCGCGGTCGATGTGGCGCTGGCGCTGCTGCCCGCCCCGTCGGGCCTCGCGGGCCGGATCACCCTGATGGCCGGCGGGGTCGTGCTCAACGGCGTCGCGTCGGCCGCCTACATCGGCGCCCGGCTGGGTCCCGGCCCGCGTGACGGGCTGATGACCGGGCTGGCCGCCCGGACCGGGGCGTCGATCCGGCTGGTCCGGACCGGGATCGAGCTGACCGTGCTCACCGCCGGTTTCCTGCTCGGGGGCACGGTCGGGATCGGCACGGTGCTCTACGCGCTGGCGATCGGCCCGCTCACCCAGCTGTTCCTGCCGGTGTTCGTCGTGCGGGAGCGAGCCGCCGCTCCGGCGTCGTGCCCGCCCGCCTGATCCGCGCACCACGCCGGGCGCGACGTCGCGGCCGTCCGTGCCGTCCGGAGCAGCCGTGGCGTCGGCCTCGGCGCGGTGACCACGGTGGTCCCGGGGGCACCCCGGAGCGAGGACTCAGTGGGCGGCGGCGACCGCTGCGGCGTCGTCGAGGTCGCCGAGCCGGCTCGGGCGCACCACCGCGAACAGCACGACGAGTGCCAGCACCATGGCGGCGGCGACCACCGTGCCCATCGCCAGCGCGTCGTTGCCCAGGACGCCGACCATGGGGGACACGATCGCGCCCACGCCGAACTGCACCGCGCCGAGCAGTGCCGCAGCCGTTCCGGCCGCCTCGCCGTGCCGGGACAGCGCGAGTGCCGGGGCGTTCGGCAGGACCAGCCCGGTCGCGAACAGCACCGACCACAGCGGGACGAGCAGGCCGACAAGCCCGCCGATCCCCGTCGATGACGTCGCGAACAGCACGAGCCCGGCGAGCGTGCCGCCGCTCATCGCGGCGACGAGGATCTGCCGTGGCTCGAAGCGGCGCAGCAGGGCGGGGTTGAGCTGGGTGGCGGCGATCAGCCAGATCGCGCCGGCGCCGAAGACCAGCCCGTACTGCTGCTGGTCGAGGCCGAACTGCTCCTGGAAGACGAACGACGATCCGGAGATGTAGCCGAACAGCCCGGCCATGGCCAGACCGGCGACCAGCACCAGGCCGACGAAGGTCCGGTCGCCCAGCAGGCCGCGGTAGGTGCGCAGGGTGTTGCGCAGGCCGGCGGACCGGCGGCGCTCCGGCGGCAGCGTCTCGCGCAGTCCCCACGCCGCGAGCGGGATGAGCAGCAGGCCGTAGACCGCGAGCGCGGCGAAGACGCCCCGCCACTGGGTCCAGCGCAGCAACTCGCCGCCGAGCGTCGGGGCGAGCACCGGCGCCGCACCCATGACCAGGATCAGGCGGGAGAGCAGGGTGGCCGCGGCGCGGCCGGTGAACAGGTCGCGCACGATCGCCATCGCGACCACCGCCCCGGCGGCCGCGCCCGCACCCTGCAGGACGCGCAGCCCGCCGAGCACGGCGACGTCGGGCGCGACGATGATCAGCGCCGACGCCAGCGCGTGCACCGCGGTCCCGATCAGCAGCGGTCGCCGCCGCCCGAGCGCGTCGGACAACGGCCCGACCACGAGCTGACCGAGGGCCAGGCCGATCAGGGTCCCGGTGAGGGTCAGCTGGATCGTCGCCGAGGTCGTCAGCAGGTCGGCGGTGATGCTCGGCAGCGCCGGCAGGTACATGTCGATCGTCAGCGGCCCGAGCGCGATGATCGCGCCCAGGAGCAGCGCGAGCCGCGTCCGCTGCCCGCGCCCGATCAGGTCACCATCGGTCGTGGCCGGTGCGGCCGGGTCCTGGATGGTCGTCACGGATCCTCCCCCTCGCTCGTGCGGGACGGACCCCGTTGTCACCCCACCCCGTCGTGCAACCTCCCCGATCGGGCGATGTTTCCCGGCTCGCCCGGATGTGACGGACGTCATGGAACACTATTGACGGCTTTTCTAACATGACTGCGTGTCTCATACGCCAGTGACGGCGGAGCCGGACGGAAGGGACCGCAACATGAAGGTGACCACCCCCGACGGGCTCCGGCTCGCGGTCCAGGAGCACGGCGACCCCGCGTCGCCCACCGTCGTCGCCGTGCACGGCTACCCCGACGACCACACGGTCTGGGACGGCGTGGTCGCCGCGCTGCGCGACACCCACCACGTCGTCACCTACGACGTCCGCGGCGCCGGGGCCTCCGAGGCGCCGCGCACCCGGGCGGGCTACCACCTCGACCGGCTGACCGACGACCTCGCCGCCGTCCTCGACGCGGTCAGCCCGGACCGTCCGGTACACCTGCTCGCGCACGACTGGGGCGCCATCCAGACCTGGCACGCCGTGACCGACGCCCGGCTGCGTGGGCGCGTCGCGTCGTACACGTCGATCTCCGGGCCGTGCCTGGACCACGTCGGCGCCTGGTACCGGCGCCGGGGCGGGACGCGGGACAAGCTGCGCCAGTCGCTCGCGTCCTGGTACATCGGGTTCTTCCGGGCGCCGGTGCTGCCCGAGCTGGCGTGGCGGTCGGGGCTGTTCGGCCGGGTGCTCGCCCGGCTCGCCGGGATCCCGCGCCCGTCGGCGTCCGACGGCATCCGCGGACTGGAGCTCTACCGCTGCAACATCGCGGCCCGGGTGGCGAACCCGCAGGTCCGGCACACGGACGTCCCCGTGCAGGTCCTCGCGCCGACGGGCGACTCCTACGTCACCACCCCGATGCAGACCCAGATCGAACCTTTCGTCGACGACCTGCGGATCCGCCGGCTCCCGGCCGGGCACTGGGTGCCTCGCACCCACCCTGAGGTCGTCGCCCGGTGCGTGCAGGAGCTCGTCGCGCACGTCGAGGGGGCGCCCGAGACGGTGCCGCTGCGCCGGGCCCGAGCGGGCAACGGCCGCTGGACCGACCGGCTCGTCGTCGTCACCGGGGCCGGCAGCGGCATCGGGCGTGCGACCGCGCTCGCCTTCGCCGCGCGGGGGGCCGAGGTGATCGTCGCCGACCGGGACCTCCCGAGCGCGCAGCACACCGCCGAGCTCGCCGAGCGGCTCGACGCCCGCGCGAGCGCCTACCAGGTCGATGTCGCAGACGAGGTGGCGATGGAGGCGTTCGCCAAGCAGGTCGCCGCCGAGCACGGGGTGCCCGACGTGGTGGTGAACAACGCCGGGATCGGGATGGCGGGGCCGTTCGCCGACACCACCGTCGCGGACTGGCAGAAGATCATCGACGTCAACCTGTGGGGCGTCATCCACGGCTGCCGGCTGTTCTCCGCGCAGATGCGCGAGCACGGCGAGGGCGGGCACATCGTCAACGTCGCGTCCGCCGCGGCCTACCTGCCGCAGCGCACGCTGTCGGCCTATGCCACCACCAAGTCGGCCGTGCTCACACTCTCGGAGTGCCTGCGCGCCGAACTCGCCGATCAGGGCATCGGCGTGACGGCGCTGTGCCCCGGGTTCGTGCATACCAACATCACGGCGACCACCCGGTTCGTCGGGCTCGACGCCGCCACCGAGAGCCACCGCCGGCAGGCCACCACCGCGCTGTACAAGAAGCGCAACTACACCCCGGAGCGGGTCGCGGCCGAGGTGGTTCGCGCTGTCGAGCGCGATGTCGCGCTCGCCCCCGTGACGGTGGAGGCGCACCTCGGCCTGCTCGCGTCCCGGCTCACCCCCGGCCTGCTGCGTGCGATCGCCCGCCGCGAGATCGGCCCACGATGAGGAGTGCCGAACCTGCCGGCTCCCGCATCGGCCCCGAGCCCGAGCGTGTCGCCCTGCACGCCCGTGACGTGCAGTTCGACTGGTCGGGGCTGCCGGTGCACTGGATCCCCGGCGAGCCGTTCGCGACCCACGTGCTCGACGTGCTGCACCTGCTGTTGCCCGAGGGCGAGCGCTGGTTCGTCCGGCTGTTCTCCGAGGCCCTGCCGCTGATCCGCGACCCCCGGCTCGCGGAGGACGTGCGCGGGTTCATCGGCCAGGAGGCGATGCACGCCGCGTCGCACCAGGGCGTGCTCGACCACTTCGCCGCACGCGGGCTGGACACCAGCCCGTACGTCGACCAGGTGGAGTGGATGTTCCGCCGGGCGCTGGACGACCGCGGGCTCACCGGGCGGCGTGCGCAGGAGTGGCTGGTCGAACGCATCGCGCTGACCGCCGCGGTCGAGCACATCACCGCGTACCTGGGGCAGTGGGTGCTCGACGCCCGCGCGCTCGACACGGCCGGCGTCCACCCGGTGATGCTCGACCTGCTGCGCTGGCACGGCGCCGAGGAGGTCGAGCACCGGGCGGTGGCGCACGACCTGTTCGCCCACCTCGACGGCCGCTACCTGCGCCGGGCCCGGGCCATGCTGCCGGCCGCGCCGATCCTGTTCGGGCTGTGGGTGCGCGGCGTGCGGTTCCTGCTCGCGCACGACCCGGTGCCGGCGAAGCCCCGGTTGCGGGACTGGGCGCGCGCCGCCCGCCGCGGGCTGACCCCGGGCATCGTCGGGCTGACCCGGGCCGTGCTCACCTACCTGCGCCCGGGCTACCACCCGTCGCAGTACGGGTCGACGAGCACGGCCGTCGCCTACCTGGCGACCTCGCCGGCGGCCCGGGCGGCCGAGGCGCGGAGCGCGGGGTGAACGGATCGCGCGACGCGGCCGGGGTGCGCCCGGACCGGATGATGCGCGGCATCGACGCCGTCGTCGCGGTCTCCGCGCGGCTGGCGCAGCGCAGCGTCCGGCGCCGCCCGGCCGTCGCGGCCGTGCACCGCGACCTCGCGCTCGTCGTCACCGAGGTGCGCGACGAGGCCCCCGAGGTCGTCGGCCTGCGGCTCGCCCGGGGGAGCGGGGGTCCGCTGCCACCGTGGCACCCCGGCGCCCACCTGGACGTGGTGCTGCCGTCGGGGCGGGTGCGGCAGTACTCGCTGTGCGGGGACCCGGCCGATCGGACGGCGTACCGGATCGCGGTGCGCCGCCTCGCCGACGGTGCGGGTGGCTCGATGGAGGTGCATGCCCTGCGCCCGGGGACACCGGTCGTCGTCCGCGGTCCGCGGACCGCCTTCCCGCTGGTCAGCGCACCGGCGTACCTGTTCCTGGCCGGCGGCATCGGCATCACGCCGATCCTGCCGATGGTCCGGGCGGCGGCCGCCCGGGGGGCGGACTGGCGGCTGGTGCACACCGGCCGCGACCGAGCGTCGCTTCCGCTGAGCCCCGGCGCCACCGACCTGGACCCGACCCGGGTGTGGCTGCGTCCCGACGACGAGAACGGCGGTCCGCCTGCCGCGGCCGACCTGCTCGCCGGGCTCCCGGGCGGTGCGGCGGTGTACTGCTGCGGGCCGCCGCCGATGATCGACGCGGTCCGGCGGGCGGTCCCCGCCGGGCACGCCTTCCACGCCGAGCGGTTCTCCCCACCGCCGGTACTCGGCGGGCGCCCGTTCACCCTGGAGCTGGCGCGGCGCGGCCGCGTCGTCGAGGTGCCGGCCGACGGCTCGGCGCTGGACGCGGTGCGGGCCGTGGCGCCCGACGTCGCCTTCTCCTGCCGGCAGGGCTTCTGCGGCACCTGCCACGTGCGGGTGCTGGAAGGCGAGCCGGCAGACGGGCACAGCGCTCCCGGAAAGATGGCGCTCTGCGTGGCGCGGGCCGCGGGCGACCGGGTGGTTCTGGACCTCTAGATGCGACGATGGGCGCACCGCCGATCCCCGTGAGAGAGCCGCTGATGCCACCCCGCCTCGACGCCGACCCGTCCGGCGGGCCGCGCGCCCCGCGGCGGATGACCCCGCAGCGGCGCCGCGACCACCTGATCGAGACCGTGCTGGGGCTCTACGCCCGGTTACCGCCCGACGAGGTGACGGTCGACGACGTCGCCCGGGCGGCCGACGTCTCCCGGGCGCTGTTCTACCGCTACTTCGGCAACCTCGAGGAACTGCACGTGGCGGCGCTCGGGTCCGTGGTCCAGGAGCTGATCGCCCGGATCGACCTGGCGTCCGGGGGCACCCTGGTCGGGCAGCTGCGGGCGGCGCTGGGGGAGTTCCTGTCCGTCGTCGAGCGGCACGCAGGCGCCTACGTCGCGTTGCTGCGCCGCGGCTCGGTGATCTCCACCGGGGAGACCGACGCGCTGGTCGACGGGGTGCGCGACCACATCGTCGACCTGATCGTCGAGCGCAGCGGCAACGGGAGGCCCTCGCCGCTGTTCCTGCTGACCGTTCGCAGCTGGGTCTCGGTCGTCGAGGGCGCGTGCCTGAGCTGGCTGCAGGAGCGCGACCTGCCGCGGGAACAGCTGCAGGCCTGGCTGGTCGACCAGCTGCTGGCGATGATGCTGACCACGGCCGAGCACGACGACGCGGTGGCCCGTCGGATCGGGACGATCATGGACGGCACCCGGTAGCGGGCTGCGGCCCGGTCCAGCCGCCGCCGGGACCCTGCCGGGTGGTGGTGCGTGACGTGGACCGTATGGCCTCACTACGGTGACCCGGATGCAGGTCGACGAACTGCAGACCCCGGCGCTGCTGGTCGAGCGGAGCGCGCTGCGCGCCAATCTCGACACGATGTCCGCCGCCCTGCCCGGTGAGCGGCTGCGTCCGCACGTGAAGGCGCACAAGTGCACGTCGCTGGCCCGCTGGCAGCGCGACAACGGCCATCCCGGTTTCACCTGCGCGACCATCCGCGAGGCCGAAGTGATGGCCAGGGCCGGGCTGGGCGGCGACCTGCTGCTGGCCAACGAGGTGCTCGACGCGCGCCGGATCGGGAAGCTGATCGCCGAGGGCGCCCGGGTCACGGTGGCGGTCGACTCCCGGGAGACCATCGCCGCCGCGGCCGCCGGGGGCGTGTCCGAGGTACTCATCGACGTCAACGTCGGGCTGCCTCGCTGCGGGTGTCCTCCGGAGAAGGCCGGCGAGCTCGCCGAGCTGGCCCGGCGCAGTGGTCTCGAGGTGCGCGGCGTGATGGGCTACGAGGGCCATCTCATGCTGGTGCAGTCCGCCGAGGACCGGGCGCGGATGACCCGGGAGGCGATGGCGTTGCTGACCGGCGCGGCGGCCCAGGTCGGCGGGGAGGTGATCAGCGCCGGCGGCACCGGGACCTACCTCGCCAACACGTGCGCCACCGAGATCCAGGCCGGCTCGTACGCCCTGATGGACACCGCCTACGGCGAGCTCGGGCTCCCGTTCGAACAGGCGCTCTGGCTGCTGGGCACGATCATCTCGGTGTCCGGCGGCGACAGCGGGACGTACGCCGTGGTCGATGTCGGGCTCAAGGCCCTCGGCATGGACCACGGGCCGCCGGCCATCCCGGGTGCGCAGGTGTGGTTCTGCTCCGACGAGCACACGACCTTCGCGCCGGGTGCGCTCGACATCCGCGTCGGCGACCGGATCCGGTTGGCACCCGCCCACGTCGACCCCACCGTCGCGCTGCACGAGGCGATGTACCTGGTCGACGGAGACACCGTCGCCGAACGCTGGCCGGTGGACATGCGGGGCTGGTGACCTGGAATCCGCCTCGGCGCGGCGGTCGTGCAGAGGGCTCGGCCGACCGGCCTACGGCCGGCGTCCGGCCGATCGAAGCTGCCCCGCGTTCGCCCCGCGACCACCCGGAACTGGCTAGCGTCGACAGCGGCGCCCCCGGGCGCCCGGCGACACACCGGCGGGGTGGCGAGGAGGCGCGGCATGTCTCGCGGCTACGGGCCCGATTTCGAGGACCACGAGTACCACCATCACTACCACCACTACGGGCCGGGCGGTGAGGCCGGCTGGCACGATCTCCTCGACTGGATGCCGCTGCTTCCGGGGACGTTGGTGACCCTGATGATCATCTGGGCGCTGCTGCGGGCCAGCGGTTTCGAGCCGACGGCCCTGCGCACCGGGGTCCGCACGGTGCTGCGGCCGACGACGGACGACCCGGCGCGGGCGCGGTGGCAGGCCGCGGCCCGCCGGCACGCCGCCACCTCCCGGGCGTTCGTGGACTTCGAGTGCGACCCCGGAGCGGTGCTGCGCCGTCCGGCGCTGGCCGACGTCGCGCAGCCGACGACCGCACGGTTCGTCGAGGCGTTCGCCGAGTCGAGCGCGCTGGCCACCGAGGCCTATCCCGGGCGGGCACACGCGGAACGGTTCGCCGCCGCCGCGGAGCACGCCGAGCGGGCCTGGAACGCCGCGGTGCAGGCGGCCGACCGGATCCGGGCCGCCCGGTTCGCCCCGGGCGAGCGCGCTCTGCTCGACCAGGTCGTCAAGCTCTTGACGGTGGCCCGGGAGAGCCCGCACGACGCGGAGCGGCGCACGGCCTACCAGCGGGCCCGGCGCCGGCTGGCCGAGCTGGAGCGCCGCAGCGGGTGGGCGCTGCCCCGCCCGGCGGCCACCGTGCTGGAGTACCGCTCCCGCGGCATGCTTCCGCCGGCGACCCCCATCACCGCCGCGTAGGGCCGGGCGGGCCTCAGCCGCGGGGCGCCCCGGCCCGCTCCAGCCGCACGACGACCCACTTCGAGGTCGGCGTGTTGCTCTCCAGCGCCACCGAGTCCAGCGGGACGAGCGGGTTCGTCTCCGGGTAGTACGCGGCGATGCAGCCCTTGGGTGTGGAGTACTCGACGAGCCGGAAGCCGTCGGCCCGCCGCTGGACGCCGTCGTCCCACTCGCTGATCAGGTTCACGATCTCGCCCGCGGCGAAGCCGAGCTCGGCCAGGTCGGCCGGGCTGATGAAGACGACCCGGCGCCCGGAGTGGATGCCCCGGTAGCGGTCGTCGAGGCCGTAGATGGTGGTGTTGAACTGGTCGTGGCTGCGGATCGTCTGCAGCACGAGTCGCCCGGTGGGCACCCGCACCGCGGCCAGCGGGCTGACCGAGAACACGGCTTTGCCCTGCTTCGTGGGGAAGGTCCGGCTGTCGCGCGGCGGGTGCGGCAGTGTGAAGCCACCCCGCTGCCTGATCTTGTCCGCGTAGCCCTCGCAGCTCGGCACGACCCGTCCGATCCGTTCGCGGATCTCGTCGTAGTCCTCGGCGAACGCGTGCCACGGGATGCCGTGCCGGTCGCCCAGGGTGGCCCGGGCGATGCCGCAGATGATGTCGACCTCGGAGCGCAGCAGCTCGCCGGCGGGCTTCATCCGGCCCCGGGAGGCGTGCACGGCCGACATCGAGTCCTCGACGGTGACCCGCTGCTCGGTGCCCCCGGTGAGGTCGCGCTCGGTGCGGCCCAGGGTGGGCAGGATCAGCGCGGTGCTCCCGCACACCACGTGCGAGCGGTTGAGCTTGGTCGAGATCTGTACGGTCAGCTCGGCCGAGCGCAGCGCAGCCTCGGTGACCTCGGTGTCCGACATCGCCGCGACGAAGTTGCCGCCCATGCCGAGGAACACCTTGGCCTTCCCGTCGCGCAGCGCGCGTACGGCGGCCACGGCGTCGAGCCCGTGTGCGCGCGGGGGCTCGAAGCCGAACTCGGCACCCAGCGCGTCGAGGAAGGACTCGGGAGCGCGCTCCCAGATGCCCATCGTGCGGTCGCCCTGCACGTTGGAGTGCCCGCGTACCGGGCACAGCCCCGCTCCGGGCTTGCCGATCATGCCCTGGAGCAGCGCGACGTTGACGAACTCCTTGATCGTCGCGACGGCATTGTGATGCTGGGTGATGCCCATGGCCCAGCAGTTCACGATGCGCTTCGAGTCGGCGAACATCCGCGCGGCGGTCTCGATCTCGCCGCGGGTGAGTCCGGTGGCGGCCAGCACCTCGTCCCAGTCGAGGTCGCGGACGTGGGCGGCGTAGGCCTCGTAGCCCACCGTGTGCTCGTCGATGAACTCCCGGTCGACGACGCTGCCCGGGCGTTCCTCCTCGGCCTGGAGCAGCAGGTGCCCGATCGCCTGGAACAGGGCGAGATCGCCGCCCGAGCGGATCTGCAGGAAGTGGTCGGCGAGCTCGGTGCCCCGCCCGGCCAGCCCGAGCGGGCGCTGCGGGTTGTCGAACCTGAGCAGCCCGGCCTCGCGCAGCGGGTTGATCGCGAGGATCCTGGCCCCGCCCTGCTTGGCGATCTCCAGCGCGGAGAGCATCCGGGGGTGGTTCGTGCCCGGGTTCTGCCCGGAGATGACGATCAGGTCGGCCTCGTGGATGTCGCGCAGCGACACCGATCCCTTGCCGATGCCGATCGTGTCGGCCAGCCCCACGGAGGTCGACTCGTGGCACATGTTCGAGCAGTCCGGCAGGTTGTTCGTGCCGTAGGCGCGGGCGAAGAGCTGATAGAGGAACGCGGCCTCGTTGGAGGTGCGGCCCGAGGTGTAGAACAGCGCCTCGTCGGGGCTGGTCAGGGCGTTCAGGTGCGCACCGATGAGCGCGAAGGCGTCGTCCCAGCCGATCGGCTCGTAGTGCTCGGAGCCCGCCCGGCGGACCATCGGGTGGGTCAGCCGGCCCTGCTTGCCCAGCCAGTGCTCGGTGCGCCCGGCGAGGTCGGTCAGGCTGTGCGCGGCGAAGAACTCCGGGCCGACGCGTTCCTTGGTGGCCTCCTCGGCGACGGCCTTGGCACCGTTCTCGCAGAACTCGGCGGTGTGCCGCTCGCCCGGGGCGGGGTCCGGCCAGGCGCAGCTCATGCAGTCGAAGCCGTCCACCTGGTTGAGCCGCAGCAGGTTCCGCGCGGTGTGCGCGACGCCCATCTGCTGCACGGCCATCCTCATGCTGACCGCGACGGCGGGCAGTCCGGCGGCGGCGGTCTTCGGGGCGGTGACCTCGAGATCGGGCTCCGGGGCGACGGTGCTGTTCCTGGGGAGCGGGCTCACGGGTCCTCCGGGCGGTACGGCTACGGCAGGCGTATCGCCGAAACGATCACGCGGGACGAGTCTAGATAGCCCGTCCGGGGACCGGCCCCCTCCCTCGGCCGGGTGTGACGGAGCAGTCGTTCAGGCGGCGGGGGCGGGCCGCCCGGAGCGGGCCCCGGCGGCGCCGGGCGGCGCGGTGGCGGCGACGAGGACGTCCAGCGACAGGTCCAGGGCCCCGGCCAGGGCCGAGACGGTGAAGAACGCCGGCGTCGGGATCCGCCCGGTCTCGATCTTGCGCAGCGTCTCGGCCGAGATGCCCGCGGCGCCGGCGACGTCGACCAGGCTGCGGTCGGCGCGGGCCTCGCGGAGCAGGCGGCCCAGCCGCTCACCGCGCTCGCGGTCGGCGGGGGTCAGCGGCACGCGAACCATGAGCGTGATAGTAATACCGGTATTGTTATCGCGGTCGAAAGGTGTGCAGGGTGATCGAGTTGAAGACGGCGGGCGAGGTGGACGCCATCGCGGCGGCCGGCGCCGTGGTGGCGCGGGTGCTCGGCGCGTTGCGTGAGCATGCCCGGGCCGGGATGGAGGTACGCGAACTCGATGCCCTCGCCGCGGACCTGATCGCCGGCGCCGGCGCCACCCCGACGTTCCTGGACTACCGCCCGCGGTTCGCGCCCACGCCGTACCCGGCGGTGATCTGCGCGAGCGTCAACGATGCGGTCGTGCACGGCATCCCGGGCCCGCAGGTCCTCGCCGACGGCGATCTGGTGAGCATCGACCTCGCCGTGCACCTCGACGGCTGGTGCGCCGACTCCGCGATCAGCTTCGTGGTCGGCCCGGCGGACCCGGCCGACCTCGCGCTGATCGATGCGGCCGAGCGGGCGCTGCACGCCGGGATCGCCGCCGCCGCGCCCGGTGGGCGGCTCGGCGACGTGGGGCACGCGATCGAGACGGTCGGCCGCGGCTCCGGATACGGGATGCTCGCCGACCACGGTGGGCACGGCGTCGGGCGCTCCATGCACGAGATGCCGCACGTGCCCAACGAGGGCCGGCCGGGTCACGGCCTGCGGCTGCAGCCCGGCATCGTGCTGGCCATCGAGCCGATGCTGCTCGCCGGCGGTGGCGACGGCTACCGCCACGACGCCGACGGCTGGACGCTGCGCACCGCGGACGGCAGCCGGGCCGCCCACGTCGAGCACACCATCGCGGTGACCGAGGACGGGCCGCGGATCCTGACCGTGGCCTGAGCCCCGGGTGGCCGGCCCGTAGCGTTGCCCGGCGTGAGGCCTGCGACCCGACGCTGATCAAACCGACCGAGGTCTCGGGCGGCCACGAGATCATCTACGCCCTGGCGCGGTCCGCGTGGGGGCGCGGGCTGGGCAGGGAACTGGCCGCCGCCGTGGTCGCGTACGGCTTCGGGACGCTGGACCTGCCGCGCGTGCACGCCACCGTCGCCGCACCGAACACGGCGTCGCTGCGAGTGCTGGCCGGCGTCGGCTTCGTCGCCGTCCGCGACATCGCCGAGGACGACGGCGGCACGACCCACCTGCTGACCCTGGAGCGGGCCCGCGGCACCGGATCCACCGAACAGGACCGCGCCGAGGGGTAGCGCGCAGGGGTCGCGCATCCGGACCCATCCGGTCACCCCCGACGGCGTAACCCCGCCGGTGCCCGCGCGGCTAGCGTCGGGTCATGGTGGCGGCACGACGCCTCCGGCTGATCAGGATCGCCGGCGGCGGCCGGAACCTGGAGCTGTTCGCGGTCGCGGGCATCGCAACCGTGCTGGTGACCCGCGGCTACCTCGCGCTCGCCGACTACCCGCAGCTCGGCGGCGGCACCCTGCACATCGCGCATGTGCTCTGGGGCGGGCTGCTGATGCTCGGCGCCCTGATGCTGACGCTGTTCTACTTCGGTGCCGGCCTGCGCACCTGGGCGGCGTTGATCGGCGGGATCGGTTTCGGCCTGTTCGTCGACGAGGTGGGCAAGTTCGTCACCAGCGCGACCGACTACTTCTACCGTCCGGCCGCGGCGATCATCTATCTCGTCTTCGCGCTGCTGGTGATCCTGGCGCGGCGCACCCGGTCGCACCATCCGCCACAGGCTCCGGAGCGCTACGCCAACGCCGCCTTCACGGCCGTCAGCGGGCTGAGCGGGGGCCTCACGCCGGAGGAGCGCCGCTGCGCGTTGGAGCTCGTCGAGAGCGGCGGGACCGTTCCCGGCAGCTCACCGGAGGTCGCGGCGGCGCTGCGGCGCCTGCTGGAGGTGCTCCCCGAGCGTGAGGGGCGGCGGCTCCCGCTCCATCGGCGCGTCGCCGCCCGGCTCGCAGCGCCCGCGGAGTGGCTGCTGCGCCGGCGCTGGCTCGTCGTCACGATGATCACGATCTTCGTCGTGCAGGCGCTGCTCCGGCTGCTGCTGGGCGTCGTGGTGGGCCTGGCGCTCGCCGTCGGCGGCACGCTCGAACTCGGTCCCGAGCCGGGCGCGGCCGTGGCGTCGGTCCTGTCCGGAGCGCTCTCGGCCGTGCTCGCCGTCGCCGGGGCGATCCGGCTGCGACGGCATCGGCGACAGGCGTTCGAGCTGTTCCGGGCGGCGATCCTGGTCGACATCCTGTTCACCCAGGTGTTCGCGTTCACCACCAACCAGTTCGGCGCGCTGGCCGGGCTCGCGTTCGACCTGCTGTCGCTGATGGTCATCTCCTACGAGCTGGACCACCTGCGGGAGCGGGAGAACGCCGACCCGGTCCACGGCACCTGACCGGCCGGGCGGGCGATGCCGTGCCTGTCGCGCCCCGTCGTGCGGCAGGATGCGGCCATGGCCGATGTCGCGCAGTTCACTCCCGAGACCGCCGGGTCGATCGCCAGCGCCCGCCAGCACTCCGTCGGCGATCTGTTGCGGCGCACCGCGTTGCGCTACCCGGACAAGCTCGGTGTCGTCGCCGGGGAGCGCCGGGTCACCTTCGCCGAGTTCGACGCGAGCGTGAACCGGGCCGCGCACGCGCTGGCCGAGCGCGGGCTTGCCAAGGGCGACCGGCTCGCGCTGCTGTCGCACAACTCCTGGCAGTACGCGGTGCTCACGTTCGCCACGGCCAAGCTGGGCGTCGTCCTGGTGCCGGTCAACTTCATGCTCGGCGCGGAGGAGATCGCGTTCATCCTCGGCCACTCCGGCGCGAGCGGGATGATCACCGAGGACGCGCTCGCCCCGACCGCGGAGAAGGCGCTGGCCTCCGCCGGGCTCACCAGCGGTGTCCGTGGCTGGATCAACCTGGCGGGCGCGACCCCGGCCGCCGGCTGGGAGGACGTCGACGGCTGGATCGACGGTGCGGGGGACGGTGCGGACCCCGGAGAACCGGGGGTCCTCATCGCCGACGACGACCCGTTGCGGCTGATGTACACCTCGGGCACCGAGTCGCGCCCCAAGGGCGTGATGCTGTCGAGCCGCTCGCTGATCGCGCAGTACGTGAGCTGCGTCGTCGACGGCGGGATGGCGACCGACGACGTCGAGGTGCACTCGCTGCCGATGTACCACTGCGCGCAGTTGGACTGCTTCTTCTCCGTCGACGTCTACCTGGGCGCGACCAGCATCATCCTGCCCGGCCCCGACCCGGCCACCCTGCTCGCGACGATCGAGCGGGAGAGGGTGACCAAGCTGTTCTGCCCGCCGACGGTGTGGATCTCCCTGCTGCGCCACCCCGACTTCGACACGACCGACCTGTCGTCGCTGCGCAAGGGCTACTACGGCGCGTCCCCGATGCCGGTGGAGGTACTGCGCGAACTGCAGCGACGCCTCCCCGACGTGGAGCTGTGGAACTTCTACGGCCAGACCGAGATGGCGCCGCTGGCCACGATCCTGCGCCCGCACGAGCAGATGCCGAAGGCGGGCACCGCGGGCCGGGCGTCCCTGAACGTGGAGACCCGGCTGGTCGACGACGACGACAACCCGGTCGCGCCGGGGGAGATCGGCGAGATCGTGCACCGCAGCCCGCACGCCGCGCTGGGCTACTACAACGACGAGGAGAAGACCGCCGCGGCGTTCCGGAACGGATGGTTCCACTCCGGGGACCTCGGGATCATGAGCCCCGACGGCTACCTGTCGGTCGTCGACCGCAAGAAGGACATGATCAAGACCGGTGGGGAGAACGTCGCCAGCCGCGAGGTCGAGGAGGCGATCTACCTGCTCGACGGCGTCGCCGAGGTCGCGGTGTTCGGCATCAGCCACCCGCACTGGATCGAGGCCGTCACCGCGGTCGTGGTGCCCAAGGCCGGCGTCGAGCTGACCGTGGAGCAGGTCGACGCGCACGCCCGGGAGCACCTCGCCGGGTACAAGCGGCCCAAGTTCGTGGTCTTCGCCGACGCGCTGCCGAAGAACCCCAGCGGCAAGATCCTCAAGCGGGACCTGCGGGCCGCGCACGCGAACCTGGCCGGGCCGAACGGCTGACGCTCCCGCCGCCGTGCCCCGTCCATGATCATCGTCTCGGCGTGCTCGACCGCGGATCCCACGGCGGCCCGTTCCCGAACGTCGATCATGCACGGGGCGGTCCGTACCGGGACGGCTCAGCGTCTCAAGACCTCCTGCACGGCCCCCCGGATGCCGGTGGCCGGGTGCCCGAGCAACTTCTCCAGGTCCGCGGACGGCTCGGCGAAGAAGCCCGCACGCACCAGCTCGAAGACGAAGGCCATCTCGCCGGCCTCCTCGAGCGGGATCTCCCGATAGGCCACCGGCTTGCCCGACACCTCGGAGAGGGCCGCGGCCAACTCCGGGAAGGTCCACAGCGGGCCGCACAGCTCGTAGGCGGTGTCCTCGTGGCCGTGGCCGGTCAGCACGGCCGAGGCCGCCAGGCCGAGGTCACGGATGGTGGCCGTGTTCAGGGGCTTCCCGCCGTCGGCGGCGCGCAGCTCGCCGGAGTCCACCGCCGCCTGCACCGCAGGCGGGTTCACGAACACCTCGGTGTAGAAGGTGTTGCGCAGGAACGTGTACGTCAGCCCGGCGTCGCGGATGAGGTGCTCGGTGACGCCGTGGTCCTCGAGGAACCCCGCGCCCTCGTGCGCCTTGATCGCGCTCGTGTAGACGATGTGGCCCACCGCGGCCCGCACCGCCGCGTCGACGACGTTCTCGTGCTGCGGCCGCCGCACCCCCGGCGTCACCTCCGGGGAGGAGACGAACAGCAGGCGGTCGGCACCGCTGAAGGCGTCGACGAGGCTCTCCCTGTCGTCGTAGTCGCCCCGGCGCACCTCGACCCCGCGCTGGGCCAGCTCGGCGGCCTGCTCGGGGTGGCGGGCGACCGCGACGAGCTGGTCGACCGAGACCCTGGTCAGCAGGTCCTCGATGACGATGCGGCCCAGCCGGCCGGTCACCCCTGTCACGACGATCATGTGTAGCTCCTCGCTCGGTGGTCCCCCGTGGCGCGGCCGACCGTAGATCGGGGAACTCACCATGAGTAAGTACGTACCTTGAGGTAAGTACTGGAGGTCGACGTGAGCACGCAGGTGGCGGGGGTCGGGTACCCGGAGCGGGGTGACGCATTCGACTCCGAATGCCCGGCCCGCAGCGTCCTCGACGGATTCGTCGACCGCGAGGTCATCCCGGCCACTCCGCCGCAGGTGTCCTACAGCCTCACCGAGTGGGGCCAGGGTGTCACCGAGCACCTGACCGGCCTGATCGAGTGGATCAACCTCAGGGTGCCCGACGTGCTGGTCGCCAGGCAGGGCTGATCCCCGAGGTCGGCCGCGCAGCAGGCCGAGGAGCTCCTGCAACCATCAAGATCTTCGTGATCGTCGGCTACCCGGCCCCCGAAGATCCGAAAGGGACGGTGTGATCCGGTCAGGGCCGGGAGACCTCCAGGACGACCTTGGTCGTCTCCCGACGATCCAGCCGGGCGTAGGCCTCGACGGCACCGTCGAGCGGGAGCGTCTCGGTGATCACCGCGGCCGGATCGAGCCGGCCCGCGCCGACGAGCGCGGCCAGTCGCTCGCGGTAGCGGATCGGCTGGCCGTTGACCGGGATCACCGACAGGCCGCGCAGCCAGGTCTGCCCGGCCGTCTGCGGGAACGCCTCGTCGGTCAGCACCCCGACCAGCGCGATCCGCCCGCCGGCGTCGGCGATCCGCCACGCCGTCTCCAGCGCGCCCGCGCTGCCGACCGCCTCGATCACCACGGTCGCCCGCCTGCCGCCGGTCAGCTCCCGCAACCGGGCGAGCGGGTCGCCGGCGGTGGTGTCGATCGGGACGGCGCCGAACCTCCGGGCCTGCTCCAGCCGGTCGGGCACCATGTCGATCGCGTACACCGCGGCCGGGGCGAACAGGTGTGCGCACTGCACCGCGAGCAGCCCCACCGGACCGGCACCCACCACCGCGACCACATCGCCGTGCTCGATGCGCGCCTCGACGCAGCCCGTGTACGCGGTGGCCAGGATGTCGCCGGTGAACAGCACGTCGGTGTCGGGCACGCCGTCCGGGATCGCCCACAGCGTGGTGTCGGCCGTCGGCACCCGGACGTACTCGGCCTGCCCGCCGTCGAGCCCGCCGAACAGGTCGCCGTAGCCGAACGTGCGGTTCTGCCGGCAGCGGGCGTGCCGCCCCGCCAGACACGCGTCGCACCGCCCGCACGCGGCGAACATCGCCGAGACGACCCGCTGCCCGGGCCGGAATGCGCTCACTCCCGGCCCGACGGCGTCGACCACACCGACGAACTCGTGCCCGATCACCATGCCCTGGGGAACCTTCGGGATCTTGCCGTGCAGCACGTGCAGGTCGGAGCCGCAGATCGCGGCCGTGGTGACGCGCAGGATCGCGTCGGACTCCTCCTGCAGCGCCGGCGCCTCGATCTCGTCGAGGCGCACGTCGCCCACTCCGTGCCAACGCACCGCGCGCACCCTCAGCTCCCATCCGGCGCCCGCAGCGCCTCCCGGCTCGCGGGTTCGGCGAACCGCGCCCGCAACACCTTCTTGTCCGACTTGCCGACGCCGGTCTTGGGGATCTCGGGGACGACCAGGAACTCGTCGGGTAGCTGCCACTTGGCGAACCGGTCCGCCAGGTGGGCGCGCAGGTCCTCCGCGGTCACCGGCTCGCGGGCGACCACGCAGGCCAGCGGCCGTTCCAGCCAGCGCTCGTCCGGGACCGCCACCACCGCCGCCTCCGCGACGGCCGGGTGCGACATCAGCGCGTTCTCCAGCTCCACCGAGGAGATCCACTCCCCGCCGCTCTTGATCAGGTCCTTGGCCCGGTCGGTGAGCTGCAGGTAACCGTCCGGGTCGATCACGCCCACGTCGCCGGTGCGGAACCAGCCGTCGACGAAGCTGTCCGCGGTGCGCGGGTCGTCGTGGTAGGCCGCGGTCACCGTCGGCCCGCGCAACAGGAACTCCCCGACGGTCTCGCCGTCCCAGGGCAGCGGTGCCCCGGACTCGTCGGCCAGCCGCACCTCGATGCCGGGCATCGGCAGCCCCTGCTTGACCAGGGTGCGGTCCACCGCGTCCTGCCCCGCCTCGCGGATCCGCTTCTTCACCGCGGTGAACGTGGCCAGCGGAGACGCCTCGGTCATCCCCCAGCCCTGCGGGACCTCGACGCCGTAGCGGTCCCGGAACCAGCGGATGAGCCCGAGCGGCGGGGCCTGCCCGCCGAGCCAGAGCACCTGCAGGCGGGACAGGTCCCGGTCCCGGCGCTGCAGCGCGTCCCGGATCATCACCCCCACGCTGACCGCGGCGACCGCGTGCGTGACGCCTTCGCGCTCGATCGCATCCAGGTAGTCGTCGGCCACGGGGTGCGGACCGGGCAGCACCAGCTTCGTGCCCTGCATGGCCGCGGCGTGCGGGATGCCCCAGGAGTTCGCGTGGAACATCGGGGAGATCGGCAGGAACGTGGCCTCCTCGCGGACGCCGATCGAGCCGTGCAGCGCGAGGTTCAGCGAGTGCAGCACGACGCTGCGGTGGGAGTAGACGACGCCCTTCGGGTCGCCGGTGGTCGCGGAGGTGTAGCACATCGCCGCCGCGGTGTTCTCGTCGAACTCGGGCCAGACCAGGTCACCGTCCTCCGCGGCGAGCAGTTCCTCGTAGCCGAGGACCGGGGCGAGCGACGTCTCGGGCACGGGGCCCTCGCCGAGCACGACGTAGGCGCGGACCGTGCGCAGCTGAGTCGCGATCTTCTCCAGCACGGGGAGCTGGTCGGGTTCGACGAGCAGCACGGAGTCAGCGGCGTGGTTGATCACGTAGGCGATCTGCTCGGGGAACAGCCGCAGGTTGATCGTGTGCAGCACCGCGCCCATGCAGGGGACGCCGAAGTACGACTCGTAGTGCTGGTGGGTGTTCCAGGCCAGCGTGCCGACCCGGTCGCCGGGGCCGACGCCCAGGCGGGTGAGCGCCTGGGCGAGCCGCCGGGCCCGCAGCCCGAGCTGGGCATAGGTGTAACGGTGGTAGGCGCCCGGGAGCCGGGTGACGATCTCCTTCTCGGCGAAGACGTGCTCACCGCGCCACAGCAACTGGTTGATCAGCAGCGGGCGGTCCATCATCTGCGCGCGCACGATGCCTCCCAGGGGTCGATCCCCGAGCATGGCGGCGCATCCGCCCCGTTGCCTGTCCGAGTTTGCGGCACACCCCGCCGGTCAGGTCAGGTCAGGTCAGGGCGTGGGCG
>NZ_JAAXKZ010000089.1 GCF_012911875.1 Pseudonocardia bannensis | reverse complement strand
CGTTGAGGTCGGCCTGCGGGTCGGTGGTGGGTGGGGCGGTTACCCCGCCGCGCTCGTCGGGGCGGTGTACGTACGCCGTGCGCAGGCCGCGGGACCGGGCCGCGGCCAGGTCGTCGACGTGCGCGGCCACCAGCATCACCTGCTCCGGCGCCAGGCCGAGCAGCCGCGGGGCGGCGTCGTAGATCTCCGGGTCCGGCTTGTAGTGGCCCACCAGCTCCGCGGACAGGATGACGTCCCAGGGCAGGCCGGCGCGCTTGGCCATGTGCACGAGCAGCGCGACGTTGCCGTTGGAGAGGGTGCCGATCACGTGGTCGCGCTTGAGCCGGATGAGCCCGTCGACGACGTCCGGCCACGGGTCGAGCCGGTGCCAGGCCAGCACGAGCTCCGCGCGCGCGGGCTCGGGGACATCTGCGACGCCGAACTCCACCAGCAGCTCGTCCAGCGACTCCCGGTGCAGCCCGTCGAGGTTGGTCCAGGGCTGCTCGCCCCGGCGGACCCGGTCCATCGACGGCAGGTAGCGCCCGCGCCAGGCGTCGGCGAACGCCTCGGGGTCGACCTTGCCGTCCAGCAGCGCGCGCACGTCGCGGGCCACGCCCGGCCGCCAGTCGACCACCGTCCCGAACACGTCGAACACGAGCGCGCGCACGTCGCGGAGCCCCGGCGCAGCGGCCGTGGACGCGGCCATGGATGTCCTCACCCGCCAGACCCTAGCCAGCGCGCGCGAGAGCGGCCCCGGCGATGATCGTCGGGGCCGCTTCCGCGTCACCGTCAGGGCGTGGTGGCCGCCCCCGGTGCGTACCGGCTCGCCAACAGGCTCTTGCAGTACTCCCCGTTGGTCTCGATCCCGACCCGCTGCAGCCGTGCCCGGCGCAGGTGCAGTGGCACCTGCTCCGACGTCACCCGCGTGCCGTCGGCGTGCACCAGCAACGGGGCGTCGTCGCCGTGCGGGATGCCCAGCGCGGCCCGCCGCTCCCGGAGCCGGTCCAGGTCGGGCGACGGCGGCACCTCGCCGAGGGTGAGCTCGGCCAGTTCCTCCGGACCCATCCCGGCGTCGACCAGCGGCCGGGCGACCCGGTCCTGGCCGGCCAGCGCGGCCTTGGTGAGGAACTGGGCGCGCAGCGCGTCCAGCTCCTCGACGGCCTCGCCGGCGAACGACCCGACGAACCCGGAGTGGGCGGCGACCCCACCGTTGATCTCGGTGGAGGCGAAGTGATCGGCCAGTGTCACCTCGGCGCGAGTGACCCCCTCCGCCGCCGACACCGCGTCATAGGCGTCGGCGACCATCAGGAACGAGAAGTTCGGCGCGCAGAAGAACGTCGGCAACCGCAGCACTACCGTGGCCACCCCGGCGGCGGAGACGGTGCACGACTCGACGAAGTCGAGGTCCGTGATGGGCTCGTCCAGCTCCGGGTCGAGCACCGTCTCCAACGCCGCCCACACGGTGGGCGGTGTGCCCGGGGGGGCCTCGATCATGCCTGGACCCCGGCGGTGTCCTTGACCAGTTCCTCACCGGGCTGCATCGGCTCGTCGGCCGTGGTGGGCAGCTGGCACTCCGCGGGAACCTCGATGTCGTACAGCTTGGCCGCGTTCAACCCGAGGATCTTCTTCTTGCTGGCCGTGGTCAGGCGCGGGTAGTCCGCGTACTGGTCGTCGTCGGGCATCTGCCAGTCGACCAGGCCCTCCACCTGCCACTTCGGCTCCCAGATGCCGTAGTCGCTGCCGAAGGTCATCTTGTCCTCGCCGACCCAGAACAGCAGCTCGCCCATGACCTTGGCGAAGAACTTCGGCCGGGCGTGCATCAGGCCGCCGACCACCACGGACAGGCCCGCGTAGACGTTGGGCTCCTGCACCGCCATGAAGCAGAAGTCCTCGATACGCGGCAGGCCGACGTGCTCGACGATGAAGTTGAGGTCCTGGAAGTCGGTCGCCGCGTGGTCGACGTCGGCGACGTCGAACGCGTCCTTGTCCAGCGGCCAGATCGTCGGGCCCTTGTGCACGTGGATGTTCTTGATGCCCAGCTCCTGCGCCTTCTCCAGGAACCGGTAGCACTCGGGATCGTTGAGCTTGTAGCCGCGGGAGTCGCCGATCCACTCCGCGGTGTAGAGCTTCACACCCTTGAGGTTGTACCGCTTGACGTCCTCTTCGAGCTGCTTGAGGCCGGCATCGCCCTCACGCGGGTCGAAGCGGCCGTTGGTGATGAACTTGCCCGGGTACTTCTCGGTGAGCAGGTTGTTCCGCTCGGAGGTGTTGAAGCCCTCGGTGTACCAGTACTTCAGGTAGGTCGACTGGAAGATCGCGACGTCGACGTGGCCCTCCTCGAAGACGTCGCGCATGAGGTCTTCCTCGGAGTACTTCAGGTACTTCTCGTAGTCCCACTGGGTCTCGGGCGGGCCGAGCTGGTGGTAGCCGTAGAAACAGTCGATCCAGCCCTTCGCGAGGTTCTCCCGCCCCGGTACCCAGTTCTCCCGGCTGGCGTCCCAATAGTGCATATGCGAGTCGACGATGAAGTACTTCTCGCCATCTTTCTCGTACATGGTGGTGGTGCCTCCGCGTCAGCGTCGTTGCAGGACAGATCGGGTGCAGGCGGTCAGGGGACGAGGATCGCGCGGCCGCGGACGCGGCCGGCGTCGAGATCGTGGATGGCGTCGAGCGCCGCATCGAGCGGGTACTGCTTGGTGTGCAGCGTGACCTTGCCGGCCTGGGCCAGGACCATCAGCTCGGCGAGGTCGTTGTAGGTGCCGACGATGTTGCCGATGACGTTCTTCTCCCCGGCGACGAAGTCCAGGGTCGGGGCGGAGAACTGGCCGCCGTAGCCGATGACGAACTGGTAGCCGTCCGGCCCGGTCATCTGCCAGGCGTCGTTCTCGGCGCCCTGCTCGGCCACGAAGTCGAACACGACGTTCGCGCCCTCGCCGCCGGTGAGGTCCTTGACGGCGTCGATGTGGCTGCCGTCGGCCTGGACCGTCTCGTCGGCGCCGATCTGCTTGGCCAGCGCGAGGGCGTCGGGGTTCTTGTCGACCACGATGATCCGGGTCGCAGTGAGCGCGGCCAGGCACTGGATACCGATGTGGCCGAGCCCGCCCGCGCCCTGCACAACGGCCGTGGTGCCGGGGTACAGCAGCGGGATGGCCTTGCGCGCCGCGTGGTAGGCGGTGATGCCGGCGTCGGCCAACGCGGCGACGTCGGCGGGGTTGGTGTCCGGGTTGAGCTTGACGCACGCTCGGGCGCTGGTGCGCAGGTACTCGGCCATGCCGCCGTCGTTGTTCGACAGGCCGGGGAAGAACGCGTTGGTGCACTGCATGTCCTTGCCCGCGCGGCAGGCCCGGCACAGCCCGCAGCTCGGCTGCGGGTGCAGGATCACCGTGTCGCCGGGGGCGACGTTGCTGACGCCCTCGCCGACCTCGTGGACCCAGCCGGCGTTCTCGTGCCCGATGACGTAGGGCAGCTCCGGGCCCATGGCCTCGGCCCACTGGCCCTCGAGGATGTGCAGGTCGGTGCGGCACACCCCGGCCCCGCCCACCTTGACGATCACGTCGAACGGGCCGGTGATCTTCGGTTCGGGTATGTCGTCGATCTTCGGATCGGCGTGGTACTCGTGCACGCGGACGGCTTTCACGCCCGCACCTCCTCGGTCTCGGCGGAACGCGCTCGGGGCGGCGTTGCTCGCGGGATCACTGGTCCGATCCCAATCCGAGGTGGTGACGGTCACAAGGGGGTGGATTCCACGGAGCGAGAAAAGAGACGAAACGGGTGCGGGCCGATCAGGCCTTCACCGACCGCCAGACCTGCTCCGGGAGCAGCGCGACGGCCTGCTCCAGATCGACGTCGGGTGATCCGGCCAGCCAGCGCCGGGCCGCCTCGCCCGGAGGGCCGACCACCAGTATCTCCATCAACGGTGCCGGCAGGTCGACCACCCGACCGGCCTCGACGTGCGGGCGCACCCATTCCAGCAACCGCTCCACCCGGGGGGCCTTGGCGGCGGCGACGAGCGCGGCGTGCGGCGGCGCGAAGGTCAGCCACGGCGTGCTGTGGATGAACCGTGCCGCCGCCGTGTGGTCGGCGACGAAACGCAGGTAGGCCACGACGAGGGCGTGCACCCCGTCGCGTGCCGTGCGGGCCGGGGTGGTCGCCCCCACCAGCGCGTCCATCAGCTCACCCATGCACCGGGCGTAGAGCGCGGCCGAGAGCCCGTCGAAGCTGCCGAAGTGGTGGTAGAGGCTGCCCTGGCTCACGCCGCTGGCCGCCGTCACCGCGTGCACCGTGAAGCCCTCGGAACCGTGCGCGGCGTGCACGGCGAGAGCGGCGTCGAGCAGCCGGCGGACCGTCTGCTCGCCGCGCTGCTGCTTCACCGGGGTGGGCCTATGACGTGTAGAGCGCGTCGAGCCGGTCGCGGTGGGCGTCCTCGACCTTCTTGCGACGGATCTTGAGGCTCGGGGTCAGCTCCCCGTCCTCGATCGTCAGCTCCCGCTCCAGCAGCACGAACTTCTTGATCGACTCCCACCGGTTGACCTGGGTGTTGAGCTGGTCGAGGTAGCCCTGCACGAGGTCGCGGACCGCGGGGGACCCGATGATCTCGGCATAGGGCCGATCGCCGAGGCCCTGCCCCGCGGCCCAGCTCCGGATGGCGTCCGGGTCCAGCGCGATCAGCGCGCTGCAGAAGTTCCGGCCGCTGCCGTGCACGATCACCTGGCTGACGTACGGGCACAGCGCCAGCAGCTTGCCCTCGATCGGCTGCGGGGCGACGTACTTGCCGCCGGAGGTCTTGAACAGGTCCTTCTTGCGGTCGGTGATGCGCAGGAAGCCGTCGGCGTCGATCTCACCGATGTCGCCGGTGGCGAGCCAGCCGTCGTCGAGCGCACCGGCGGTGGCCTCGGGCAGCTGGTGGTACCCGCTCATGACACTCGGGCTGCGCATCAGTACCTCGCCGTCGGGGGCGATGCGGATCTCGGTGCCCGGCAGCGGGTGCCCGACGGTGCCGAGGCGATAGCTGTCGGGCCGGTTGACGCTGGCCCCGGCCGCGCACTCGGTCATCCCGTAGCCCTCGAGGATGAGCACCCCGGCGGCGTGGAACCAGCGGGCCAGGTCGGGCGCGAGCGCGGCGGAACCGGAGACGAAGAACCGGATCCGCCCGCCGAACCGGTCGCGGATCTTGCGCAGCACCAGCGCGTCGGCGACCCGGTGCGCGAGGGCGAGCAGCGGCGGGACCGGCCGGCCGGCGAGCGTGGCCTCGCTGACCTTCATCCCGACGGACAGCGCCCAGTCGAACAGCTTCGCCTTCACCCCGCCCTCGGCGGCGACCGTGGTGACGATCTTCGCGTGCGCCTTCTCGAAGATCCGCGGCGCCGCACCCATGAACGTCGGGCGGACCACGGCGAGGTTGTCCACGATCCGGTCCACCCGCCCGTCGACCGCGGTGGCGAAACCGATGGCGAGCTGCGCGGTGAGCAGCACCTTGCCGAATGCGTGAGCGAGAGGGAGCCAGAGGTACTGCAGGTCGTCGGGGCGCAGGATGCGCTCGGAGGCCAGGGTCCCGCCCTGGTAGGCCCACGCCGCGTGGGTGAGCCGGACGCCCTTGGACCGGCCGGTGGTGCCGGAGGTGTAGATCAGGGTGGCCAGGTCGTCCGGGGCGATCGACGCGATCCGCGCGGTGACCGCGTCCGGAGTGGCGGCGAGCAGTTCCGCGCCGCGGCGGGCGAGCTCGTCCAGCCCGATGACCCAGCCGTCGTCGCCGTCGTCCCCGGTCCCGGGGCCGCCCTCGACGAGCACCACGGTGTGCACGGCGGGCAGCTCGGCCCGGCGCTCGCGCAGCTTCGCCAGCTGGGTCGGGTCCTCGGCGATGACCACCCGGCTGTCGGAGTCGGACAGGATGTAGGCGACGTCGTCGGCGATCGTGCTCGGGTAGACGGTGGTGGTCGCGGCCCCGGCGCACATGACGGCGAGGTCGGCGAGGATCCACTCGTAGCGGGTGCCCGACACGATGGCCACGCGCTCCCCGGGCGCGATCCCCAGGGCGAGCAGGCCGGCGGCCAGCTTCGTGACCCGCTCACCGGTGGCCCGCCAGGTCACCGACTCCCACGATCCGTCCGCCGCGGGGAAGCGGAACGCCTCGTCGTTCGCTCCACCGGCCACCCGGTCGAGGAACATGCCTGCGATGGTCGCGGCGCCCGCCCCCGTCGGGGGGTTCAGGTGCTGGGTCGTCGGCCGGCTCATGGGTGCTCCTCGGGCAGGTCGCGGTGGCGCGCCGAGGTTAACAACAGATCAAAACAAGATTCTAGAAAAATGTTCGAGTCTGCCTCGATCGGGAGCTTCCTATCGCTCTCGGCAGCGCACCCCACGGTCTTTCGCTCTGCTGTTACTGGTGGGTAACCTCGCGGGATGGAAGACGATGCGAGCTGGGTGGCCGACGCGATGAAGGCGACCGTGCCCTGGGTGAGCACCGCCGGGATCGAGTTCGGCGAGATCACCGCGCAGCGGGCGACCGCCGTGCTGCCCGACCGCGCCGATCAGCGCAACCACGTCGGCGGACCGCACGCGGCGGTGATCTTCGGGCTCGCGGAGACGGCGTCCGGCGCGGTCGGGCTGGCGGCGTTCGGCACGACGATGGAACACGCGACACCGCTGGTGGTGAGCTCACAGATCGGCTACCGCAAGCTGGCTCGCGGACCGCTCACCGCGGAGGCCGTGCTGACCCGGCCCGCCGACGAGGTGCTCGCCGAACTCGACGCGGGGCGGCGGCCGGAATTCACGGTCGAGGTCAGCGTCCGCGACGCCGAGGGCGCCCAGACCACCGCCGTGTCGGTGGTGTGGACCCTCAAGCCGAACCGCCCCGTCCCGACGGCCTGAACCCGGTCGGGCTCGCTCCGGTCGGCGGCCGGGCGGCGACGGTACTAGCGTCCGCCGACGTGCGAGTCGTGATCGCGGGAGGACACGGACAGATCGCCCTTCGACTGGCCACGTTGCTGGCCGGGCGTGGCGATGAGGTGATGGGCGTGGTGCGCAACCCCGGCCACGTCGACGACGTCGAGGCCACCGGGGCGAGCGCCGTGGTGCTCGACCTCGAGTCGGCGACGGCCGACGAGCTGGCCACGCACCTGGGCGGCGCGGACGCGGTGGTCTTCGCGGCCGGCGCGGGGCCGGGCAGCGGGGTCGCACGCAAGGACACCGTCGACCGGGCGGCCGCGGAGCTGCTTTCGGACGCCGCCGCGCAAGCCGGGGTGCGACGCTACCTGCTGATCTCCTCGACCGGTGTGGACGAGCCCCCGGCCGAGGGTACGGACGAGGTGTGGGCCGCCTACCTGCGCGCGAAGAAGGCCGCAGAGGACGCGATCCGGGCCACCGACCTGGACTGGACGATCCTGCGCCCCGGCCGGCTCACCGACGACCCCGGGACGGGACGGGTCCGGCTCGCGCCCCCGCCCGTCGACCGCGACGAGGTGAGCCGTGACGACACCGCGGCCGTGCTCGCCGCGTTGCTCGACGCCCCGGGCACCGCCGGACAGACCCTCGAACTGCGCGCGGGGGACGACGCCATCCCCGATGCGGTCGCCACGCTGGCCGGGACGCGTCCGTGACCGCCGGACCTTCGTCGTCGTGATCGGCGGCGGGCCGGTCGGCGCGGCGCTGCACGCCGTCGGGTGCTCGGGCGCGGCGCTGGAGGCCTACCGCGCTGCCTGATGGCGGGTCAGGCCGTCTGGGTGAGAGCGGCGGCGATGCCCAGGGTGGTGGCCATGAGTGCGACCTCCACGCCGGCCCAGCGCAACACCGGGGCGCGCCCGGTGGCCAGACGGCGTCGGGCGAGCCCGCCGAGGCCGGCGAGCAGGATGAGGCAGATCGTCTTGGTGATCACCAGCCAGCCGTAGCCGGTGGTCCACAGCGCGGCCCAGGAGGACAGCCGCACCTGCGCGTTGAGCACGCCGGTGACCGCGACGGCCACGACGCAGAACCCGGCGAGCCGGGAGAAGCGGGGCAGCGCCGCCCCCAGCAGGGTGCGGCGGTGGGCGATCAGCACGAGCATGGCGCCGAGTCCGCCGACCCAGGCCGCGGCCGCCCCGATGTGCAGCGCGATCATGATCACCGCGAGCTGGTGGTCGGGCGCGGAGCTCGCGTGCCCGGTCACGGCCGGGGTCACCGCGCCGAGCAGCGCGGCGACCAGCGCGACCCGGATCGGGACCTGCTCGGGCCGCAGCATCCGGGCGACGGCGGAGCCGAGCACGACCGCGGCGCACCCGGCGGTGAGTACCATGCCGCGGCCCGCGGCCAGCTGGACGCTCCACTGCACGACCTCACCGGAGCCGAGCGACGTGACCGGCCGGCCGAAGGCGTCCGCGGCGCGGAACATGATCCCGACCAGCACCAGCACCAGCCAGGCCCCGGCCAGCGCGACGAGCGCCCGGTCGACGCGGCGTCGCAGGTCGAACGTCTCCCGGTACTCGGTGCCGCCGGGCAGCAGCACGCTCAGCAGCCCCAGCCCGATGCAGGCCACGGCCGCGACGTCCATCCCGGAGCGGGTGACCGAGGTGCCGATCAGGATCGGGACGGCCGAGCCGTCGAGCGCACCGGCGGACACGCCGGCCACGACGGCGGTGACGACCGCGAGCCCGGCCCACAACGCCGGTTGCAACAGGCGCCGGGGACCGGGCCGCGCGGCCGCCCTGGTCATCCTCGGCCCAGCCGCAGGGCGACTACGACGCCACCGCCGACCAGCACCACCGCTCCGACGATCCACGGCCAGATCGGCGCTCCGCCGGAGCCCTCGTCGGGCGCGACCGCGGCGGCCGGTGCCGGCTCGGCCGCCGCCGGGGCGGTCGGGGCCGTGGCAGCGGCGGGGCCGGGCGTGGTGAGGGTGAAGGACACGCTGCCCTCGATCGGGTGCCCGTCGTCGGATACCACCCGGTAGCCGATGTCGTAGCGCCCGGCCGGGCCGAGCGGCTTGACCCCGACACTCACGGTGTTGCCCGACGCGACGGGCTCGCCGTCCTGGTAGGCCTGCCTGTCGGGGCCGATCACGGTGAGGGTGTTGAAGCCCTGCTGCATCTTGTCGCTGAAGCTGACCGTCACCCGGGTCGGGGCGGTGGCGAGGCTGGCGCCGTCGGCCGGGTCGCTGCCCTCGAACTGGGCGTGGGCAAGCGCGGGTGCCGCCCCCAGCACGAGGGCGAGCCCCGCCAGGATCGTGACGGCCAGGGCCCGGCCGGTGGCGCGGACCGTTCGGGTGCTCACGAAGTCTCCTCTCGGGTGGTGGTCCGGCGGGTGCCCCGGGTGCGCAGCGCGGCTCCGGCGCCGAGGCCCAGCCCGAGCGCGCCGAGCAGCAGGCCGGCGCCGCCGAGCCAGCGGGCCGTGGAGTCGGTGCCGGCGACCGATGCGGTCAGGGCGGGCCGGCCGCCGGTCCCGTGGCCGTGACCGGCGGCCGCAGCGTCGGCGGCGACCAGCGTCACGGTGGGGGCGGGACGCTGCGGCTCAGCACCGCCCGGCGGGGTCGGCTCGTTCCAGGCCACGACCTTGCCGTCGTCGTAGGTCTGAGTGGCCGGGAGCACGAGGGTGTCGGTGTCGGTCGGCAGCGGGCCGACCGAGAGCGGGAAGTCGACGAACTCGCCCGGCCCGATCCGGGTACCGGGCTGGGCGGTCCACGTGACGGTGCTGACCGCCTCGGTGATCGTGCCCCCGTTGCGCTGGATCGGTGTGGCGAGCGGTGCCTTGACGACGCTCGCCGTCCAGCCGGACATCGGGGTGGTGCGGGCCGAGGTGATGGGGTGGTCGGCGGGCAGGCTGACCTCGAGCTTCACCGTGCCTGCGGTGTCGGACTCGTTGGGCACCCGCATGGTGATGACGGTGTAGCCGCCCTGGGTGGCCTGGCCGGGCTGGGCGGTGACGTGCGCGAAGGCGGGCGCGGCGCCGATCAGGGCCGCTGCCGCGGCCACGGTGACGACGACGCCGCCGCGCAGGGCGGATCGACGGAACGGTCGGGTCATGGGGTCTCCGGACGGGGGTGTCCGCTGCCGGCGCGCCCTCGGGTGGCGCGGGAGCGGGACTGGGTCGGGTGGGCTCGGTCAGGCCCACACCGGCGGGCCCCGCCGGGCCAGTCCGGAGATCGGCACCCGGGCGGTGTGCCCGACCACGGCGGGCGCGGGCACCGGAAGGGTGCGCAGCGGGCGGTCGGCCGGCGGCGGGGTGATCCGCCGCGGCAGCGCCCGGCGGAGCGCGGCGAACACCGTGAGCAGCACGTGATCGGCGTCGCGGATCATCGCTGCGGTGACCAGGGTCGCGACGGCGTGCATCGCGAGCATCGTCGTGACCCCTACCCCGGTCGTGACGACGACGGCGCCGGGGTGCGAGTGGGCCAGCACCTCCATCAGCACGTGCATCCCGAGCTGTCCCGCGCCGAGCACGACGAGCATGCCCGCTGCGGTGCGGCAGGTGTCGGCCAGCGCCGTGACGAGTGCCGCGAACAGCGGGAACAGGATGACGAGCAGCTGGAGGTCGGGCGCGGCGCCGCCGGCGGCGAGGTGCCCGGCGGCGGTGATCAGAGTGCTCATCACCGCGATCGTGAGGGCGCGGGCACCCGGCATCGGACGCGCATCATCACCCGATGGGGCGGTTCGGCGCGTCATAAGAGGAACGGTAGACGCCGCGGACGGGCACGACCACACGCGCTGGGGGGCCGAAGATGCGGGGTCGGCCACGCCTGCGGCCCGTCCGCAGGCGGTGCGATCAGGTGCGGATGCCCAGATGGATGAGCAGAGCGGTCTCGATCTGGTCGAGCTCGCCGGAGATCGCCCGGTAGGCGGTGCGCCGCCGCGGGGTGGGCATCTGCTCCGCGGCCCGGACCGCCACCGCGAGGTCGGCGAGCCGGGGCCGCGTGTCGAGGGCGAAGCGGCGGGCCGCGCCGGTGGCGTGCGCATCGGCCGAGTCGAGCTCGACCAGCGCTTCGGCGGCGCGGGAGATCCGGGCGTGCAGCGCCCCACCACGCCCGGAGTAGGTGGAGAGCTGGTCGGGGGACACACCGAGCTTGCGCGCCCGGTGCTCGTCCCACCGGGACCGGGCGAGACCCGCCACAGCGAGTGCGTACGGGGCGAGCAGGGGAGCGACGGCCTTGCCCACGCCGATGGCGCGCTTGGCCCGGGCCGGGGTCAGCGGCCCGCGAGCGGCCTTCTCGGCCTTCGCCGCCTTCCGGGCGGCCTTCCTACCGGGCTGCCCGTTCGTTCCGGCACCGGCGATCGTGTCGGCGTCGGTGGTCGCCGTTGCGCCGCGACCGGCGCGGCCCGCTCTCCTGGGTCCTCTTCGGAGCCCCATGTCCGTCCTCCTCGTCCCCCGCGCGCCGAGGTTGCGGGCAGCTTAGAGCCCGGACGCGCCCGTGGCAGGCGCGGAGGTTGTCGGCCGAGGTCTCTACCCTCGGGCGTGTGACACTGACGGTGAACGGCAGGAGCGACGCGGCAGGGGTCGACGGGATCCTGCTCGACGCGGCGGCGGTGACGCGCTGCCGCCGACGGGTGCATCTCGATCACGACCCGGCCTCGGTCGACGCGCCGCAGGCGCTGCCGGATCCGTCGCTCGAGCAGCGCCGGACCGATGCGGTGGCGCACCGGGCGCAGATCGGCGCCGCGCTCGCGGCGGCCACCGGGGAGTCCTTGCACGCGGTGCCGGCCGAGGGCCCGGCGCGCCGGCGGGCCGCGGCCACGGCCGCGGCGGTGGCTGCGGGAGCGCCGCTGATCTGGGGGGCGGTGCTGCCGCTCGACCGGTCGGCCGCCCGCCGCGGGTCGGCGGAACTGCTGGTCCGGGCGCCCGGCGGCGGCTATCTGCCGGTGATCGTCGTCCGGCACCGGATCACCGATCCCGGTTCCGGCGCGCTCACCACACCGCTGCTGGAGCCGTGGCCGGGGCGCGCCGCGCCCGACCCGGACCGCAAGGTCCGCTCCCAGCCGCGCGACCTGCTGCGGCTGGCCCACCTCAACCGGATGCTCGGCACCGCCGGCTGGGGCGCCGAGCCGGGGACGGCCGGCAGCGAACTCGGGGGCGTGATCGGGGTCGACGCCGACGTCGTCGTCTGGCACGACCTGTCGGCCGGGCACTGGCCCGGTGGCCGCAGCACGCTGGCGGAGTACGACGCGCGGTTCGCCGATCGGGTCGCCGTGGCCGCTGCGGCGGCCACCGGCTCACCGGCACTGGCCGCACCGTCCCGCGTCACCGAGTGCCGGCGCTGCCCGTGGTGGCCCACCTGCGAGGCGGAGCTCACCCGGACGCAGGACGTGAGCCTGGTGGTGCGCGGGGAGACGGCCGTCGTGCTGCGCTCGGCCGGGATCGGCACCGTCAGCGGGCTCGCGGCACTCGACCCGGCGGGGGAGCCTCCGGTGCCCCTGCCCGGCATGCCCTTCGCCGACACAGTGGCGCTCGCCCGCGCCTGGCAGCGCGGGCTGTCCGTGGTGCGCCGGGTGCCGCGGGTGCCGGTGCCGCGGGCGGATGTCGAGGTCGACATCGACATGGAGAGCTTCGGCGAGTCGGGCGCGTACCTGTGGGGGGCGCTGCTCACCCGCCCCGGTGGCACCCGCCCCGGTGACGAGCCCGAGGGCTATCGCTCGTTCGCCACCTGGGAGCCGGTGCCCACCGATGACGAGGGCCGCTCGTTCGCCGAGTTCTGGACGTGGCTCTCGGGTGTCCGGGCCGCTGCGGCGGCGACCGGTCGCACCTTCGCCGCCTACTGCTACAACGAGCAGGCGGAGAACCGCTGGTTGCTGGCCTCGGCCCGGCGCTTCGCCGGGATGCCGGGCATCCCCACGGTGGCCGAGGTGGAGTCGTTCATCGCCGCGCCGTCCTGGGTCGACCTGTTCGCCCTGGTCAGCGACTGGTTCCTGTGCGCGCACGGTAAGGGGCTCAAGCGCATCGCGCCGAGCGCCGGGTTCAGCTGGCGCGATCCCGAAGCCGGTGGGGAGAACTCGATGCGCTGGTACCGCGACGCCGTCGGGATGGACGGCGCCCCTCCGAACGTGGTGCAGCGGCAGCGGTTGCTGCAGTACAACGAGGACGACGTCGAGGCCACCCGAGCGCTGCGGGTGTGGATGTCCTCCCCGGCGATCGACGAGGTACCGCTGGCCGCCGACCTGTAGCGCCCCGCCTCGCCGCGACGGGCCCGCGGATCGCGGGGGATGCGAGAGTGGCGGCATGGCTCCCCGGAAGCACGAGCAGCAGGGACAGCACGGCGCGGCGTCGAGCACCCACTACCTCGGCACCGCCACCGCGATGGCCGTGCTGGCCCGCGGCGGCAACGCGTTCGACGCCGCGGTCGCTGCCGGGTTCGTCCTGCAGGTCGTCGAGCCGCACCTGTGCGGTCCGGGTGGCGAGGTGCCCGCGGTCTTCGTCACCGCCACCGACCCGGCGCCGCGGGTGCTGTGCGGGCAGGGTGTCGCCCCGGCCGCGGCCACGACGGCCCGGCTGCGCGACGACCTGGGCCTGGACATCGTGCCCGGCACCGGGCTGCTTGCCGCCACCGTGCCGGGGGCGTGGGACGGCTGGCTGACGCTGCTGCGTGACCACGGCACCCTCACCCTGGCCGAGGCGCTCGCACCCGCGCTGGGCTACGCGCGATCCGGGTTCCCGCTGGTCCCCCGGATCCCGCCGACGATCGCCGCGGTCGCCGACCACTTCCGTGTGCACTGGCCGACCTCGGCAGCGCAGTGGCTCCCGGGCGGCCGGGTGCCGGCCACCGGCGACACGTTGCGCCTGCCCGCGCTCGCGGCCACCTGGGAGAAGCTGCTCGCGGCGGCGGTCGGTCCGACCCGCGAGGCGCAGATCGACGCGGCCCGCGACGCCTGGTACCGCGGTTTCGTGGCCGAGGAGATCGCGGCGTTCTGCGCCACGCCGGTCCGTGACGAGAGCGGGCGCGACCACGCGGGCCTGGTCACCGCCGACGACCTGGCCCGCTGGTCGGCGTCCTACGAGGACGCGGTGACCGTCGACACCGGCGACGGCTGGACCATCGCCAAGTGCGCTTCCTGGTCGCAGGGCCCGGTCCTGCCGCAGGCCCTGCAACTGCTGCGCGACACGGACCTGTCCTACGCCGACGGCGTCGCGACCGCGGACACCGTGCACGTCGTGACGGAGGCGGCCAAGCTGGCGTTCGCCGACCGGGAGGCCTGGTACGGCGACAGCCTCGATCCCGGGGACCGGGTCCTGCTCGGGACGCTGGTCTCGGCGGCCTACGCCGGCGCCCGCCGGGCCCTGATCGGTGACACCGCGTCGCTGGAGCTGCGGCCGGGCCGCCCGGACGGCCGCGAGCCCCGGCTGGCCGGATACGCAGCCCGGCCCGGCGCCCCCCGCGGCGACGGTGTGTCCGCGCCCGGCCTCGGCGAGCCGACGGTGAGCCCCACCGGCGCGGTGCGCGGGGACACCGTGCACGTCGACGTGGTCGACGCCGCGGGGAACATGATCTCCGCGACGCCGTCCGGTGGATGGCTGCAGTCGTCGCCGACGATCCCGGCACTCGGTTTCTGTCTCGGCACCCGGGCCCAGATGTTCTGGCTGGAGGACGGGCTGCCCGCCTCGCTCGTGCCCGGACGGCGTCCGCGCACCACGCTCAGCCCATCCCTGGGACTGCGCGACGGCGAGCCGCGGATCGCGTTCGGCACCCCGGGCGGTGACCAGCAGGACCAGTGGCAGCTGTGCTTCTGGCTGGCCCACACCGTGGGTGGGCTCGACCTGCAGGCCGCGATCGACGCCCCGGCGTGGCACTCCACGGCGTTCCCGGCGTCGTTCGCGCCGCGGGGGTGGGAGCCCGGTGGGCTGGTGGTGGAGTCCCGGCTCGGTGCCGACACGATCGCCGCCCTGGCCGCGCGGGGGCACCTGGTCACCGACGCCGGGCCGTGGGCGCTCGGGCGGCTGTGTGCCGTCGGGCGTGGGGGTGGGCGACTGCTGCGGGCCGCCGCCGACATCCGCAGCGGGGTCGGGGCGGCCGCCGCGTACTGAGCGCCGACGGGGCCTGACTCCCTCAATTGTGGGGTCGTTACGCCCCTTTGTCGTGTCTGCCGCTCGCCCGTTCGGCCCCCCAAGCTTCCCCAGGTTCGGACCACACGGGTCCGGTACAGGGGGGAGACACGAGGGCCATGCAGGGTCGGAGCACGGAGAACATGGGTGGGTGCCCGTTCAGCGGCGCCGCCACGGTGACCGACCAGCGGGTCTCCCGGCGCCGGGTGCTCGCCGGCGCGGCCGGTCTCGCCACGTTGCCCGTCCTCGCCGGGGTCGGCGGCACGGCCGTCGCGGCGCCGAGCGGACCGGTCGCCGCTCCCGCCCCGACGCAGGCCGTGCGCGGCCGGGCGCGGGCGATGCGGGGCGCGCACGGCATCGGCGACCCGCGGGGCAGTGACATCGCGGTGCGATTCGGACGCGACCGGGAGGCCCGTTTCGGCGTCATGTTCAAGCGGCTCCCGGCGTTCAACCCGCCGGATGCGCTGCTCACCGCGCTGGCTCTGCGCATGAACGACGGCAAGCAGCCGCTGAGCGATGTCAAGGACAGTGACGTCGAGTTCGACAACGTCAGCATGCCGGCCGGCTACATCTACTTCGGTCAGTTCATCGACCACGACATGACGCGCGACAAGACCCCGCTCACGCTGCAGAAGCAGGACCCCCGGGGGATGGTCAACTACGACACCCCGAAGTTCGACCTGGGCAGCCTCTACGGCGGCGGCCCGGCCGCCAACCCGGAGCTGTACGACCCGGCGAAACCGGGCTACATGTTGGTCAACTTCCACGACGGCGTCCACGACCTGCCCCGGGACGACGTGGGCGCGGCCTACCTGGGCGACCCGCGCAACGACGAGAACCTGATCGTCGCGCAACTGCACGTCGTGTTCCTCCGGCTGCACAACAAGTTCCGCGACCAGGGCAAGACCTTCGAGCAGGCCCAGCAGCTCGTCCGCTGGCACTACCAGTGGCTCATCGTCAACGACTTCCTGGCGCGGATCGCCGGCAAGAACGTGGTGAACAGCCTGCTGCGCCGACGGGGCAAGGGCCCGATCCAGTTCACCGGGCGGCTCTACCAGCCGCGCAACCCGAACCGCCCCTACATGCCGGTGGAGTACGCCGGAGCCGCGTACCGCTTCGGGCACAGCATGATCCGCGCGGAGTACGAGGTGCAGGACGGGCACACGGTGCCGATCTTCGCGCCCGACGGCTACGAGGACCTGCGCGGTTCGCGGCCGATCCCGGAGAACATGTGGATCGACTGGAACTACTTCTTCGACATCCCCGGCATGAGCACGCCCGACGACCGCAACATGGCGCGGCTCATCGACACCCAGCTGTCGCTGCCGCTGTTCACGCTGCCGTCGACGGTGGTGGCGCCGACCGCCGGCGCGATCATCGCGCTGGCCGAGCGCAACCTGCTCCGCGGCAAGCGGCTCGGCCTCCCGGCCGGCCAGGATGTCGCCGTCGCGATGGGGATCAAGCCGCTGAGCAACGCCCAGCTGGGGCTCACCGAACCCGGGTGGAAGGGCAAGGCGCCGCTCTGGTTCTACATCCTCAAGGAGTCCGAGCTGCTCGGCGGCACGAAGCTCGGCCCGGTCGGCGGGCGCATCGTGGCCGAAGTGATCCTCGGGTTGATGGCGCTGGACCGGACCTCGTACTTCAACAGGAACCCCGAGTTCAACCCGGGCGGCTCCTTCGCGATGGGCGACCTGATCCTCATGGCCGACGCCATCGACGAGCGGGCTCGGGAGGTGAAGCCGGAGGAGCCGCACCCCGAGGAGCCGCACCCCGAGGAGCCGGAGGCTCCCGAGGAGCCGCACCCCGAGGAGCCCGAGGACGAGGCCGACCCGGCGGCGCTCCCCGAACCGGCCTCGCCCACCGTCTGACCCGCCGTCGCGGTCGGGGCGTGGCGGCGACGGCGGCGTAGCCTGACGGCATGGTCCTGTTCGGACGCGACAAGTCACAGATGGTCACCGCGGAGCAGGCGCTGCCGGGCCGGTCGACCCCGTTGGCGGTGCCACAGCAGCACTTCGTCACCGGCAACCGGATCCAGCCGCCGTTCCCCGAGGGCCTGTCCACCGCCGTGTTCGGCATGGGCTGCTTCTGGGGTGCGGAGCGGATCTTCTGGCAGACCCCGGGCGTCTACTCGACCGCGGTGGGCTATGCGGGCGGGTTCACCGAGAACCCCACCTACGAGGAGGTCTGCTCCGGGCTGACCGGGCACACCGAGGTGGTGCTCGTGGTGTTCGACCCGGCGCAGGTCAGCTTCGAGACGCTGCTGAAGGTGTTCTGGGAGGGCCACGACCCCACCCAGGGCATGCGGCAGGGCAACGACCGGGGCACCCAGTACCGGTCGGCCGTCTACCACGTCGACGACGCGCAGCGCGAGCTCGCCGAGTCGACGGCGAAGACCTACGGCGAGGCCCTGCGCGCCGCCCGCTACGGCGAGATCACCACCGAGATAGCCCCGCTGGCCCACTTCTACTGGGCCGAGGACTACCACCAGCAGTACCTGGCCAAGGTGCCGAACGGCTACTGCGGCATCGGCGGGACCGGGGTGAGCTGCCCGGCCGGGGTCGGGGTCCAGGCGGACGTCGAGCGGGACTGAGCCAGCCCCGCCGGCGCCGGATCACCTGCGCCGTTCGGCGCCGGCCTCCTCCTCGTGGTGGCTGCGCAGCGACCCGGCGTGCGCCCGCGCGGTCGGATCCCGCCGGACCTTGACCAGGCTGGCCACCGTGGTCACGACCAGCACCACCACGATGACGATCAGGCTGACCTCGGTGGGGATCTCCGGCACCCGCGGATCGATGTCCACGTGCGCCCAGTGCAGGATCAGCTTGACGCCGATGAAGGCCAGGATGATCGACAGGCCGGTGGACAGGTAGACCAGCCGGTCGAGCAGGCCGTGGACCAGGAAATACAGCGCCCGCAGGCCGAGCAGGGCGAACGCGTTCGCCGTGAAGACGATGAACGGCTCGTCGGTCACGCCGAACACGGCCGGGATCGAGTCCAGCGCGAACAGCAGGTCGGTGCTGCCGATCGCGACCAGCACGATGAACAGCGGCGTCACCGCACGGCGGCCGTCCAGCCGGGTGACCAGCCTGCCGTCGTCGTACCGGTCGGTCACCGGCAGCACCCGGCGGGTGAGCTTGACCAGGCCGTTGTCCTGGATGTCGGGGTCCTCGTCGCGATGCCGGAACAGCTGGACCGCCGTCCAGATCAGCAGCGCGCCGAAGATCAGGAACATGAACGAGAACAGCGAGATCAGCGTCGCGCCGAGCAGGATGAAGACGGCTCGCATGATCAGCGCGAGGATGATGCCGAAGGTCAGCACCTTGTGCTGGTGCTCCTCGGGCACCGCGAAGGTGGTCATGATGATGACGAAGACGAACAGATTGTCGACCGAGAGACTCTTCTCGACGATGTAGCCCGCGAAGTACTCGGTGCCGAACTGGGGCCCGGCCCACATCGCGAGCACGACACCGAACGCGACCGCGACCCCGATGTAGAACACCGACCAGAACACCGCCTCGCGGAAGCCCACTCGATGGGGCCGCAGCGCGGCCAGCACCAGATCGAGGGCCAGCAGACCGACGATCAGCCCGATCGTCACCAGCCAGGCGGTGAGACTGATCTCCCCCACGGGCTCCTCCTGGTCGCGGACTCACGCGGTCACCTGCCGCACAGTGGCGGTGATACCCGCGCTGTGCCTCCGCACACCGCCGCGCACCGTCGCTTCGTCTCGCGTGGAGGCCGGTCCGGCTGCGGGAGGACGCCCGTTCACGTCGTGGTGACGGAGATGGACGGCCGGCGGGTGGCTCGCTTCCGCGTCCCGGGAACCCCGCCGGGCAACGAACGCGATCACGGGAACGGGTCCCCGCTCCTCCTCGGGCGAGCCGATCAGGTGCCTCGCCCGAGGAGACCGTCCTGGGGAGCGGAGGTACTCGGTCAACAGGCGCAGGGGCGCTGCGGTGACGCGACCGCCGTCGCCCGTCGGTGAACGGTCCTCCACGACCGCTCGGCGTCAGCCGGCCGGCGTCCGGCTCGGCCCCTTACCCGTTCCGGCCGGTCTCCGAACGCGATCAGCGTGGCGGTCGCTCACCGGGCCCCGGCGCGCGCCCACGGCCGGTCAGGTACCGGACCAGGGTGACCAGCAGCCAGATCACGACGAGGGGCAGCAGCACCCAGAGGGCCGGCGCGCGGAGGAGCAGGGCTGCGTCGCGGGCCGCGGGGGAGCCGGAATCGAGCCCGAAGGACACCGCGATCAGCACCCCCACGGCGGGCAGTGCCGACAGCGGCCAACGCAGCGCGCAACCAGGCGCAGGGGGTGTGCGGGGCGCATCGACCATCGTCCCGGTGTCCCGGCCTGCGGCCTCCCGCACGAGCCGCGCGGGCGCGATGATGGGGTCATGGCCATCGCGTGGACGACGGTGCCGGCCCCGGCCCCGATCGGCGCGCTCACCGTCGGGATGAGCGACATCGGCGTGGTGCGGATCGGTTTCGGCGCAGCGCCCACCGACCTGGCGATCGCCGCCGACCGGCTCGGCGAGCCACTGGTCGTCGATCCGGAACGCATCGCCGCGGCCGCCGGTCAGCTCGCCGAGTACCTGGCCGGCACCCGGCGGGCGTTCACCCTGCCGCTCGACTGGCGGCTGACCTCCGGTACCCAGCGCAGGGTGCTCCGGGCGCTCTACGACGGCGTCGGCTACGGCCGGACCGTCACCTACGGCGAGCTCGCCGAGCGCAGCGGGGCGTTCCCGGGCGCCGGGCACGCCGGCCGCGCGGCCCGGGGCGTCGGGTCGATCATGGGGTCGAACCCGATCCCGGTGGTGGTGCCCTGCCACCGGGTGCTGGCGGCCGACGGCGTCGGCGGCTTCGGCGGCGGGCGCGCGACCAAGGAGTGGCTGCTCGCGCTCGAGGGTGTGCTCACCCCGGCCCTGGACTTCGACTCGCCCTGACCGGCGGCGCTCGACGACGCTCCGCTTCGCCGCCGCAGCCGCTCGCGCCGACGGCGATCAGCTCAGCGCGGCCTGGATGTCGATGTCGATCCGGAGCGTGCGCCCGATGGCCAGCACTCCCGCCAGCAACGACTGGTTCCAGCTGATGGCGAAGTCGTCCCGCGACACCTCCGCGGTCGCGGAGAACGCGGCGCGCGTCCCACCGAACATGTCCGGCCCGGAGCCGTGGTAGGTCACGTCCAGCGCGACCGGGGCGCTGACCCCCTTGAGCGAGAGCACCCCGTCGACCCGCCAGTGCTCGGCGGACAGCCGATGCAGACCGTCGCTCTTGTAGCGGATCTCCGGGTACGCCGCGACGTCGAGGAAGTCCGGGCTGCGCAGATGCTCGTCCCGGGTGGGGTCGTCGGAGTCGACGGCCGCGGGATCGATCACGACCTCGACCGAGCTGTTCTCCAGCGGATCGGCCACCTGGATCTGACCGGAGAACCGGCGCAGCCGGCCGTGGATCCGGCTCATCCCCAGGTGCAGGGCACTCGCGCGGATGCTGGAGTGAACCGGGTCGATGACCCAGGTGCCCGGCGTCGGCAGCACCCGGCCGCCGACCCGGGGCAGCGCCAGCACGCCCATCGACGCCGGTGCCCCGGCCGGCACCACGACCGTGCGCGCCGCGGGCTCGTGGCCCGCGGCCGCGACGATCACGGTGTAGCTGCCCGGTGCCAGCCCGTCGAGGACGAACCCGCCGTCCTCGCGGGCGGTGGCCCGGCCGCGCTGGGCGCCGGCGCCGTCGATGGCCGTCAGCGTCCCGCCCGGCAGCGGCCATCCGTCCGACGTGGTCAACCGGCCGGTGACGGCCCCGGCACTCATCGCAGGCTCCCGTTCTCCGCCGGGGTCTCGACCGGTGCCACCAGGATCCCGTGCGGGTCGGTCGGCGGGGCGTCCCCGCCGACGGTGGGGGCCGCCAGCGTGACCTGCGCCGTCGTGGCCCCGCCGGCCGTCACCTGCACGACCGTCGCGACGGGGGCGTACCCGCTCGCCGTCAGTGTGTAGGTGCCCTCGGGCAGGTCGTCGAAGACGAACCCGCCGTCGGCGTCGGTCACGGTGGCACCGACCACGCCCCCGGCCGGGTCGATGAGGGTGGCGAGGGCCTCGGGGACCCCGCGCCCGGTGCTCGCCGCGGCCACCGTCCCGATCAGCCGGGCCCGCCGGGGCAGCTCGATGTCGCGCTCGGTCGCGACGCCGCTGGGCAGCAGCACGCTCACCGCGACCGGCTGGAAGCCGGCGCCCGCCGCGGTCAGCGTGTACCGGCCGTCCGGCACCCCGGTGAGGTGGTAGCGGCCGTACTCGTCGGCGACGGTGGCCGCCGCAACGTTTCCGCGCACGTCGATCAGGGTGATGGCGATCCCGGTGACCGGGCGGGAGCCCCCGGCCGGGTCGGGGCTGCGGACGACACCGTGCACTCCGCTGGCCCCGGTCAGCAGCACGTCGTGACGGGTCGGGCGGTCGGCCACCGCGACCATCGCGGCGTGCGGCTGGAACGTGCCGGACGCCGCGACGACGAGGAAGGTGCCGCCGTGCGGGACGGCCAGCCGGTAGCTGCCGTCGATCGCGGTGGTGGTGCGCGCCGTCTGCCGGCCGGCCGGGTCGGTCACCGTGACCACGGCGTCGACCAGACCGGCACCGTCGGCGCGGTGCACGGTCCCGAAGATCCCGGGCCCGGCGGCGGGACCGGTGCCGTCGTACGCCGGTCCGGGCAGACCGGTGGCCGGCGGTGCATGCCGGGCGCCGGCGACCGCCGCGTACCCGTTGCCGGCGTGCCCGTTCCCGGAGCCCGCGCCGGCCAGGGCCGGCTGCGCGAACTCGGTGGTGGTGCCGGCGACCGTGCCGGGCGCCGGGGGAGCGGCGGCCTCCTCGGCGGCCCGTGCCTGGATCCCCGACATCGTGCGCAGCGGTAGTTCCTTGACGAACAGCACCACCACGAACGCCAGCGCCAGGACACACGCCACGATGAGGAACGTCAGCGTCATCGACTCCGAGAAGCCGACGAGGAACGGCCGGGCCAGGCGGGGGTCGATGCTCTGCAGGAACGACGAGTCGTTGAGCACGCCGGAGCCGGCACCGGCTCCCTCCGCGCTGTTCAGTGCGCCCAGCACCGGCGCGTTGGCCGGGTCGGACCGCACGGCGGGGTCGGCCAGCGCGGCTCGGAACTCCGGCGTGCCGGCGGCGTCGCGGAACGCCTCGCTGATCCGGTCGCCGACCGTGCTGAAGACGATCGAGAGGAAGATCGCCGTGCCCAGCGTGCCGCCGACCTGCCGGAAGAAGGTCGAGGACGCGGTGGCGACGCCCATGTCCCGGGCGGGCACGGCGTTCTGCACGGCCAGCACCAGGGTCTGCATGCAGCACCCGAGCCCGAGGCCGAACATGGCCATGTAGAGGTCGAGTTCCCACAGGTCGATGTCGACGGTGACCCGGAAGTGCATCAGGAGCATCGCGCCGACCATCAGCGCGATGCCCAGGATCGGGAAGATCTTGTAGCGACCGGTGCGCGAGGTGATCTGGCCGGAGACCACGGACGCGACCATGATGCCGCCGACCAGCGGGAGCATCATGAAACCGGACTCGGTCGGGGTCGCCCCGTGCACGATCTGCAGGAACTGCGGCAGCAGCGCGATGCCGCCGAACATGCCCATGCCGATGATCACGCCGGCGATGCTGGTGATGGCGAAGACGCCGTTGCGGAACAGCCGTAGCGGCAGCAGCGCGTCGTCGCCGTAGGCCCGCTCGGCCAGCAGGAACAGCACCAGCCCGACGGCACCGATGACGTAGCAGGTGATCGACCCACCGGAGCCCCAGCCCCACTCGCGGCCCTGTTCGGCCACGATCAGCAGCGGCACCAGGCAGATCGCGAGCGCGATCGCCCCCGGCCAGTCGATGCGGTGCGGGCGCGGGGTGTGCGGGACGTTGAGCACCTTGGCCACGACGATGAGCGCGATCACGCCGATCGGCACGTTCACCAGGAAGATCCAGCGCCACCCGTCGAGGCCCCAGATCTCGTCCTGACCGGAGAGCACGCCGCCGATCACCGGGCCGAGCACGCTGGAGGTGCCGAACACGGCGAGGATGTAACCCTGGTACCGGGCCCGCTCCCGCGGCGGCACGATGTCGCCGAGGATCGTCAGCGCCAGCGCGAACAACCCGCCGGCGCCGAGGCCCTGCACGGCGCGGAACGCGGCCAGCTGGTACATCGTCTGCGGGAACGTGCACAGCACCGAGCCGACGATGAAGATCGAGATCGCGATCAGGAACAGCGGCTTGCGGCCGTAGATGTCCGAGAGCTTCCCGTAGAGCGGGGTGCTGATCGTGCCCGTGATGAGGAACGCCGTGGTGGCCCAGGCCTGCATGCTGAGGCCGCCGAGGTCGTCGGCGATGGTCCGGATCGCCGTCGACACGACCGTCTGGTCGAGGGCGGCCAGGAACATGCCCAGCGCGAGGCCGACCAGGATCGTGAGGATCTGACGGTGGCTCAGCTCGTCCGGACTCCGTTCCGGCACCTGGGCGGGCGGCGCGGTGGCAGCCTCGGTGGACATCAGATTCCCCCTCCGTTCCGGCGCTCGGGGGCGGCCGGCGGTTCGTGGTGCTGGAAGTCGGTGACGAAGCGACCGAGCAGATCGGCGAGTTTCCGGCGCTCCTGCGAAGGCCAGTCGGTCATCGCGGAGGCGATGACCTCCGCGCGCCGGCGTCGGCTCAGCTCGAGGGCGCGGGTCCCCTCGGAGGTGGCGGCGAGCAGGCTCGCCCGGCCGTCGTCGGGATCGGCCCGACGTTCCAGGAGCCCCGCCTTGACCAGCGCCGCGACCCGACGGCTCACGGTCGACGGATCGGTGCAGACCGCTTCGGCGAGCTCGGAGGCCCGCTGCGGGCCTTCCGTCGCGAGGTGGGCGAGGACCTGGAAGCTGGCCCGGTCCATCCCGTCCTGCCCGGGGTGGCGCCCGGACCGCTGGATCAGCCGGATGAGCAGCCCCAGTTGACGCGCGACCGCATCGGCGACGTCGAGGTCCTCGGGCGTGCTCGTTCCACCCACCACGGCTGCTCCCGGAGATCCTTTACCAGCACTTTGCATGTATCACACAAGAAGTTGTTGGGCCCAACCATGCACTTGGGCGGCCTCAATGGGCAAGTCGATATCGACCGGCCGGGAGTGACCTCACTCACCCACCCTGCGAGTCGGGGCATCTCCCCCCGGGCGAGCCATCGGCGTGGGCGAACCGGGGTGTGGCCGTGCGCGGGCCGGCGCCCCTACCGTGGGTCCGTGCCCCCCGCCGACGCTGACCGGCCCCGGAGGATCCAGCTGCGCCGCACCAAGGGCTGGCGCAAGCCGGCCGGTGCGATCGTCGTCGCCCGGCCGGGACGCTGGGGCAATCCGTTCTCGGTCGCCGAGCTGGGGCGCGCGGAGGCCATCACGGCCCACCGCAGGTGGCTGCTCGCCCAGCCCGAGCTGCTCGAAGCCGCCCGCCGCGAGCTCGCCGGCCACGACCTGGCCTGCTGGTGCCGGCCGTCCGAGGCCTGCCACGCCGACTCGCTGATCGAGATCGCGAACGGGATCTAGCATGCGGGCAGGGAGGCAACCATGGCCGAGGACGTCCTGACCGCCGCCCGGGCGGGTGCCGGGATCCCGAACGTGTTCGATCCCCGGATCTTCGCCCGCGGCGTGCCGCACGATGCACTGCGCAGACTGCGCGACGAGCACCCCGTCTGCTGGCAGGACGAGCACGAGGTCGGGATCTGGCCGGCCGGACCCGGCTACTGGGCGGTGACCCGCTACGACGACGTCCGGCACGTCCTGCGCAGTCCGGAGGACTTCTCCTCCGCTCTCGGCGCCACCCAGATCCGTGACCCCGATCCGGCGGACCTCCCGTTCATCCGCAGGATGATCCTCAACATGGATCCGCCCGAGCAGGCGCGGATCCGCCGGCTGGTCACCGCCGCGTTCACCCGCCGCCGCCTCGAGCGGTTCACCGACACGATCACCGAGCGGGCCCGCGGCCTGCTCGACGCCGTCGCGCCGACGGGGCACTGCGATCTGCCGGTCGATGTCACCGACGACTTCCCCCTGATGAACCTCGCCGACCTGCTCGGGGTGCCCGCGGAGGACCGGGCGCTGCTGCTGGAGTGGACCAACCGGGTGATCGGCTACCAGGACCCCGAGCACGCCGCGGTGGTCCGTGATGCCGGCGGGCGACCGGTCAACCCGCGCTCCCCGGCGATGCTGGCCGACATGTTCGACTACGCCGAGCAGCTCGCGGCGCACAAGCGCGCGCACCCGGCGGACGACGTGATGACGGCGCTCGTGCAGGCCGACGTGGACGGCGAGCGACTGACCGACGCCGAACTCAAGATGTTCTTCTTCCTACTGGTCATCGCGGGCAACGACACCGTGCGCAGCGCCCTGCCCGGCGGCGTGCTGGCTCTCGTCGAGCACCCCGGGGCCTACCGGCGGTTGCGCACCGAGCCCACTCTGCTGCCGTCCGCGATCGAGGAGATGCTGCGCTGGCATCCGCCGGTCCTGACCTTCCGGCGCACCGCGACCCGCGACCTGACGCTGGCCGGTCAGCCCGTCCGGGCCGGTGACAAGGTCGTCGTCTACCACGTGTCGGCGCACCGCGACGAGCGCCGCTTCGCCGACCCCGCGACGTTCGACCCGGCCCGTGAGCCGAACGACCATCTGGCCTTCGGTCAAGGCCCGCACCTGTGCCTGGGGGCGCAGTTCGCCCGGTTGCAGATGCGCGTGTTCTTCACCGAGTTCCTCACCCGGCTGCCGCAGGTCGAGCCGGCCGGGCCGCCGCGGCGGCTCACGTCCAACTTCATCAACGGCCTCAAGAGCCTGCCGCTGCACTGGTGACGCGCGGTACCGAAGCAGCCGAACCGGGTGAAACGGTCCCCGCCCCCGCCGGCGGATCCGGTCGCCACTAGTCTCCCGGCACGCGACGGGGGGAGGCCCGGTGAGCACGATCGTGCACAGAATGGTGCTGCTCGCGGTGGGCGGCTGTCTGGTGCTCGCGGGCTGTGCCCAGCCGGGACAGCTCGGTTCCCCGCCGGTGGAGACGACGGCCCCGGCGCCCGTCGCCGCCCCGCCCACCCCCGACCTGCCCGCCGG
>NZ_JAAXKZ010000088.1 GCF_012911875.1 Pseudonocardia bannensis | reverse complement strand
ATCCCGGCGTGGTCGGTGCCGTCGCCGTCGGGCTCGCGACGTTCCGGGCGCCGGCGCTCGCCCGCCCGCGCCGGGTCCCGCTGCCGCCCGCGGTCCCCGGGTGGGCCGCCGAGGCCGACCGGGCGGCGGTCGCCGGGCGCCGGGCGCCCGGTCCCGGCGTCGGGTCCGGCAGGGACTGCCCTGTCGACCCGCTCGGCCCTGTCGACCCGCTCGGCCCTGTCGACCCGCTCGGCCCTGTCGACCCGCTCGGCCCTGTCGACCCGCTCGGCACGCCGCTCCCACGGCGGCTCGGTCCCGCGCGCGGCCGGCCGCTCGGGACGCGCCCAGGCGGGATGGGGCCGCCGCGGTTGTTCGGGCCCGCCCCGCCGCATCTGCTCGCGCTCGGCCCGGCGGGGCCACGGCTGCTGGTGTGGGGGAGGGGGCGCCACCCGACGGGGGGCACGGTCCGCGCTGCGCGAGTCGTCGACATCCACCGCGGGATCCACCCCCTGTCTGTCGCGTCACGATACCGGGATCGGCGGCCCCGGCCCGGAGATCGGCGGGAGCCTACTAAGAGTGACGGCGAGCACCGACCCCGCCCGGTCGCCGGCGCGCGGACCTGCGGGATCACGCTCGAGCTGTCGCTCCCGAATGAGCGACGGCCAGTGCGACGTAGGCCTCGGCGTTGCGCACCGTCGCAGCGCGCTCGTCGTCGGTCAGTTCGCGGCGGACCTTGGCCGGCACGCCCGCGACCAGCGAGCCCGGCGGCACCTCGGTCCCCTCCAGGACGACCGCACCGGCGGCGACCAGCGAGCCCGGCCCGATCACCGCACCGTTGAGTACGACCGCGCCCATCCCCACGAGGACGTCGTCACCGATCGTGCAGCCGTGCAGCACCGCACGGTGGCCCACGCTCACCCGCTCGCCCACGGTGACGGGGAAGCCGGGGTCGGCGTGCACGACGGTGCCGTCCTGGATGTTGCTGCGGGCACCGACGGTGATCGCGTCCATGTCGGCTCGCAGTACGCAGCCGTACCAGACGCTGGCCTGCTCGCCGAGCGTGACGCGGCCGATGAGCGTAGCGCCGGGGGCGGTCCAGGACTGCGGATGCGGGTCGGGGCGTGCCCCGTGGAACTCGATGACGGCAGGCTGCTCGGGCATGGGTCACTAAAGTAGACGCGGGACACGGGGCTCGGGGTGAGGAGATGACCGGATGGCGGCAGCCGACAGCACGGTCGACGCGCTGCTCGGGGCACTGCGAGCCCGCCTGCACCGGGAGCAGCGACTGCTCGTCGCCTTCTCCGGCGGAGCCGACTCCGCTCTGGTGGCCGCGGTCGCGTCGGAGGTCCTCGGCCCGGCCGCGGTGGCCGTGACCGCTGTGTCGGCGAGCCTGCCGCGGGCCGAGCGGGTCGCCGCGCGCGAGTTCACCCGGCAACGCGGTATCGGCCACGTCGAGGTGAACACCGACGAGCTCGACCGCCCGGAGTACGTGGCCAACGGGGGCGACCGGTGCTTCCACTGCAAGAGCGCCCTGCTCGATGCGCTGGTGCCGCTCGCCGAGCTGTCCGGGGCCACCATCGCGCTGGGTACCAACGTCGACGATCTCGGTGACCACCGGCCGGGTCAGCGGGCCGCCGCCGAGCGCGGTGCGATCGCCCCGATGGTCGACGTCGGGCTGACCAAGGACGACGTGCGCCGGATCAGCGCGCGACTCGGACTGCCCACGGCCGGCAAACCGGCCGCCGCCTGCCTGTCCTCGCGGGTCGCCTACGGGGATCCGGTCACCGCCGAGGTGCTCGCCCGGATCGAGGCCGCCGAGGCGGCGGTGCACCGGCTCGGGTTCGCCGTCTGCCGGGTCCGCGCCCACGCCCACGGGACCGTCGCCCGCCTCGAACTGCCGGCCGACGAGCTGGACCGGGCCGGCGCCCTGCGCGCCGAGCTGGACGCCGCGATGCGGGGCGCCGGATTCGAGTTCTGCGCGCTCGACCTGCAGGGCTTCCGCACCGGCCGGATGAACGTGGTGCTCGGGCTGCCGGCCGTGGCGGGTCCGTGACGGCGGACGCCGGGGACCCGGGCTTCGAGGACCTCGGTTACGCGCGGCCGGACACCGACCGCGAGGCCCGGCTGGGCCTGCCCGAGGTCGTCTACGGTCCCGGGAAGAGCGCCGCGCAGATGGCCGGTGTCGTGACGAGCCTGCTGGCCGCCAACTCCGGACCGGTCCTCGCGACTCGGGTCGAGCCCGACGTCGCCGCCCGGGTTCGCGCCGCGGTCCCCGGTGGCGGCTACGACGAGCCGGCCCGCCTGCTGTCCTGGCGGCGGGCCGAGCCGCTGGGGTTCGGGTTGCTGGTGGTGTCGGCCGGCACCTCGGACGCCCCCGTGGCGGCGGAGGCGGCCGCGGTCGCGGAGGTGATCGGGCTGTCGGTCACCCGGCTCACCGACGTCGGGGTGGCCGGGCTGCACCGGCTGCTCGCCGCGCGCGCCGAGCTGGCCGCGGCGGACGCCGTCGTCTGCATCGCCGGTATGGAGGGCGCGCTGCCCAGCGTCGTCGGCGGCCTCGTCGGATGCCCGGTGATCGCGGTGCCCACCTCGGTCGGCTACGGGGCGACGTTCGAGGGCGTGACGGCGCTGCTGGCGATGTTGTCCTCGTGCGCGGCGGGGATCACCGTCGTCAACATCGACTCCGGGTTCTCCGCCGCGATGGCGGCCCACCGCATCGCCGTGCGGAGCCGGCGGTGATCCTGTGGCTCAATCCGTTCAGCGGGATCTCCGGCGACATGCTGCTCGGCGCCCTGCTCGATCTCGGCGCGCCGCTGCAGGGCGTGCGCGACGCCGTCGCCGCGACCGGGCTGACGGGCTGGGACCTCACCGCTGAGCCCGCGCCGCGCGGCGCCCTGGTCGCCACCCGGGCCCGCGTCGCCGTGCACGACACCGCGACCGAGCGGCCCGCGGCCGCCTTGCTGGAGATGATCGCCCGGGCCCGCCCCGCGCCGGTGGCCGAGCTCGCCGCGCGGGCGGTGCGGGCGATCGCCGAGGTCGAGGGCCGGTTGCACGGCGTGCCCGTCGACGCCGTGCACCTGCACGAGATCGGCGGGGCGGACACGGTGGTGGACACCGTCGGCGTCGCGGCGGCGCTGCACCTGCTGGACGTGCGGGAGCTCCACTGCGGACCGCTCGCGCTGGGCAGCGGGACCGTGCAGACCCGGCACGGCACGCTGCCGCTGCCGGCCCCGGCGACCGCGGCGCTGCTCGCGGCGGCGGGTGCACCGGTGACATCGACCGGGTCGGTGGGGGAGACGGTCACCCCCACCGGCATCGCCCTGCTGCTCGCGGCCGGCGCCCGGTTCGGCCCGGTGCCCGAGATGACGGTCCGCGCGGCGGGCTACGGCGCCGGCGGCCGCGACGCCCCGGAGCGGCCCAACGTGCTGCCGGCGCTGCTGGGCACGGGTCCGGTTCCCGGCAGCGCCGGCAGCAGCCCGATGGTCCACCTCGAGTCCAATGTCGACGACGTGACCGGGGAGGTTCTCGGGCACCTGGTCGAGCGGCTGCTCGCGGCCGGCGCGGCCGATGCGTGGATCACGCCGATCGTGATGAAGAAGTCCCGGCCCGCGCACACCGTGCACGTGCTGGCCGATCCCGCCCGGGCGGGCGAGTGCGAGCGGATCGTGCTGCGCGAGACCGGCAGTCTCGGGTTGCGCCGCAGCACCGTCGACCGGCTCGCGTTGCCGCGGTCGACGGTGACCGTGGAGGTCGACGGTCAGCCGATCCGGGTCAAGAGCGGGCCGTGGGGTGCCAAGCCCGAGCACGACGACGTCGCCGCGGCGGCGGCCGTGCTCGGGCTGCCGCTGCGGGCGGTCGCGGAACGGGCGCTGCGCCGGCTCGATCCGGGGCCGTGAGCGGCCCTGCGGTCAGCCGCCTGTGACGATCTCGACCTCGGGTGGCTGCGCCAGGGTCCGGGTGACGTAGCAGACCCGTTGCGCGGCGGAGACCAGTCGGTCCAGCTCCTCCCCGCGCGGCGCCGCGGTGTGCACCTCGATGCGGAACGCGTCGAACCGTGGCCCGTCGTAGCGTCCGGTGACGTCGACCCGCAGGTCGGTGACCTCGATCCCGCGCTTGTCCGCGCTGTAGGCGATCGCCAGGGTGAAGCACGAGGCGATCGACGCGAGCAACAGCTCGGTCGGTTGCGGACCGGTTCCGGTGCCGCCCACCGAGGGGGGCTCGTCGGCCACCACCTCGAAGCCGCCGGCGTCCACGACGGCCCGCAGTTTGCCGTCCCAGCGCGCATGCACGCTGCGATGAGTCACACCCATCCGGGTCCCTTCCTTGCGGCTGCAACACTGGTGCAACCGACGTGGTGCATGGTGGCGGTCGTCACAACCCGGACAATCCTCTCGGGAGCTGTCGATGACGATCATCGCCCCTGCCCCCCTCCGCCTGCTGACGTGCCGGGGTGCGTGCCCGGCCGCCGCCCGCTTCCCGGAACACCATGACCGGCTGCTGAGCGTGGACACCGACATCGACGCGATGCTCGCCCTGGTGGAGCTGGCGGTCACCTGGCACGAACTGGACTACTCCGAAAGTCCGGTCGTGGGCCCCGCCGAATGGCTGCGGTTCGCCGACAACCACGACTGGACCTACCCTGACAGGGCGGAGCGCGTGTTCAGCCTCGCCGTCGACATCGTCGGGCGGCGCGCTGTCGGGCTGCCGCCGGAGGCCGCCGGACCCTCCCTGGCCAGCGTCGTCGACCTGGTCCGTGGCTGAACCGGGCCGGCTGGCGCGGTACGGATCAGTAGGCGAGGACACAGCTCTGATAGTAGATGCACGTTCACTATGCGATCTAGGGTTGAGCTGTGCCTGCCGCCTCTTTTCTTGATCTCCCCCGCCGTTCGGCGAAGCCGCGGGCCATCGGGCTGACCCACGTCCTGGATCCCGGTGCGGGCCGTGGGGCCACAGCCGACCTGCTGGAGTCGGCCGCCGCGCACATCGACATCTGGAAGGTCGGCTGGGGCACGGCCTACGTGGACACGGCGCTGGAGGCCAAGCTCGCGCTGCTGGCCCGCCACGACATCGCGGTCTGCCTCGGCGGGACGCTGCTGGAGATCGCCTGGGCGCAGGGGCGCGCCGGCGAGTGCCTGGACTGGGCGCGTGACGCCGGTTTCCGCCACGTCGAGGTATCCCGTGGAACCGTGGCGATGAGCCTGGCCGAGAAGCGCGCCCTGGTCACGCGTGCCAGCCGCGACTTCACGGTGCTGGCCGAGGTCGGCGCCAAGTCCCCCGGGGAGCAGCTCGCCGCCCGGCACTGGCCGGCCGAGTGCCGTTCCGACCTCGACGCCGGCGCGAGCCTGGTGGTCACCGAGGGCCGGCAGAGCGGCAACGTCGGTACGTTCGACGACGCGGGCCGGGTGCGTCCCGACGTCGTCGAGGCGGTGGTCTCCGCGATCGGCGTCGAGCGGGTGGTCTTCGAGGCCCCGCGTGCGGCGCAGCAGGCGTGGTTCATCCGCCGCTTCGGCCCGGACGTCAACCTGGGCAACGTCGCGCTGTCCGACGCGCTCTCGGTCGAGACGCTGCGGCTCGGCCTGCGTTCGGACACCGCCGCGGTCGACCGTCGGGACACGGCGGAATCGGAACTGGCGTGATGGCCCGGCAGGCCATGCGGATCGGCCCGAACTTCATCCCGAACCGCTACCGCGGGGTCTCGGTCAGCACGGTCCCCGCGGATGTGGGGCTCGACGAGGCCTCGCTGCGCGCACACCTGATGGGCCGCGACGCCTACCGGCGCACCCGCTTCGTGGTGGCGCGGGCGGGCGACGGGACCGGCGGCGTGGCCCTGCTGCACGTCACCCGCGCCTCCGACACCGAGCTGTTCTCCCCGGTGGTGGCGGTCGACCTGCTCGCCGGGCCCGACGAGTGCGCGTACGTCGTCGAACCCGAGGCCGACACCGGCATCCCGTCGGTACTCGCGGCGGTGGCGGCGCAGCGCGCCCCCGGGGTGCGGGCGGTCGTCGTGCAGGGCCGCTACGCCCACGTCAACTTCATCATCGACCCGAAGCCGCTGCGGGTCGTTGTCCGCGAGGTCGTCCCGCCGGAGCCGGCGAAGCTGCTCGACCAGGTCCGGCGGATCATCGCCGTCACCGAGAGCCTGCCGCCGATCGAGCTGGTCGGCGAGCTGACCGAGCTGGCCTCGCTGGCCGGCGAGCAGCCGTCCGGGCACTACCTGCTCCCGTGCCGCGGGTCGGGCGGCGAGGTCCCCGGGGCGACGGTGTCCTATCTGGACGAACACCCGGAGCGGGCGGACTGGACGTTGCTCGGGTGCACCCGATCGCAGCAGATCCACCGCTGGTTCTACGGCGAGGATCCGCCCACCGTCGACTTCTGCCCGAAGCGGGCGGTACGGGAGAGCGCCCCCGATGCCCTGACCCTCACCAAGTGCTGTCTGCAGGAGGAGCACGTGGAGTCCGGCGACGGGTGGGTGAGCGTGCCGTGGGGCTCCTCGCTCGAGCACATCCGCGAGGCGCTGGCTCTGCTGGTCGCGCAGGAGGACCCGCCGTGGGCACCCGTCTGAGCTCGTCGACTCTCTACGCGCACCTCTGGGGCACGCCGGAACTCGCCGCGATCTTCGACGAGCGCGCCATGCTTCAGTCCTGGTTGGACATCCTGGCCGCGCTGGCCCGGGCGCAGTCCACACTGGGCATCGTGCCGGCCGCGTCCGCGGCGGCGATCACGTCCGCCGCGAAGGTCGACGCGCTCGACCTCGACTACGTCGCCGAGCAGACCCGGGTCACCTCGCACTCCACCCTCGGGCTGATCCGGGGCCTGCTGCGGGTGCTGCCGGAGGAGGTCCGCGAGCACGTCTACGTCGGCGCCACCGTGCAGGACGTCTCCGACACCTGGTTCGGCGTGGTCATGCGGGACGTCGGGGCCATCGTGTACCGCGACCTGCGCGCGCTCGAGGCGTCCCTGCTCGAGCTGGCACAGGCCCACCGCGACACCGTGATGGCGGGCCGCACCCACGGCCAGCCCGGCGCCCCCATCACGTTCGGCTTCAAGGTCGCGTCCTGGGCCGACGAGGTGCGCCGGCACATCGAGCGGCTGCGCGACGGCCGCGATCGCTGGCTGGTCGGCCAGCTCGGTGGGGCGGTGGGTGCACTGGCGTTCTTCGGCCCGGAGGGCCCGCAGCTACGGGCCCGGTTCTGCGAGGAGGTCGGGCTGGCCGATCCGGGCATCTCCTGGCTCACCGCCCGCGACCGCATCGCCGAGTTCGGCAGCGTGCTGGCCATGGCGGCCGGGACGCTGGCCCGGATCGGCACCGAGGTCTACGAGCTCGCCCGCCCGGAGATCGGTGAGCTGGCCGAGGCCGCGCCGGCGGGTGCGGTCTCGAGCATCACGATGCCGCACAAGCGAAATCCCGAGGGCAGCGAGCACCTCGACACCCTCGCCCGGCTGGCCCGTTCGTCGGCCGCGGTGCTGGTGGAGGGGATGGTCGCCGGGCACGAACGCGACGGCCGGGCCTGGAAGGCCGAGTGGATCGCGCTGCCGGAGGTCTGCCAGCTCACCGGGACGGCGTTGCGGCTCGCCCGTTCGCTCGTCGACGGCCTCGAGGTGCACCCGGACGCGATGGCGCGCACCGTCGACCGCTTCGGTCCGGGGCTCGGGTCCGAGCGGGTGCTCGCGGGGCTCTCGGCGAAGATCGGCAAGCACCGCGCCCAGCAGGCGCTGCACGAGGTGCTGCGCGAGGACGGCCGGGACCCCGGGGATCTGGCCGAGGGCCTGGTCGCCCGCGGGCTCGCCACCGCGGACGAGGTCCGTGGCTGGGGTCGCGCGTCGGCCGTCGACGCCGCTGCCGGGATGGTCGACACCGTGCTGGAGCGGGCCCGCGCCGCGCGGGCCGGTGAGCCGGAGCGGTGGAGTTGAGCGCGTCCACCCCCGGCTGGGCGGCCCTTCCGCGGTTCCCCCTCGCGGTGCTCCCGACCCCGCTGGTCCGCGCCCACCGGCTCGAAGCCGCGCTGGGCTGCGGCCCGTTGCTCGTCAAGCGCGACGACCTGATCGGGTTCGGGGTCGCGGGGAACAAGGCCCGTCCGCTGGAGTACCTGATGGGGGCGGCCCGCGAGCAGGGTGCCGAGGTGTTCGTCACCGGCGGCGGGCCCGGCTCGAACTTCTGCGCGGCGGCCGCGCAGGCTGCGCGGGTCGCCGGGCTGGAGTGCGAGCTGATGGTGTGGGGCGACCCGGCGGGCGCACCCAACCTGGCCCTGGCCGCCGCGGCGGGCGCGCGGCTCGTGCCCACCGGGGGCGAGGTCCGGGAGGCGGTCGACGAGATGGTCGCCGCCCGGGCCGAGGAGCTCGCCGCGTCGGGCCGCCGCGCCTTCGCCGTCCCGCGGGGCGGCTCGACCGGGCTGGGCGCCGTCGGGTTCGCGGCCGCCGCCGCCGAGCTGGCGGCCCAGCTGACCGACCTGAACCCGGCCGCGCGACCGGCGCTGATCGTGTTCCCGATCGGCTCGGGCGGCAGCAGCGCGGGTCTGCTGGCCGGGCTCGCCGCCGTCGGCCTCGACATCCCGGTCCTCGGTGTCTCGGTGAGCCGGCCGCCCGCCGAGATCGGGCCGCGGGTGCACGAACTCGCCCGGGCCTGTGCGCAGCTCCTGGGTACCCCGGTACCCCGGCCCGAGCAGCTCGAGCTGCTCGACGCCCGCGGCCCCGGATTCGGCGTAGCCTCGCAGATCGAACGTGAGCGGGCCCGGCTCGTGCTGCACACCGAGGGGCTCCTGCTCGACGAGACCTACGGCGCCGAGGCGCTCTCCGCCGCCGTGGACCGGCTGCTCGGCGACCCACCGGGACCGGTCCTGTGGTGGCACACCGGCGGGCTGATACCCGCCGTCTCGACGATCATGAAGGGAACACGATGACCGGCGCCCGGCGCACCCGCCCCGAGGGGTTCCCGCAGAACGGCCCCGCGCCAGAGCTGATCGACTCCGGATTCGCGCTGGAGAACGCCGACGCGAGCTTCCTGCACCGCGGGCTCAACCTGGCCGACATCGCGCACGTCCTCGACCTCGACCGCCGCGGCATCGTCCCCGACGCGGCCGGCCGCGAGCTGCTGGCCCTGCTCCTCGACGTCACCGGCATCGAGCCGGAGGACTTCCCGTACGACCCGTCGCACGGCGAGCCCTACAACTCCCGGGAGCACTACTTCGTCTCCAAGATCGGCGACGTGGCCGGCTGGCTGCACGCCGGGCGCCCTCGCCGGGAGGCCGCGCGGGTCGCGCTGCGGCTGCACCTGCGCCGCCAGCTCACCGAGTTGGTCGCCGAGTCGGTCGCGTTCGCCCGCGACGCCACCGCGACGGCCGAGGAGCACGCCGAGACGCTGCTGCCCGACCAGACCTATCTGCAGCAGGCGCAGCCCTCGACGTTCGGGCACTACCTGCTGTCGTTCGTCTACTCCACCGTGCGTGACGCCCGCCGGCTGCTCGACGAGCTCGACTGGGTGGACTCCAGCCCGGGCGGCGCGGGTTGCGTGAACGGCACCCGGCTGCTGGAGGACCGCGGCCCGATCGCGTCGGCACTCGGCTTCGGCCGCGTCATCCCGCACACCCGCGACGCGATGTGGCAGGTGGACGGGCTGATCCACATCCTGGCCACCGCGGCCAGCCTGCTGTCCAACTTCTCCAAGCTGGCCGAGGACCTGGAGATCTTCTCCTCCTCCGAGTTCGACTTCGTCGACCTCGACGACGCCTACACGCGTTCGAGCATCCTGATGCCGCAGAAGCGCAACCCCTACGCGCTGGCGATCGTGCGCGGCGCATCCGGCGTGGTGATCGGTCGGCTCACCGGGTTCCTGGCCGTCACCAAGAGCCCGTCGGCGCGCAGCGACAACCTGATCTTCGCCTACGGCGAGGTGCCGCGGGCCCTGGACCTGAGCCTGCGCATCACCCGGTTGATGAGCGGCGTCGTCCGCACGCTGCGGGTCAATCCGGTGCGGATGCGCGAGGAGCTCGACCGCGGCTACACCCAGGCGACCGACCTGGCCGAGCATCTGGTGCAGCGGCTGGGGGTGGACTACCGGACCGCCTACGTCGTGGTGGGCAACACCGTGCGCGCGGCCGCCCGGGCCGGCATCCCCGGCGCCGACATCACCGGCGAGATGATCGACGACGCCGCGCTGGCGCACACCGGGCACTCGTGGGGGCTGTCCGGCGAGGACCTCTCGCAGGTGCTCGACCCGCTGCAGATCGTGGCCTCGCGGCAGGCCGAGGGCGGTGCCGCCCCGGCCGCGCTGGCGGACATGACCAGCGGGCTGCGCAAGGCTCTCGACGCGCTGGCCGCCGACGCCGATGCCCGCACGGCCGCCTTCGACCGTGCGGAGGACGAGCTGCTCCGGATCGCCCGGGAGAAGATCAGTTCTCGGGAACGGTGACCCAGACGGCCCTGGCCGGGTCCGGGCCGGGGTTGGACCAGCGGTGCTCGACGTGTGTCGGGAAGTGCAGGGACTCGCCGGCGGCGACGGTGTAGGTCTCGTCTTCGATGGTGAACGTGAGCCGGCCGTCGAGGACGACCACCAGGTTCTCCCCGGCGGCCGGCCGGCCCACCCGCTCGGTTCCGGGCTCGAGCCGGGTGACCGCTCCGGACGCCCGGAACCGGTCGGCGGGGCCGGTGATGGTCACGGAGCTGGTCGCCGAGCCGGTCGCCGCCGGGCCCCCGGCGGGGGCCCGCGTGTGCACGGCCAGCGGGCGCGTGTCGGTGTCGTCGGAGACGAAGTGCCGGATCGGAGTGCCGAGCGCGCCCGCGATCTTCAGCAGGGTGGTGATCGTCGGGACCATCTCGCTGCGTTCCACCTTGTGCACCGCCGCGGCCGAGACGTCGGCCAGGTGTGCCAGTTGCTGCAGCGTCAGGCCGCGGTCCCGACGCAGGGTGCGGACCTTGGGGCCGATCGAGTCGACCACGAGTTCCCAACCTGGAATCGAGGCGGGTCGGGAGCGGACCATGCGCTCTCCTCGACTCGGTGATTTGACAGCCATCGGCCGTTGAGTATGGTAAAAATCGCTCCCACGATAGTGGATGAAGGCTGCTAAACCTCAGCATAGACGGTGGAAGAAGGTTCCGACGTGCCGCGCAAGACAGTGATCATCGGTGGGGGAGCGGCCGGGCTCGGCTCCGCGGGCGGCGTGAAGGCCTCCGATCCCGGAGCCGATGTCGTCGTCTATACGCAGTTCGAGGACGTTGCCTACTCCCCGTGCGGGATCCCCTACGTCCACGGCGGCGAGATCGACGACTTCCAGAAGCTGTTCCTCGCGGGCAAGCAGGCGTACGTGGACGCGGGCATCGACGTCCACTACGAGACCGAGGTGACGGCGATCGACACCGCCGCCAAGACGGTCACCGTCGCTGGCGAGGGCACCGTCTCCTACGACAACCTGATCATCGCCACCGGCTTCGAGTACGCCGACCCCGGCGTTCCGGGCGGTGACCTGGGCGGGCTCTACTACGTCAAGAACATCCGCAAGGCGATGGAGTGGGACAAGGTCATCGCGGAGGCCAAGCGCGCGGTGGTCGTCGAGGCCGGCCCGCTCGGCCTGGAGATGGTCACCGCGCTCGCCCACCGCGGCATCGAGACGCACCTGATCGACCCCAACCCCTACGCGCTGTCGCAGATGGCCGACCCGGACATCATGGCCCCGGTCGAGGAGTCGTGGCGCGAGCTGGGCGTGCACCTGCACTTCAACACCACGCTCGAGGCCTTCCTCGGTGACGACAAGGGCCAGGTCCGGGCGGTCAAGACCTCCGAGGGCGAGATCCCCGCGGACCTCGTCGTGGTGGCCACGCACAAGACCCCGAACAACAAGCTGGCCGCGGCCGCGGGCATCAAGCTCGGCTCCACCGGCGGCATCATCGTCGACGAGCGGATGAAGACCTCCGCGCCGAACGTCTGGGCCGCCGGCGACGCCGTCGAGATCCCGCACGGTCTCGCCGGGACCCCGCTGCAGGGTCTCACCGGCTCGCACGCGTACGCGCAAGGCAAGACCGCCGGCGCCAACGCCGGTGGTGGTGACCGAACCTACCGCGCGGTCTACGTCCCGTGGGGAACCCCGGCGGGCAAGTGGGTCATCGGTGGCGCCTCCTTCGGCGAGGCCACGGCCACGGCGCTGGGCATCCCGTACGTGAAGGGCGAGGCGCAGGGCATCTCCCGCGCTCGCTACTACCCGGGTGTGCAGCCGGTCCGGGTCAAGCTGCTGGCCGAGCCGGGCACGCTGCGCCTCATCGGTGCCCAGATGATCGGCGGCGGCGAGGGGATCAAGGAGCGCGCCGACTTCCTCGCCCAGGCGATCCGCTTCGGCTTCACGCTGCACGACCTGTCGACGATGGAGAACGTCTACTCGCCGGCCATCGGCGCGTTGAACGAGCCCATCGTCGTCGCCGCGACCAACGGCCTCGAGAACGCGAAGAAGGGCTGAGAATGTCCGCCTTCTTCCGGTGGCTCCGCCACAACTCCGAGCACTACCTGCTCGTCGCCGCGCACCAGAAGCTGGCGAAGACGCAGGGATCGCCGGCTCCGCGCCCCCCGAAGGGTCTGAAGGAGGTCTTCTGGCTGAAGATCTTCGCTCCGACCTACAGCCTGCTCCCCTGGCCGCTGCGCAACAAGATCATGAAGGCCATGCCGGGCAGTCACCGCAAGACGTGGGCACCGCCACCCCGTTTACAGGGCCCAGCGGTCTGACCCTCGAGCATCACCCCCTCAACACAGAAGGAGAACCACCGTGGTTCAGATCGTCGGTGAGCGGGCCCAGCCGGGCGACGCGATCGTTGACTACGAGTCGAAGATGTTCGACGACATCCAGGCCAACGAGGGCGAGAAGGCCTACATCTTCATGCACACCGTGCCCTACGAGGGTTCGGTCGGCCTGGTCAACATGCTCACCTGTACCCGCATCAACCGGAAGGGCTTCGACACCACCCTGGTGCTCTACGGCCCCGGCGTTCAGATGGCGTCGGCCACCCGTGGCTTCCCGACCGTGGGCGCCGAGGCCTTCCCGGGCCACATGGCCTACAACAACCAGCTGCAGACCTTCATGAAGGAGGGCGGCAAGGTCCTCGCCTGCCGCTTCGCCATGGCCGCCCTGTACGGCATGCGCGAGACCGACCTGCTCGAGGGCGTGCAGGCGATCCACCCGCTCGACGTGCTCGACTGCAACCTGACCGCCCGCCGTGAGGGCGCGCTGGTCATGCAGACCTGGACGCTCTGAACTCGTCTCCACTTACCATCGGTAACGGGCGGGCGGGTCTCCCGGGGTGTCCCTGGGGGGCTCTGCCCGCCCGTCGCCGTTGGAGATCCCTCGTCGTACAGGAGTAGCCGTGCAGGCTCACAACGCCGGAACGCACCAGCCCGCCGTGGAGCCCGCCGTGGCCCGCGCCCGCAACCTCTGGCGGGCCGCCGAAGACCGTCTCTACCCCACCCTCATCTCCGACCCGTCCTCCTACCAGCGCGCGATCGCCGACGTCCAGGCCGTCGTGGCGGAACTGCGCAAGCGCTGTGACGGAGTGCACGAGCTGATGGCCGTCGAGGCCAACCCGGACGATGTGATCGCCGCCGCCTGCCCCGCGGGCACCGTGATCCCCGTCGACCTGCTCATCGCCGTCGGGTGCGGCATGGCCGACCGCGAGATGGCCGCCGAGCGGGAACGCCGCCGGCGGATCGAGATCATCGAGGCCGCCCGCGCCGCAGGACAGGAGTGGGTCGTGCTCGCCGGACCCGACCGCCCGACCGCGCTGCACGAGGGCCGGCTCGTCGAACTGCACGTCCCGTCCGGGACGATCCTGGAGGCGTCGGTCGATCCGTGGTCCGGCGGTGACCCGTACCGCGTCGAGGTCACCATCACCGCCAAGGACGGGCAGCACCAGTTGCTCTCCCGCGACTTCGACCAGCGGACCGACTGGCTGATCGAGTACGGGCGTTGCCGAGCCGACATCGCGGAGAACGGCACCGGCCCGGCGCTGGAGGCCTCGTGACCGCCGCGCCGGAGACGAGCCGGACCGCATGCCTGCTCGTGCGCGACGCGGCCGACCGGGCCGCCCATCACGCCATCCGCCACGCCGTGTTCGTCACCGAGCAGGGTGTGTTCGCCGAGGACGACCACGACGTGCACGACGCGGACCCGCGCACGTTGCATGTGCTCGGTCTCGTCGGCGGCGTGCCCGCCGGCACCGTGCGACTGTTCCCGCTGGAGCGGGAGGGCGAGCCGGCCGGTGACTGGCAGGGCGACCGGCTCGCCGTCCTGGCGGACTTCCGCACCTCCGGACTCGGCGCCCCGCTGGTGCGCTTCGCCGTGGCGACCGCGGCCGCGCACGGCGGGCGGCGGATGATCGCGCACGTGCAACCGGCGAACGAGACGTTCTTCCGCAGGCTCGGCTGGACCCGGAGGGGGGAGCCCGAGATGTACGTCGGCCATCCCCACCTGCTGATGGACATCGATCTGCAGGCCGCCGCAGGACGCGGCTGAGGGGCGACTTCTCAGGCCGTCCGGGGCGGCGGCAGCAGCAGCCGGCCGCCGGACGCGAACGAGTCCCGCAGCTCGCGGGGCAGCGACTCCGCGATGCGCCCGACCGCGGCGCGTTGCGCGTCCGGCGGGCCGAGCTGGGCGATGAGCAGGTCCGACCCGGTGGACCCGGCGACGGCCGCGGCCTCCTCGGCGCGGCCCAGCCGCGCCAGCGCCAGCGCCTCGTACTTCGACGACGAGTAGTTGCGCGCCTCCGCCAGCAGGCTTTCGGCCTGGCTCGGGTCCCAGCGCGAGCGCATCTCCAGCAGCCGCATCGCCGCCCGGGGCCGGAACGGCAGCGACCGGTCGAGCATCGGGGCCGCGGCCTCGACCGCCGCCGCGGCGTCGTCGTCGCGGCCGAGCAGCAGGTCGCAGTCGGCCACGGCGAGCAGCGCGTGCAGTTCCTGCTCGAGCTCGAGCGCGCCGCCACCGCGACGGGCCAGGTCGACGGCCTGCACGGCGTGGTCGCGGGCGCGCTCGACCTGGCCGAGCTCCTGCCAGATCCACGACGTCGTGGTCTCGATGCCGGCCCGGTAGAAGCCGACCCGGTCGGCGTCGATGAGCCGCCGCGCGTTGTCGAGCGCGCGCAGCGCCCCGGCGAAGTCGCCGGAGTCGCCGCGGGCCAGCGCGGTGAAGAACAGGGTCTGCAGCAGCGGCCGGAACTCGCCGGTCCGCCGGCACAGCACCGCGGCCCGCGCCAGCACCGCCTTGGCCTCGGCGAACCGGTCCTGGTGCTGCAGCAGCGCGCCGCGGTAGGCCAGCGCGAGCGCGGTCGTCGTCTCCCCGGGCTCGGCGGCGAGCACCTTCTCGTAGGCCGCCCCGGCACCCGCATAGTCGCCGTCCCAGTGCCGCACCCGGCCGAGCAGCAGCGTCGCGCTGGGCAGCGCGCCGGGCGCGGCCGCGGCCGACTCGGCCAGCTCGGTGGCCTGCTCGGCGAGGTCGACGGCGACGAGGGCGTCGCGGGCGTACAGCGCGGCCCAGCCCAGCTGCTCCAGCACCCGCGCCTCGAGCTCGGAGTCGCCCAGCTCGCGGGTCAGCGCGAGCGCCGCCTCGTGGTCGGCCCGCGCGTCCTCGTGCCGGCCGAGGTCGGAGCGGGCCTGGCCACGCCGCAGCAGCGCCACCACGAGCTGGCCGTCGTCGCCGGAGGCACGGGCGGCGTCGATGGCCTGCCCGAGCAGCTCCTCGGACTCGCTGTTGGCGAATGCGAGGTGCGCGGCGTGCGCGGCGATCAGCCAGGCGCGCGCGGCGGAGCCCCAGTCCCGGGCCGCGGCCAGGTGCCGGGCGGCCGACTCCGGCCGGGACTCCAGCAGCTTCGCCGCGCGCCGGTGCCGGCTGATCCGCACCGGCTCGGGCACCGACTCGTAGGCGACCTGTCGCACGATGTCGTTGGCGAACCGGAAGCTCTCGCCCTGCTCCACGAGCAGCCCGGCCCGCAGCGCGCGGCTGGCCCGGCGGGCGCAGTCCTCGACGTCGAGCCCGCTGAGTGAGGCGACCTCGTCGAGGGAGAACGTCACGCCCAGCACCGCGCCCTGGGCCAGCAGCAACGCGACGTCCTCACCCGCGTGGGTCAGGCGCTCGGCGACCGCCTCGTGCAGGGAGCGCGGGATGGTGACGGCGCCGGGGGGCATGGGGACGTGCGCGGGATGACGTAGCAGCTCGGTGAGGAACAGCGGCGAGCCACCGGTCCAGGAGTAGAGCCGGTCGGCGTCGTAGGACAGACCGGAGCGGCGCACCAGGGTGGTGACGTCGTCGGCCGACAGCGGCCCGAGCTCGAACCACTCGGCGACGTCGCGCAGGGACCCGGTGACCGGCGGGTCCTCGGAGGTCCGCTCGGTGAGGACCACCATCGACCGGCTGCCCTCCCAGTGCATGGCCAGCAGGTGCAGCGCCTCCACCGTGGACCGGCCGGCGTGCTGCATGTCCTCGACGACCAGCAGTACCGGCTGGCGGGCGGACAGCCGGACGAAGAACCCGGCCAGCGCATCGAGGCTGCGCCGGTGCTCCAGCTCGGGCCCGGCGCGCGCGTAGGGCGTCTCACCCACCATCTCGGTGAGCTCGGGGACCAGCTCGGTCAGGGTGCCCAGCCGGGTGCCGGCCAGCTCACGGATGTCGGCCGGGCTCATCCGGTGGATCACCGTCCGGGTCGCCTCGACGAGCGGTTGCAGGTACAGCGAGCGCTCGGCCTCGAAGCAGCCGACGGTGAGCACCAGACCCCCGGTGCGACGCGGTTCGGCCGCGAACGCCGACACCAGCGCGCTCTTGCCGATCCCGGCCTCGCCCGCGATCACGGCCAGCGCGGGTGAGCCCGCGGCTGCGCCCGCCCAGAGCGAGCGCAACTCGGCCAGCTCGCGGTCGCGCCCCACGATCGGCTCCTGCTCGGGGCTGCCGGCGTGCGGGTGCCGGGTGGGCTGGTCCGCCGAGGCGGGGTTCTCCGACCGCAGCACCGACAGGAACAGCGACTGGGTGACGGGGGAGGGGTCGCTGCCGAGCTGCTCGGACATCGCGAGCCGCAGCGACCGGTAGGCCACGAGCGCCGCCGCGGAACGGCCGGCCCGCTGGTGGCCGAGCATCACGGTCCGGCAGGCCTCCTCGTCGAACGGGTCGTCGCGCAGCGCCGCCGAGGCCACCTCGACGGCCGTGTCGTGGGCCTGCAGCTCCAGGGCGGCCGCACTCCAGCAGATGCGGGCGCGGCGCAGCCATCGGCGCACCGAGCGGCGCAGGTCCTCCACCCAGCGGTCGTCGTGCTCACCGGCCATCGCGACGTCGGCGTCGAGCAACTTCGCGGCGTGCTCGGCGCTCGTCGAGGCCAGCGCGTAGCGGCCGTGGGCGAGTTCGAACTCGGCCGTCTCCACCAACTCGGCGGCCTCGTAGAGGTCGATGCTGACGTCGTCGGCCACGAGCCGGTATCCGGCCGCGGAACCGTCGATGCGGTCGCGGCCCAGGGCCCGGCGCAACCTGCTGATCAGCGCGGCCACGTTGCGGTCGGCGCGCTCGGGCGGATCGCCCTCCCACAGCGCGTCGACGAGCGTGCCCACCGAGACGAACTCGCCGTGGCGTTCCGCGAGCACAGCGAGCGCCCGTCGCGCCTTGCCTGGTGGCATCGGCGCCGCCAGCTCGCCCTCGACGGTGAAGGGGCCGAGCAGACGCAGCCGCAGGGCCGTACTCACGAGTCGACTCTACCCGGGAAGGCCCCCCAGGTGAGCCGTCGGGACGCCGGGACGACCCTGGTCCGGACCGTGCCGTCTACTATAGTAGAAATTCAATCTCTGATCGTGAATTCGGGTGCTGTACCCCGACCTGGAGGAGGACAGCGTTCCATGTCCAGAACCGCCGTCGTAGCCCTCGGCGGCAACGCCATCACCCGGAGCGGGCAGGCCGGGACCTTCGCCGAGCAGTCGGAGAACGCCCGGGCCATGGCCGCCGCGGTGTGTCGCATGCTCGACGCCGGATGGTCGGTCGTGCTCGTGCACGGCAACGGGCCCCAGGTCGGCAACCTCGCCATCCAGCAGGAGGCGGGCGCCGATCGCGTCCCCGAACTGCCGCTGTTCTGGCTGGGCGCGATGACCGAGGGCCAGCTCGGCTGCCTGCTCACCCTCGCGCTGCACGAATGCGGTGAGGGCCGGCTGCCCGGCGTCGTCTCGGTCATCACCCACACCGTCGTCGACTCCGACGACCCGGCGTTCAGCCGCCCCACCAAGCCGATCGGCCCGTTCTTCGACGAGGCACAGGCCCGCAAGCACGCCGAGGAGCAGGGCTGGACCGTCGCCGAGGACGCCGGCCGCGGCTACCGCCGGGTGGTGGCGTCGCCGCGACCGCAGCGGATCGTCGAACTCGACGCGATCCGCGCGCTCGTCGACCAGGGGATGATCGTGGTCGCTGCGGGCGGCGGCGGCATTCCGGTGGTCGAGGACGGGAACGGCTACCGCGGCATCGATGCGGTGATCGACAAGGACCTCGCCGCGCAGCGGCTGGCCAGCGCCCTCGACGCCGACGCGCTCGTGCTGATCACCGACGTCGAACAGGTGATGCTCGACTACGGCACCCCGAACGCCCGGGGGATCACCGAGATGACCGTCGACGAGGCCCAGACCCACGCCGACGACGGCCAGTTCCCTGAGGGCAGTATGGGCCCGAAGATGCGGGCTGCGATCCAGTTCCTCCGCGAGGGGGGACGCACCTCGGTGATCACCAACGCGGAGCGCGCCTGCGCCTCACTGGACTCCGCCGGCGGCGACGCCGGCACCCGCATCGTCGCCTCCGACACCCGAATGGGAGCAGTATCGTGATCCACTCCGTTCGCGTCTACGCCGACACGTACGTCGACTCGGTCATCCAGCTCTCGGGGACCCGGGCACTGCGCGGCTCCGAGGGCGTGGACTGGGCTGCGGCCGCGATGGCCACCCCGGGCAACCTGGAGACGCTGGAGGCGGAGGGCTTCGACCTCTCCGAGCTGTCCGGCGCCGGGGCCAACGACCTGTTCATCGCCATCCGCGCCGAGTCCGAGGAGGCCGCTGACACCGCCCGTGAGGCCGGCGAGACGGCGATGTTCTCCGCCCGCGGGGGCGGTGACGGCGAGTCGGCGGCCGAGAAGCCGGCCCGCACCCTCGCCGAGGCCATCGCGCGCCAGCCCGGCAGCAACGTCGCGGTGATCTCGGTGCCCGGCGACTACGCCGCCCTCGAGGCGCACAAGGCGCTGTCGGCCGGACTCGACGTGCTGCTGTTCAGCGACAACGTGCCGGTCGAGGCCGAGATCGAGCTCAAGGACCGGGCCAACCGGCTCGGCCGGCTCGTCATGGGGCCCGGCGCGGGCACCGCGATGCTCGGGCACACCTGCCTGGGCTTCGCCAACGTCGTCAGCAAGGGCCGGGTCGCGGTGGTCGCGGCCGCCGGTACCGGCGCCCAGGAGGCCGCCGGGCTGGTCGACCGCTGGGGTGCCGGCGTCTCGCACGTGATCGGACTGGGCGGGCGCGACCTCAACTCCAAGATCGGCGGCCGGATGGCGCTGTCGGCGGTGAAGGCGCTCGTCGAGGACGACCGGACCGACGTCATCCTGCTGGTATCCAAGCCGCCGGCCGTCGAGGTCGCGCACGCGGTGGTCGAGGCGGCGGCGGGCAAGCCGCTCGTCGCGGCGCTGATCGGCGTGCCCGAGGACTTCTCCGCCCCCGAGGGCGTCGTCGTCACCCGCACCCTGGAGGCCGGCGCGGTGGCCGCGATGGCCGCCGTCGGCACGAAGGCCCCCGACGTGACCGAGGGTCTCGTCGACCGGGTACGCGAACTGGCCGCCGACCTGTCCGAGGAGCGGAAGCTGGTCCGCGGCCTGTTCTCCGGCGGCACGCTCTGCTACGAGTCGCTGGTCGTCCTGGCCGACGTGCTCGGCGACGTGTACTCCAACACCCCGATCGACAAGAAGCTGGGCCTGCCCGCGCCCGAGCACACGCACACCTGCCTCGACCTGGGCGAGGAGGAGTACACCAAGGGCCGGCCGCACCCGATGATCGACCCGGAGGCCCGGATCGAGCTGCTCAAGGAGCAGGGCGCCGATCCGGAGGTTGCGGTGATCATCCTCGACGTCGTGCTCGGCCACGGCGCGCACCCGGACCCGGCCTCGGAGCTGGCGCCGATCTGCGCCGACATCATCGCCGGCGGCGGCCCGAAGGTGATCACCTACGTGCTGGGTACCGAGCAGGACCCGCAGGGCTACGAGCGGCAGCGCAGGGCGTTCGAGGAGGCCGGCTGCCTGGTCACCGAGACCGCGGCCCGCGCCTCGCTCGCCGCGGCCGCGCTGGCCACCCGCAACCCCGAGTTGGCGGCGACCGCGCTGTGACCAGGGGGCTGGCACTCATCACCCACTCGACGAAGCCGCGCGGTGGCTTCGTGCACACCCTGAGCCTGGCCGAGGCGCTGCACCGGCAAGGTGTCGACGTGCACCTGGTCGCCGTGGGCGATCCCGCGGCCGGGCTGTTCCGGCCGACCGACGTGCCGTACACGGTGCTCCCCGCGCCGTCCAAGGTCGGCACCACGCTCGACGACCGGGTGTTCGCCGCGATCGACACCCTCGAAGCCGGGCTGGCCGGGATGGCCGGCCGGTTCGACGTGCTGCATGCGCAGGACTGCATCGCCGCCCGGGCCGCGGCTCGGGTGCGCGATGCCGGTGCCCCGGTCACGGTCGTGCGCACCGTGCACCACGTCGACGACTTCACCACCCAGGCGCTGATCGACTGCCAGCGCGCGGCCATCGTCGAGCCCGACCGGGTCCTCGTCGTCAGTGAGCAGTGGCGCGGCATCCTGCGCGACGAGTACGGCCGCGGCACCGACGTCGTCCCCAACGGCGTCGACGTCGACCGGTTCCCGGCTCCGTCGCAGGACTACCGGGACGCGCTGCGGGATCGGATCGGAGCCGGCCCGGACGCGGCGAACGGGAAGTTCGTCTTCCTCGCCGTGGGTGGCGTGGAACCCCGCAAGGGCACCGTGCACGCGTTCCGGGCCCTCGCGCAGCTCAAGCGCGAGCGGGGCCCGCGGGCGGTGCTCGCGATCGTCGGCGGGCACTCGTTCCAGGACTACACCGCCTACCGCGAGGCCGCGCTGGCCTCGCTGCCCGAGCTGGGGCTCACCCTCGGCGAGGACGTCGTGCTGCTCGGCACGGTGGACGAGACCGAACTGGCCGGGTGGTACCACGCCGCCGACGCGCTGTCGTTCCCGTCGGTCAAGGAGGGCTGGGGGCTCGTCGTGCTGGAGGCGATGGGCGCCGGGCTGCCGGTGATCGCGTCGGACCTGCCGGTGTTCGGCGAGTACCTCGTCGACGGGGAGAGCGCGCTGCTGCCGGCCGTGGGCGACCCCGACGCGCTCGCCGCGGCGATGCGCACGATGATCGACGACCCCGCACTCCGGCAGCGTCTTTCCGCCGCCGGCCGCGCGGTGCTGCCCAGGTTCACCTGGGAGGCCAGCGCCCGCCGCCACCAGCAGATATACGCCCAGGTGAGAGCACGCGCCGCCGCCTAACCCGCTGATCAAGGGGAAAGGGGTGCGCGTTGATCTCCACGCGCACCCCTTTCCCCTTGATCGCCGCCTTCGGGGGCGGGGGCAGCCGGGAATGACGACGAAGGGCCGGGACGCATCGCGTCCCGGCCCTTCGGCCGTGCGAGGGGTCAGTGGCCGTGCCCGTGGCCGTGGCCGTGCTCCTCGTCGTCGCGGTGGTCGTAGCCCGCGGGACGGGCGGCGAGCTCACCGGCGCGGGCGGTCACCTCGTCGGCGAACACGGTCCCGTCCGCGGCCAGCACGTCCTCCAGGGCGCCGAGCCAGTGCTGGTAGTAGTTCCAGCACTCGCCCTCCGCGTGGCCCTTCTCCCAGGCCGCGATCCGCGCGATCAGCGCGGCCTGGAACTGCGACCACTCGAAGGCGCCCGCGTCGTGCAGGCTGACCGCCATCCCGAAGGCGCGGCTCTCCCACGGCTCGGCGAAAACCAGCTCGCCGTTCGACCGCGGCGGCGCAGCCGGCCCGTCGATCGCGAGCGGGGCGGTCATGGCGCCTGAACCTTGGCCACGCCCACCAGGGCGTCGCGGGTGATCAGCGGGACCAGCTCCTCCTCGGAGAGGTTCTCGGTGCCGGCCGGGCGCTCGGGAAGCACCAGCCAGCGAACCTCGCTGCTGGAGTCACGCACGATGATCTCGACGTCGTCGGCCAGATCGAGGCCCATCTCGGAGAGGACCTTGCGGGGCTCCTTGACCACGCGGGCCCGGTAGGCCGGGTCCTTGTACCACGACGGCGGCAGGCCCAGGACCGGCCACGGGTAGCACGAGCACAGCGTGCACACGGTGACGTTGTGCGTGGTCGGCGTGTTCTCCACGACCACGATGTGCTCGCCCTGCGGACCCGCGAAGCCGAGCTCCTTGATCGCGGCGGTGCCGTCGTCGAGCAGGCGCTTCTTGTACTCCGGGTCGGTCCACGCCTTGGCGACGACCTTCGCCCCGTTCAGCGGGCCGACGTTGGTCTCGTAGTTGGCGATGAACTTGTCCATCACCGCGGGGTCGACGAGGCCGCGCTCGGTGAGCAGCTGCTCCAGGGCCTCGGTGCGCAGGGAGGCGGGGATCCGCGCGGTGGGTTCGGTGGTGCTCATTCCACTGGCTCCAGGTAGCTCTCGAACAGCTCGATGGTGAGCTGGAACGACTCGGCGTCGGCACCCCACAGCTCATGGGAGTCGAAACGCACCGAGTAGACGTGCTGGGCGTTCTCGCCCTGGAAGTGCGCATGCGTGTCCGGCAGCAGGGCCGCGGGCTGGATCACCTCGACGACGCCGGTGTGGCCCCGCACGTAGCGGGGGAGGCGGGTGTGCCCGGCCGGCGAGACGTCCTTCGCCCGGACCATGTCGCCGACGGCGAACCGGGGCGCGTCCTCGACCGTGCGCAACGAGCCGGCGGCGGTGGGCGCGTAGTCGGGCTTGTTCGGCTCCGGAACCGGGGGCTCCTCGACGTCCTCGCCGCGCAGCTTGCGGGCCCGGGCGTCGATGGCGCCCGGCGCCAGGATGGCGCTGTCGGTGAGCATCAGCTCGGCGGCGTTGAGCCAGCGGCCGTAGTACCCGTCGTCGAGGTACGCGGTGCGGTCGAGCCGCTCCAGGGCGTGCCGGAAGGCGTCGAGGTTCTGGCCCGAGACGCGACCCATCGTGAGGAGCGTCAGTGCGAACGCCCGCCCCTCCCAGGTCTCGGCGAACACGGGCTCGTCACGGGTCGGCGCCGCGACCGCTCCCCAGCCGTCGGTGCCGCCCATGTCGGCGATCCCGTCCATCACACCACCTCTCTGAGATCTACGATGAAGAATTGATTTTCACGATAGTGGATGGAGACGTTCCCCACTCAGTCCCGGTCGGTGCCGGACAGGCGCCGGTCCAGGTCGTGCAGGGCCGAGACGAAGCACTCGACCGGGGCGGCCGCCACACCCGCGCCGACCTGCCCGGAGCCGTCGCTGATGTGCAGGATCCCGGTGGTCACCTTCGGCGTGATGCCCAGCTCCACGACCTTGCGCACATCGACACCGAGCGGGGTCCCGACGAAGCCCATCGGCGGCAGGGTGAAGCGGCTGCTCTTGCCCGCGCAGATCGCCTGGAAGCCCTCGGTGGCGGCGGCCGCGTCGGCCATGGTCCCGCCGAGGAACGCCGCGACCGCGGGTGAACCGCCGGCGGCCGGGCCGCCCATGCCGGTCAGCTCGAGGACGGCGCTGTCGCCGATGTCCTTGGCACTGGTCTCCGGCCCCTGGCCCGAGTAGTACATGGCCTCGCCGACCGGCGGGGCCTCGGTGATGTGCCAGTCGGGCGACCCGGCGAGCTTGATGCCGAAGGTCGTCCCGTTGCGCGACATCGTGGTGACGATGCTGGAGCCCTCGACCTGCTGGGCCCACAGCTGCAGCGACTTCGCCGCGGCCATCGCCAGGTTGAGGAAGAACAGGTGGTTGCCGCCCAGGTACTGGGCGAAGGACTCCCGGGCGTCGTCCGGCAGCGCCGCGATGTGCGGCAACCAGGTGCGGGTCAGCAGGTTCGTGGCGGCCTGGGTGCGCATGTGCAGGTCGTCGCCCATGGTGATGCCCTGGGCGGCGATCGCGAGGATGTCCAGCGGCCCAGCGGCTTCCACGATGCGGCGGACGGCCGGCCCGCCGATCTCGGCGAGGAACCGCAGCCGGGCGATCGCGGCGTCGGTCTCGCGGCCGAACCAGGCGACCTCGCCGGGGCCCTGGTTGATCGAGGAGAACGCCCGCGTGCCGCCCTCACGGTTCTCCACGACGAACACCGGCTGCGACGGCCCGACGGCGCTGGCCATCGGGACGACGGCGTCGTGGTGGTTGGCGGCGTCGAGCGTGATCTCACCGCGCGCCAGCAGGCCGTTGGCCTCCTCCACATCGGATGCCCAGCCCTCGGCGACGACGGCGGCGCGCATCGAGCGACGCAGCGGATCGCAGTGGTCGAGGTAGGGCAGCGTGGGCCCGGAGTGCAGGATCATCCGGCCCGCGTAGCCGGGCACTGCCTCGCCCACGGTCGAGATGCCGACGAGCTGTGGGACGCCCTCGTTCAGCCGGCGCACCACCTCGGCGTTCGCCTCGTCGATGGCGGCGGCGTGGTCGCCGTAGAGCCGGCCGAGCGCGGCCACGGCGGCGAGGTCGCCGCCGGCCGGGATCCGCCAGTCGACGTGCTGTACCGGCCGTCCCTGCTCCCGGATCGCATCGGCGAACATCGGCAGCCCGACGTTCACCACTTCGACCTCGTCCGGCAGTGCGAGCTGGGTCATCCGGTCGTCCTCCTCGGGTCCGCGTCAACTCTCATAGTAGAGGGACGAACACTATCGGAGAAACGGCAGGTGGTGAGGGGGGCTAGGTCGGCCGGGCTGCGGCGATCACCTGCGTCAACGCCGCGTGCAGGTCATCGAGCTCGCTCAGCTTCATGCCCAGTCGCTCGATGATCGCGGGCGGCACCTTCTCGGCCTCTGCGCGCAGTGCCCGGCCGGCGTCGGTCAGGGTGACGGCGAGCGTGCGCTCATCGGTGGGGCTGCGCCGTCGCTGCACGAATCCCGCTGCCTCGAGCCGCTTGAGCAGTGGGGACAGCGTTCCCGGGTCGAGCTGCAGCAGCCCGCTGAGCTCCTTGACCGACAGCGGGGAGCGCTCCCAGAGTGCGAGCATGACCAGGTACTGCGGATGGGTGAGTCCCATCGGTTCGAGCAGCGGGCGGTAGATCGCCACCACGCTGCGCGCCGCGACGGAGAGCGCGAAGCAGACCTGGCGGTCGAGTCGCAGCAGATCGGAGTCGATCAGCTCGTCGGCTGCGTCACTCGCGAGTTGCTGCGCCACGGTGACAGCGTACCGTTGATTAGTACGCAAAACATTGGGCCGCCTCGCACACGTGGGCGGTCCCGACGTCGGAGCGGTGATCGTATGGCGGGTACGGATCAGGACGGGCGGAGGCGCCCCGGGCCGATCCGGTGGGTGGCGTATGCGCTGGGTTTCGGCCTGCCCCCGAAACACCGGAGCTGGGTCCTGCACGACGTCACCACGAAGACCTGGCAGCTGCGCCACCTGGCCCGCACGGCCGTGCAGCTCGCCCCGATCGCGGTTCTGCTCTTCGTGCTGATCCCCGGACCCGCCTGGGTGCGCGGGGCCGCCGTGCTGTCCGGGCTGTTGCTCGGCTTCTTCTACTCGATCGCCTACATGTACGAGACGGCTGAGCACCGCGCAGTCAAGGCCGGCTACCCGCAGGGCACCGCCGCTGCCGTGCGCGGCGAAGCCACCGCCGACCGGCGCGAGGCCCGGCAGCGGCGTTACGCCGAGCGCTGGCGCGAACTCCCCCCTACCTGACGCTCCCAGCCCGGCCGTATGTCGTGATCGTCCGGGGCTGACTCTCTCACCGGTTGACCTGATGGGGCGATCTCGTGCGGTCTGCCGGTCGGGCCTTCCGGCCTGCGCGTAGGTCCGATCCTGGCGTCGACCGGACGTGCCCGCTCACGATCGTCAATCGCGGGACACGGGTTGCACCCGTGCAGCTGTGGTCCGGAAAATTCTGATCCTGATGGGGGTCGGAGAGCCGGGAGCCGCGTCCCGTCGAGGTCCCCACCGATCATCGAGCACGCCGTTCCTGCCCGGCCCGGCTCGGCCCGGGCGAATTCTGACCCGCTCAGCCCTCGGCGCCGAGGGGTCGCCGCCGGGCCCGTGGCCGGGCCGGGCGGTGCCCGCGCCGACCCCGTCCGGCTCCAGCCGGAGCATGATCGATCTCGTGGGGGCATGGGCTGCACCGGTGCCGGTCATGTCCCTCGATCGCCGATCTCGGGCCCGGTTGGCCGGTCTGCCGGCCCGCGGGCCGGGCCGCCGGCCGCGTTGTCCGGCCGGACCGCCGGCCGCGTTGTCCGGCCGGACCGCCGGCCGCGTTGTCCGGCCGGACCGCCGGCCGCCGCGGGGTGGGCCGGTCCCGGGCCCGGG
>NZ_JAAXKZ010000087.1 GCF_012911875.1 Pseudonocardia bannensis | reverse complement strand
CCGGAACCCCCGGACGGCCCGGGTGCCTACGGCCTGCTCGCCGACCGCGACGGCGAGCCGCTCGCGGGCGCCGCCCTGACGGTGTTCGACACCGCCGGGACATCGCTCGTCGCGACCACCTCCGACGAGCACGGCCGCTACCGCGTGGCACTGCCCGGGACGGGGGAGTACCTGCTGGTCGGACAGGCCGGTGGACGCGAGCCGGTCGCCGAGTGGGTCGTCCTGCCGGTGGCCCCGGCGGCGCCCGTGGCGCGCCACGACCTGCGGATCGAAGGGCCGGCCAGCCTGGTCGGGGTGGTCCGGTCGACCTCGGGTGCCGGCGTCGCGGCGCTCGTCACGCTCGTCGACCGGCACGGGGAGGTCGTGGCCGGTACCCGGGCCGGGGCCGACGGCCGCTACCGGCTCGTCCACGTCCCGGCCGGTGACCACCACCTGCTGGTCTCCCCGCCGTCCGGGGAGTCCACGACGCAGCGGATCGAGCTGCCGGTGACCGGACGTGTGCCGTGCGATGTCGTGCTGGCGCCCACCGGCGGGCTCACCGGCACCGTCCGCTCGGAGCGTGGTCGCGAGGTCGGCGACGCGGTGACGACCCTGGTCGACGCGTTCGGCGTGGTCGTGGCCAGCGATCGGACCGGACCCGACGGCACGTTCCGGCTGCTCGGGATCCCGGAGGGCGAGTACACGCTGACCGCCCACGCGGGCACCCCGGCCGTCCGCTCGGTCCGGGTGTCCGCCGACGAGATCATCGGTACGGACCTGGTGCTGGGCGCCGCCTCGGCGGACGCGGAGCGGATGGTGCCGGGCCGGCACGGCCACAACGGTCACGGCGGCTGAGCCGGCGGACACGGCTGCGGCGCGCCGCACCCCCGGGCGGCCGTTCTGCCCGGGGGTGCGGCCGGTAGTGCCGGGCGAGGGCTCAGCTCAGGAAGTCGAGCACATGCCCGCGCACGACGTCAGGAGACTCCAACTGCGGCAGGTGCCCGGCGCCCTCGATGAGCTCCAGGCGGGAGTCGCGCAGCCGTGACGTGAACTCCTCCGCGTAGACGGGATCGACCAGCTTGTCCTGGGCGCCCCAGATGAGCAGCGTCGGGGCGCTGAGCCGGTGGATCCGCCGGCTCAGGCCCTTCTCCGGGATCGGCCAGATGAAGTGCAGCACGCTGGCCATCCGCATCGCCGCCTCGAACAGGGCCTGCGGGTCGTCCGCGGGCGGGATCAGCATCGCCGCGAGCGGGCTGTCCGGGTCGGCCAGCACGAGACCGGGCAGCGTCTCGGGCGGGATGCCCGCGATGTCCGGGATCGGTGCGTCGTCGCGCCAGAACCCGATCGGCGCGATGAGTACCAGCTTCGTGACCCGCCTCGGGCTGTTGGAGGCCAGCTCGGCGGCGACCATGCCGCCGAACGAGTGCCCCACCACCTGCACGGTGTCGAGTTCCAGGGCATCGAGCAGCTCGTCGTAGAACAGCACGAGCTCCCAGATCCCGGGCAGGTGGGTCAGCGCGTCGGACTCGCCGCCGCCGGGGTGCTCGACCGCGTACACGGTGTGGCCCTCGGCCAGCGCGTCGAGGAACGGGTCCCACCAGAGGCCGCCCGCGCCGTGGATGAAGAGCACCGGGTCGCCGGTCCCGGCGACGAGGACCCGGGCCTGGATCTGCCCGACCTGGACCAGGCGCTCGGTGACGTTCGAGGAGGGTGCGGTGGTCGTCATGTCGTCGTCCCCCTCAGGCCTGCGCGCCCGCGGGCGCCTCGGTGACCGCGCGGTTGGCGGCGCCGGAGGGCCACCAGTTGTGGGTCCAGCCCTCGGCGTCCCAGATGTGCCGGATCCGCGGCATGACCTCCTCGGCGAACAGCGTGATGTTCTTCTTGGTCAGCTCGTGGGGCATCGAGCCGATCTGCAGCAGCGCGTGCAGGTTGCCGACGCGCAGCGTCTTCGCGGCCTCGATGAGCCGGTCGGCGACGGTCGCCGGGCTGCCGCCGATGATGAAGCCCTCCTCGTTGAGGGTCTTCCAGTTCTTCTCCAGCGCCGCGGCGGCGGCGATGTCGCCGGGCTGGTTGGTCTTGATGGCGAATTCGGTGCTCTTGCGGGTCCGGTACCCGGGCGCCTCGAAGAAATACGGCGGAATGTGCAGGCACTTCTTGAAGAAGTACGTGACGTGCTCCAGGTACTCCTTCTCGGCGCGTTCGTCGGTCTCCGAGACGCAGATCTGCTGGGCGAATCCGGCGCGGTAGGGATTCCGGTCCACGCCCATCTCGTCCATCTTGGCCCAGAAGCCGTCCATCAGCTTCTTGCCGAACTTGGCGCCGAAGAAGCTGAGGTAGCTGTAGGTGTAGTCCTTCTTTCCGGCGAGTTCCCACGTCTCGACGGATCCACCACCGGCGAGCCACACCGGCGGGTGCGGCTTCTGCAGCGGCTGCGGCCACGGGTTCACGTAGCGCAGCTGGTTGTACTTGCCGTTGAACGTGAACGGGCCCGGCCTGGTCCAGGCCTGGATGATGAGCTCCTCGGCCTCCCGATAGCGCGGGCGGGTCTGCGTGGGCGGGACGCCGTAACAGAAGTTGACGTCCATCGAGGTGCCCACGGGGAACCCGGCGGCGAGCCGTCCGTTGCTCAGCACGTCGAGCATCGCGAATTCCTCGGCGACCCGGGTGGCCGGGGCGTACAGGGCCAGGGTGTTGCCGAGCACCATGATCGCGCTGTTGTTCGGGGTGCGCCGGGCGAGCGAGGCGGCCATCAGGTTCGGCGAGGCCATGAAGCCGTAGCCGTTCTGGTGGTGCTCGTTGACCCCGACCCCGTCGAAGCCGAGCCGGTCGGCGAGTTCGAGTTCGTCGAGGTTCCACTGGTAGTACTGCGCGACCTTTCTCGGGTCGCACAGCTCGCTGTTCGGTGGGGTGACCCAGATGCTCTCGTACTTGGACTCGAAATCCTCCGGGAGGTCCCGGTAGGGCATCAGATGGAAGAAGATCGACTTCATCGACATCCCTTCGTCGGGCCGCGTCGTTGCGGCCGCACGAACTGCCCGGGCGCCGAGGATGGCGCGCGAGTACGGGCGCCGCCGGTGATTCGCCGGTGGCGCGCGGGGAGAACGAGTCAGGGGTGTAGGAATCGGTGGCCGGAACCGTCCGCGGACTCGTCACCCCTTTCGCCGGGCCGGATTCGGCACCCGAGGCGAGCACGCGATGCCACCGCCCTGTGACGCCGAACACGTACTGACCGAGTGAACAACTCGGCCACTCCGTTGTCAATGCTCAACGTATGCCGTGGGCTTCGGCGAACGACCAGGGCGGATCGATCTTTATTGCGGTGCCCCGGCGGCGAGGCCCGCACCCTAGAATGACCCGCGGTGTGCCGGGAAGTCTGGTCGGCGGTGTCCGACCCGACCCCTGAGGAGCCTCATGCCCGCGCCGACCGGTAGCCCCGCCCCCCGGCTGTTCAGCCGCGGTTCATGGCCCGAGGTCAAGCGCATCGGCGACATCCTGCGTACCGAGACGATCGGTGGGGCGCTGCTGGTCGTGGCGGCGGCCGTCGCACTGATCTGGGCGAACTCGCCGTGGAGCGACAGCTACGCGGCGCTGCGGGAGATCCGGATCGGGCCGGCGGCGCTGCACCTCCACCTCACGCTGTCGCAGTGGGCGGCCGACGGGCTGCTGGCGATCTTCTTCTTCGTGGTCGGTCTCGAGCTCAAACGCGAGTTCGTCGCCGGCGACCTGCGCGACGTCCGGCGCGCCGCGCTGCCGATCGCCGCGGCGGTGGGTGGCATGACGGTGCCGGCGCTGATCTACGTGGCCGTCAACGCCGGCCGTACCGACGGCGCGCTGGCGGGCTGGGCGATCCCGACCGCCACCGACATCGCCTTCGCCCTGGCCGTGCTGGCCGTGATCGGCACCCATCTGCCCGCGGCGCTGCGCACCTTCCTGCTGACCCTCGCGGTGGTCGACGACCTGCTCGCCATCACGATCATCGCGATCTTCTACACCGACCGGCTCAACCTGCTGCCGCTCGGCCTGGCGCTGGTCCCGCTGGGACTGTTCGCACTGCTCGTGCAGCGGCGGGTGCGGTCGTGGTGGCTGCTGCTCCCCCTGGCCGTCGCGACCTGGGTGCTGGTCCACGAGTCCGGCGTGCACGCCACCGTTGCGGGCGTGCTGCTCGGGTTCGCGGTGCCGGTGATCCGCCGGGCGGAGGGGCCCGGCCCGGGGCTGGCCGAGCACTTCGAGCACCGCTTCCGTCCGATCTCGGCCGGGGCGGCGGTGCCGATCTTCGCGTTCTTCGCTGCCGGCGTCTCGATCTCCGGGGCCGGTGGTCTCGGTGACGCGTTCACCGACACGATCACGATCGGCATCATCGGTGGCCTGGTCGTCGGCAAGCTCGTGGGTGTGCTCGGGTCCACCTGGCTGGTGCAACGGTTCACCCACGCCGAGCTGGCCGAGGGCCTCAGCTGGTGGGACGTGTTCGGGCTGGCCCTGCTCGCCGGGATCGGGTTCACCGTCTCGCTGCTGATCGGGGAGCTGGCCTTCGGTGAGGGCACGGCAGCCGACGACCACGTCCGGATCGGCGTCCTGTGCGGATCGCTCATCGCCGCGGCCCTGGCCACCGTGGTGCTCCGCATCCGCAACCGCGTCTACCGCCGGTTGTGCGTGGAGGAGGAGCGCGACACCGACGCCGACGGCATCCCGGACGTGTATCAGCGCCCGTGACCGACGTCGTCCCCGCCGAGTGCCGGGGCGGGGCGGAGCGCCGGTCCGCGGATCGGCGCTCCACCAGGATCATCGGCGGATGGTCATGGGCCTGTCGATGGCCCTGCACGAGGAGAGCGTGGTGGATCCCCGCTTCGGTCCCGTGGTCAACCACGACCTCGCCGACTACCACGTCGCGACCTGCGCGGACGTCGGCGACGTGCAGGCCCACCGGATCGACGAGCACGACCCGCACGTCAACCCGATGGGACCCACGGGCATCGGGGGGATCGGGATCGTCGGCACCTCCGCGGCGGTGGCCGACGCGGTGCACCACGCCACCGGCGTCCGGGTCCGCGACCTGCCGATCACGCCGGACAAGCTGCTACCCGGACTTGTGTGACCCGGGGTCCAGCGTGCGGCAGGGCCCGGAACATCGGCGGGTCACTTGACCGAGCCGCCCCACCCCAGCACGGTGTGATGACTGTCACGCGATCGAGGGGGTGTGCGATGTCCCAGACCATGACCGAGGGCCCCGCCCACGACGAGGTGCTGGCGCGTAATCGCCGATTCATGGAGGCCTTCGAGGCCGGGGATGCGGCGGCGGTGGCCGCGCTCTACACCGAGGACGCGGTGGTCCTCCCACCGGACTCGCCCATGATCACGGGCCGGGCCGGCATCGAGGAGTTCTGGGGCGGGCTGATGAAGGCGGGCGTCCAGGGGGTCAACCTCGAGACCGTGCGGCTCGCCGGGTCCACCGAGCTGCTGCACGAGATCGGCCGCGCGACCATCACGGTGCGGCCCGCGGAGGGGGAGGCGATCACCCAGCTGGTGAAGTACGTCGTCGTCTGGGAACGCGACCCGGCCGGCGAATGGGCGCTGGCGGTCGACATCTGGAACGGGGAGGCCGCCTGACGGGCCTGCCGGGTCAAGGTCGGCCAGGCCCGGCTGCGGCACGCCCTCGGCGCCGACGCTGGGCACCGACGGCCACCTGTGACCCCATGCAGACGAAGCGACCAGAACCGCCGTGGAAGCGGTCCTGGTCGCTCGTGCGGACCATCTGCGGACCAGCGGGGTGACCGGCTAGGTCTTTCCGCAGGTCAGCGCCGTACCAAGGGTCAGACGTCGTAGTACAGCGCGAACTCGTACGGGTGCGGGCGCAGCCGCAGCGGGTCGATCTCCGCCTCCCGCTTGTACGAGATCCACGTCTCGATCAGGTCGGGGGTGAACACGCCGCCCTCGAGCAGGTAGTCGTGGTCCTCCTCGAGCCGGTCGATGACGGCCTCGAGGCTGCCCGGCACCTGCGGGATGTCCTTGGCCTCCTCGGGCGGAAGCTCGTAGAGGTCCTTGTCGATCGGGGCCGGCGGCTCGATCTTGTTCTTGATGCCGTCCAGGCCGGCCATCATCATCGCCGCGAACGCCAGGTACGGGTTACCCGAGGAGTCGGGGCAGCGGAACTCGAGGCGCTTGGCCTTCGGGTTGTTGCCCGACAGCGGGATCCGGATGCAGGCCGACCGGTTGCGGGCCGAGTAGACCAGGTTCACCGGGGCCTCGAAGCCGGGGACCAGGCGGTGGTAGGAGTTCACCGTCGGGTTGGTGAACGCCAGCAGGCTCGGGGCGTGGTGCAGCAGGCCGCCGATGTAGTAGCGCGCCACGTCCGACAGGCCGCCGTAGCCGGACTCGTCGTGGAACAGCGGCTGGCCGTCCTTCCACAGCGACTGGTGCGCGTGCATGCCCGAGCCGTTGTCACCGAACAGCGGCTTCGGCATGAAGGTGACGGTCTTGCCGGCGTGCCACGCGGTGTTCTTGATGATGTACTTGAACAGCATCACGTCGTCGGCCGAGTGCAGCAGGGTGTTGAACTTGTAGTTGATCTCGGCCTGGCCCGCGGTGCCCACCTCGTGGTGGCCGCGCTCGATGATGAAGCCGCTGTTCATCAGGTTCGTGACCATGTCGTCGCGCAGGTCGGCGTAGTGGTCGACCGGCGGCACCGGGAAGTACCCGCCCTTGAACGGCACCTTGTAGCCGAGGTTGCCGCCGGCCTCCTCACGGCCGGTGTTCCACCAGCCCTCGACGGAGTCGATGTGGCTGTACTGCTGGTGCGGGTCGGACCCGAAGCGGACCGAGTCGAAGATGTAGAACTCGGCCTCGGCACCGAAGTAGCAGGTGTCCGCGACACCCGACGCGGTCAGGTACTCCTCGGCCTTGCGAGCGACGTTGCGCGGGTCGCGGCTGTAGGGCTCACCCGTGATCGGGTCGTGCACGAAGAAGTTCAGGTTGAGCGTCTTGTGCTTGCGGAACGGGTCGAGCCGCGCGGTGGCCGGGTCGGGGAACAGTGCCATGTCCGACTCGTTGATCGCCTGGAAGCCGCGGACGGACGAGCCGTCGAAGGCGATCCCGTCGTCCAGGAAGTCCTGGTCGAACGCGGCGGCGGGGACGGTGAGGTGCTGCATGACGCCGGGCAGGTCGCAGAACCTGATGTCGACGTACTCGACCTTCTCGTCCGAGATGTACTTGAGTACCTCTTCGGAGTTGCTGAACACGCTCACTGGCTCCTTCAGTCGACGCCGGGATGTTCGCGACGCTATGGCCGCGTTGTTGCCCGTCGGTCACTCGTTCGTTTCACAGAGGTTAACGGGACCGATCACCGGGCCACCTCACATCGCGGGCCTAGGCTAGGAGCCATGGCTCGCTGGATCGACTCCTGGCTTCCCGGATCGTCCCTTGGTCCGAGCGATGCCGCTGTCAGCGGCTACCCCGGGGAGCAGTTCGGTCTGCCCCGCGACGGGGTGGGCGCGGCGGCCGGCTTCTGGCGCAGGTTTGCCGCGATCGCGATCGACTGGTTGCTCGCCCGCCTGATCGCGCTGCTGTTCAGCAGCCAGGAGATCTACGACGGGTTCACCTCGCCGGAGAGTCCCTGGACGGTCCTGGCGGTCTGGTTCGGGCTGACGGTCGTGTCCACCGCGATCTTCGGTGCGACGCCCGGGATGACCGTACTGGGTATCCGGGCGGCCTCGATCGACTCCGCGGCCGTGATCGGGGTGCCGCGCGCGCTGCTGCGGACGGTGCTGCTCGCGCTCGTGGTGCCGCCCCTGGTACGCGACGCGGACGGCCGCGGCTGGCACGACCGGGCCGCGCGGACGATCGTCGTCCGGACCCGCTGAGGGTCGACGGGGTGTCAGCGGCGGCGAACGGTCCGCTGCACGCTGCGCATCTTGGCCCCCGCCGGCATCGGGCCCTTGGGCATCGCCGCGGTGCGTGAACCCAGGGCGGCGAGCCGGGCCTCGATGGTGTCCATCTGCTTGGCGTCGATGTTGCGCGGCAGCTTCATGAGGTGACGCTGCAGCTTGCTGAGCGGAACCTGGCCCTCGTCGTTGCCGACGATCAGGTCGTAGATGGGCACCGTGCCGACCACCCGCGAGGCACGCTTCTTCTCCTGGGCGAGCAGGCTCTTGACCCGGTGCGGCGCACCCTCGGCCACCAGGATGACCCCGGGGCGCCCGATGACCCGGTGCACGGCGTCGAGGTGCGTGGTGCCCGCGACGCCCGGCGTGACCCGCCACTGGCCGCGCATGTTGTCCAGGGCCCAGCCCGCCGCGCCGGGTTGGCCGTCGGCCTTGGTGTAGACCGATCTCTGCACGCGCCGGCCGAAGACGCTGATCGCGGCCAGCACGCCGATCGCGATGCCGAGCGGCAGGAACACCCAGTGCAGGTTCCAGATCAGGCCGAGGCCGAACGCCACGAGGACCGACAGCAGGAAGACGCCGAGCATCCACGGGATGAGCGCCTTGTCCTCCCGGCGCTGCATCTTGAACGCCTCGAAGATCTGCCTGCGGCGCTGCTTGGAGGCCTCGCGCTTCTCGCGTTTGGCTTGCTTCTTCGCTGCCTTGTCGGGCTTGCCGGCCATGTGTCCCAGGATACGGGCAACCTGTCAGTGGTTGAGCAGGGAGCGGGCTTCCTGTGCGGCGGCGCCCTCGGCGGCCAGGTGCGCCAGCTCCGGGGACAGCGCCTCGCCGCGGTGGGCCTTGGTCTGGGCATACAACCGCCCGGCCCGATACGACGACCGCACCAGCGGGCCGGCCATCACCCCGGCGAACCCGATCTCCTCCGCCGCCGCGGCATGGTCCACGAACTCCTCGGGCCGGACCCAGCGCTCCACCGGATGATGCCGCTTCGAGGGCCGCAGATACTGGGTGATGGTGACGATCTCACAACCCGCGGCGTGCAGATCGACCAGCGCCGCGGTCACCTCCGCCGGGGTCTCCCCCATCCCCAGGATCAGGTTCGACTTGGTCACCAACCCGGCCGCCCGGGCCTTGCTCAGCACCTGAAGCGAGCGCTCGTAGCGAAACCCCGGCCGGATCCGGCGAAAGATCCGCGGCACCGTCTCCAGATTGTGCGCCAACACCTCCGGCCCGGCCCCGAACACCTCACCCAACTGCCCGTCGTCGTTGGTGAAATCCGGGATCAGCAGCTCCACCCCGGTGCCCGGGTTGAGCGCGTGGATCCGGCGGACCGTCTCGGCGTAGAGCCAGGCCCCGCCATCGGGCAGGTCGTCGCGGGCCACCCCGGTCACCGTGGAGTAGCGCAACCCCATCGCGGCCACCGACTCGGCGACCCGGCGCGGCTCGTCGCGGTCCAGCGCGGCCGGTTTCCCGGTGTCGATCTGGCAGAAATCACAGCGCCGGGTGCACTGCTCCCCACCGATCAGGAAGGTGGCCTCACGGTCCTCCCAGCACTCGTAGATGTTCGGGCAGCCGGCCTCCTCGCACACCGTGTGCAGCCCCCCCGAGCGCACCAACGCCTTCAGCTCGGTGTACTGCGGCCCGGTCCGGGCCCGGGTCCGGATCCAGGACGGCTTGCGCTCGACCGGGGTCTCACTGTTCCGGACCTCGAGACGGAGCAGCTTGCGGCCTTCGGGTGCGATGGTCACGGCGACAGGCTACGCCCGCCCCCTCACCTCGGATCGGGTTGCACCGAGGTAGCGGCGGCCGTGCGCTCCCACAGGCGCCGGGCGAGCTCCACGTCCTCGGCGGCGCGGCTGCGCCGGGCCGGGGCCGGGTGCCCCCGGGTCTCCCCGAGCAGCCCGGGCCCGATGTAGTCACCGCCGCGTACCTGCGGCGCGGTCGCCGCGTAGAGCTGCGGCAGCATCCCGGTCCGCACCGGCTGGGTGACGAGTTTGTTCGCCGGGCCGCTCAGAACCCCGAGCAGGCGGCTGCGCAACCGCATCGAGTTGCCCAGCAGATCGGTGTCGGTCAGCCCCGGATGGGCGGCGACGGAGATCACGGCGGGCGTGGTGCCGTCGGCGTCCCGCAGCCGCCGGTCGAGCTCCGCGGCGAACAACAGGTTGGCCAGCTTCGAGGCGCTGTAGGCCGTCGAGGCCAGGTAGCGACGGCGGGTGAAGTGCAGGTCCTCGACGTCCAACCCACCGCCCCGGTGCGCCAGGCTCGACAAAGTCACCACCCGGGCGGGCCGCTCCGCACTGCCGGCGCCGCGCAACGCCGGCATGAGCAGCCAGGTCAGCGCGGCATGCCCGAGGTGGTTGGTGCCGATCTGCAGCTCGAACCCGTCGACGGTGAACCGAGGCGGGGTGCCCATCACACCGGCGTTGTTCATCAGCACGTGCAGCGTGTCGCCGGTGCGTGCGCGCACGTCGGCCGCGGCCTCGCGGACCGATCCCAGGTCGGCCAGGTCGAGTTCGATCAGCTCCGCGCCCGGCCCGCCCTCGCGCTGGACCCGGGTCAGAGCCGCCTTCCCCCGTTCGCGGTCGCGTGCGGTGAGCAGGACGTGGGCGCCGGCTGCGGCCAGCGCGATCGCGGACGCCAGGCCCAGCCCGGACGTGGCCCCGGTGACGAGAACGGTGCGCCCGGTCTGGCCCGGCATCTGTTCGAGGGTCCAGCGAGTCATGATCGTGGTTTACCCGCTGCGCCCGGACGGCGCCAGCCGATCACCGCGACTAGCCTTGATGGTCGTGGACTTCCGGATCTTCACCGAGCCGCAACAGGGCGCCACCTACGACGATCTGCTCCGGGTGGCCCGAGCGACGCAGGACGCCGGCTACGACGCGTTCTTCCGATCCGACCACTATCTGGCCATGGGCGCCGCCGCCGGGGAGCCGGGCCCGACCGACGCATGGGTGACGCTCGCCGCACTGGCCCGCGAGACCGAGCGGATCCGGCTCGGCACGTTGGTCACCTCGGCGACCTTCCGGCTGCCCGGGCCACTGGCGATCTCGGTCGCGAACGTGGACCAGATGTCCGGCGGGCGCATCGAGCTGGGCCTGGGCGCGGGCTGGTTCGAGGCCGAGCACGCCGCCTACGGAATCCCGTTCCCGCCGCTCCAGGAGCGCTTCGACCGCCTGGAGGAGCAGCTCGCGATCATCACCGGGTTGTGGGGGACGCTCCCGGGCGACCGGTTCTCCTTCACCGGCCGGCACTACAGCGTCACCGACTCCCCGGCCCTGCCCAAGCCGGTCCAGCAGCCGCGCCCGCCGGTCATCATCGGCGGTCACGGCAAGCGCCGGACCCCGCGGCTGGCCGCCCGCTACGCCGACGAGTTCAACGTCGCGTTCGTGCCGATCGACGTCGTCGCGGCCCAGTTCGAGCGGGTCGAGCAGGCGTGCAAGGAGATCGGCCGCGATCCGGCGGAGCTGGTCCGCTCGGTCGCACAGGTCGTCTGCGTCGGCCGCGACGACGACGAGATCGCCCGGCGGGCACTGACGCTGGGCCGTGAGGTCGCCGACCTGCGGGAGAACGGGCTGGCGGGCACACCCGCCGAGGTCGTCGACAGGCTCGGGACCTGGCGCGACCGCACCGGCATCACCCGGGTCTACCTGCAACTGCTGGACCTGGGCGACCTCGACCAGATCGAGCTGATCGCCTCCGAGGTGCTGCCGCAGCTGCCCTGAGGGCGCCTCAGCGCAGCGACGGGTGCAACTGCAGGTCCAGCCCGGGAGCGGCCGGGTCGCCCTGCTTCGGCACCACGTGCTCCGACACCGGAAGCGCACCGTCCAGCGCCGCCGTCACCGCGGCGGCGACCGCCTCGCGCACCTCCGGAACGGTGACCCGGCGGCCGAGTTCCGAGGTCAGCGAGCTCACCCCGGCGTCGGTGATCCCGCACGGCACGATGCGGCCGAACTCGGCCAGGTCGGGGTCGCAGTTCAGCGCGAAGCCGTGCAGCGTCACCCCGCCCTGCACGCGCACACCGATCGCGGCCAGCTTCCGTTCGGGGCGGCCGTCCCCGGCCGGCAGCCACACGCCGCTGCGGCCCTCGACCCGCCCGGCGGTGGTCACACCCAGGCCCGCGCACACCGAGATCAGCGCCTCCTCCAGCCGTCGCACGTAGTCGACGACGTCGAGCGGCCCGGCCAGCGCGATGATCGGGTAGCCGACGATCTGCCCCGGCCCGTGCCAGGTGATCCGGCCGCCACGGTCCACGTCGATGACGGGGGAGCCGTCGGTGGGCCGGTCCTCGGGCCGGGTCCGCTTGCCCGCGGTGTACACCGAGGGGTGCTCCAGCAGCATGAGCACGTCCGGCCCGGTGCCCTCGCGCCGGGCCTGCGCGTGCGCCCGCTGCAGCTCCCAGGCGGCGAGGTAGTCGATCGAGTCGATGACGTCGATGCGAATCGGCTCGGTGCCGCGGCGGCAGGAACGGGTGGCGGGACGCCGGGTGCGCGACACGGAACTCGACATGACCGACACGCTACGCCCGGCTGCCGACGGTGCGGGAGACGCTTCCGGACGGCGGGGGCGGCGACCCGGGTCGGCGAAGCGGTGCAACCGGCCGTACCTGCGCGGCGCCCAGCCCGGCCAGGCCGGCGCCGACCACGATCACATCGGCGTCACACGCGGTGCTCACGTGTCGACGGTCGCCGCCAGGGCATCACCCAGGACGTGGTGGCGGAACTGGAACCCGGCGCCGAGCAGCGCGGCCGGGACCGCACGCTGGCCGTTGAGCAGCAACTCCTGGCCCATCTCGCCGAGCGCGGTACGGATCGCGAACGCGGGCACCGGGATCGAGGTCGGCCGCCCCACCGCGGCGGCCAGCGCCGCGGTGAACTCGCTGTTGGTGACCGGGGTCGGCCCGGTCAGGTTCGCCGGCCCGACGATCGAGTCGTTCTCGATCACGAACCGGATGGCCGCGACCTCGTCGTCGAGGGAGATCCATGGCATGTACTGCCGGCCGTTGCCCAGCCTCCCGCCGAGGAAACCCTTGAACAGCGGCCGCAGCCGGCCGAGCAGCCCGCCTGCGGGGGACAGGACGAGCCCGGTGCGCAGCACGACGACCCGGGCGCCGGCGTCGCGCGCCCGGCCGGTGGCGGCCTCCCAGTCGCGGCAGACCTCGGCGAGGAATCCGGTCCCGGACGGGGCGCTCTCGTCGACCGCGCGCCCGCCGGTGTCGCCGTAGTAGCCGACGGCCGAGCCGCTGACCATGGTGGGAACGCCGTGCTCGGCGACCGCGGTGGCCAGCACCTCGGTGGGTACGTTGCGGCTGTCGCGGATCAGCTGCTTGCGTGATCCGCTCCACGGCCGGTCGCCGATGCCGACCCCGTTGAGGTTGACCACGGCGTCCACACCGTCGAAGGCGCCCTCGTCGACGCGGCCGGCCGGCGGGTCCCAGCCGCGCTCGTCGGGCGCTGCCGGTCGGCGCCGGACCAACCGCAGGACGTCATGCCCGGCCTCCCTGAGCTGGGAGACCAGGGCGGTTCCGATCAGACCGGATGAACCGGCGACGACGACTCGCACCCGGGAGATCCTTCCGGACCTCGGCGGGGCGCGCGACCCGGGCCGGTGGACACCGGCCGTGCGCGGTGAGTGGCGCCGGGGTGCCACTCACCGCGCACGGAGGCCGGAAGGAAGGTCAGAGCCCGAGCTCGGACTCGAACGCACCCTCCTCGAGGCGCGCCTTGACCGTGCTGACGAAGCGGCCCGCGTCGGCCCCGTCGACCAGCCGGTGGTCGTAGGTCAGCGGCAGGAAGCACACCGAGCGGATGGCGATGGCGTCCTCGCCGTCCGGCCCCGTCACCACGACGGGCTGCTTGGTGATCGCCCCGGTGCCGAGGATGCCGACCTGCGGCTGGTTGATGATCGGCGTGTCGAACAGCGCGCCCGCGCTGCCGATGTTGGTGATCGTGAAGGTGCCGCCACTGAGCTCGTCCGGCCCGATCTTGTTGGCCCGGGTGCGGGCGGCCACGTCGGCGATCTTCCTGGCCAGCCCGGCGATGTTCAGCTCGTCGGCGTTCTTGATGACCGGGACGAGCAGGCCGCGGGGGGTGTCCACCGCGATCGCCAGGTGCACGGCGCCGTGGTAGGTCACCTCCTTGGTCTCCTCGTCGATCGACGCGTTGAGCTGCGGGAACGCCTTGAGCGCCTCGACGGTCGCCTTGGCGAAGAACGGCAGGTACGTGAGCTTGACGCCTTCGCGGGCCTCGAAGTCGGCCTTCGCCCGGGCCCGCAGCTTCGCGATCCGGGTGACGTCGACCTCCTGGACGGTGGTCAGCTGCGCCGACACCTGCAGCGACTCGCGCATCCGCTGCGCGATCACCTGGCGCAGCCGCGGCATCTTGACCGTGTCGCCGGGCTGCGGACCGTCGGCGGGGGCGGTCGGCCGGGCGGCCGGCGCGCGTCGCTCCGCCGCCGGGGCGGATCGGGCCGGCGCGGTCGCCTGCGGGGCCGGTTCCCGGGCGGCCTCGGCCGCGGCCAGCACGTCCTGCTTGCGGATGCGGCCGCCGACGCCCGTGCCCTCGATCGCGCCGAGATCGACGTTGTGCTCCGCGGCCAGCTTGCGCACCAGCGGCGTCACGTACGGCGCGCCGCGGCCTTCGGTCTTCTCGCCGGCTTCGGACGGGGCCGACTCGGCCTTCCCGTTCGAGCTGGCCTTCTCCGGCTCGGTCCACGGCGCCGACTCGGCAGCGGGCTCGGGCGTGGTCCGGGGCTTGGTCTCGGGCGCCGCGGCCCGGGCGGGTGCCGGCTCCTCGCGGGGCTCGTCCTTCGGCGCGGGCTCCTCGGCCTGCTTCGGCGCCGCGTCCGCGTCGCCGACGACCGCGAGCTGGGCGCCGACCTCGACGGTCTCGTCCTCGGCCACGCTGATCTCCAGCAGGGTGCCGGCGACCGGGGACGGGATCTCGGTGTCGACCTTGTCGGTGGACACCTCGAGCAGCGGCTCGTCCACCGCGACGGTGTCGCCGACCTGCTTGAGCCAGCGGGTGACCGTCCCCTCGGTGACGCTCTCGCCCAGCTCCGGCATGACGACGGAGCTGCCGGCCCCGGACCTGGACGGCCTGGCCTCGGCCTTCGGAGCCTCCTGCGGCTCCTCGGCGTCGGTCGAGGGCTCCTCGGCGGGCGCGGGCTCCGGCTCGGCCTCGGCCTGCGCGGGCTCGGAGCCACCCCCGCCGCCGGACCCGCTGTCCTCCTCGCCGTCGCCGATCACCGCGAGCTCACCGCCCACCTCGACCGTCTCGTCCTCCCCGGCGACGATGCGCTGCAGCACGCCGGCAGCCGGGGACGGGATCTCGGTGTCGACCTTGTCGGTCGAGACCTCGAGGAGGGGCTCGTCGACCTCGACCCGGTCGCCCTCCTGCTTGAGCCAGCGGGTGACGGTGCCCTCGGTGACGCTTTCACCGAGCGCGGGCATCTGAACGGAGAAGGCCATGGCGGGTCGGAGCTCCTCTTTCTACGGTGAGCCGGGTTCGGGCGGCGGTCGGCCGGCCGTCAGCCGTGGGTGTGCAGCGGTTTTCCGGCCAGCGCGAGGTGTGCCTCGCCGAAGGCCTCGTTCTGTGTCGGATGGGCGTGGATCAGGGCGGCCACGTCCTCGGCCTGAGCATCCCAGTTGTAGACCAGCTGGGCCTCGCCGATCAGTTCGCCGACCCGGGCGCCGACCATGTGGATGCCGACGACCGGGCCCGGGGTGCCCTCGGCGCCGGCCTTGACCAGCTTGATCGCGCCGGAGGTGCGCAGGATCTGGGACTTGCCGTTGCCGCCCAGGTCGTAGGTCAGGGTCTGGACCTCGCCGTGGCGCTCGCGGGCCTGGGCCTCGGTCAGCCCGACCGAGGCCACCTCCGGCTCGCAGTAGGTGACCCGCGGGATCCCGGCCTCCTCGATCACCGGCGGGTTCAGCCCGGCGATGTCCTCGGCCACGAAGATGCCCTGGGCGAACCCCCGGTGGGCCAGCTGCAGGCCGGGCACGATGTCCCCGACCGCGTACACGCCCGCGAGGTTGGTGCGCAGCCGTTCGTCGGTGACCACGAAACCGCGGTCCATGCTCACCCCGGCCTCGTCGTAGCCGTGCCCGGCGGTGTTCGGGCCGCGCCCGACCGCGACCAGCAGCAGATCGGCCTCGAGGTCCTCGCCGGTCTCCAGGCTCACCGTCACCCCGTCGCCGGTCTGCCGGGCGCCGGTGAACTTCACCCCGGTCTTGAAAGTGATCCTGCGGCGGCGGAACGCGCGCTCCAGCAGCTTGGAGGCGAACTCGTCCTCGCCCGGCACCAGCCGGGGCAGCGCCTCGATCACGGTCACCTCGGCGCCGAAGGACCTCCACACGCTGGCGAACTCGACCCCGATCACCCCGCCGCCCAGCACCACCACCTTCTGCGGGACGGTGTCCAGGGTCAGCGCCTGGTCGGAGGTGATGACCCGGCCGCCGATCTCCAGGTCGGGCAGGCTGCGGGCGTAGGAGCCGGTGGCCAGCACCACGTTGCGCCCGACGTAGCGCTGCCCGTCGACGTCCACCGCGTTCGGGGCGACGAAGGTGCCCGCCCCGGTCACGAGCTCGATCTTGCGGGACTTCACCAGCCCCTGCAGTCCCTTGTAGAGCCGGCCGACGACGCCGTCCTTGTAGGCGTGCACCCCGGGCATGTCGATCCCGGCCACCGAGCTCCTCACCCCGATCTGCGCGCCCTCGCGCGCGGCGTCGGCCACCTCCGCGGCGTGCAGCAGCGCCTTGGTCGGAATGCAGCCACGGTGCAGGCACGTGCCCCCGAGCTTGTCCTTCTCGATCAGCACCACCGACAGGCCCAGCTCCGCCGCGCGCAGCGCGCAGGCGTACCCACCCGACCCGCCGCCGAGAATCACCAGGTCAGCGTTGTGCTCGGGCACGGAGTACTCCTTCTCGTTCTTGCCGCGGCGGGTCTCGCGCAGTCGCGGGCCCATCTTGTCACCCTGCAACGCGGCACGCGGGGCAGGGCCGATCGGGAGCGGAACCGGGAGAAAATCGGACGCCGGGGACGTTGGATCCGGCAGCAGCACGTGCCGCACGGTCGCGGCACCGGGCGGGAGGTGGGGACATGGGCCTGTTCAGCCGGTTCCGCGGGGCCGGACCGGGCGGGTTGCGCCGCGCCGACGGTGCCGACGAGGAGCACCTGCGGTCGTGGGCCGCGGCCCGCGAGGGGGTCGAGGCCTTTGTGGAGCCGCGCACCACTGTCACGGACACGACGATGGTGCTGGTTGCCAAGGACGGCGAGTGGACCCGCCGGCGGGTGTCCGGCCCGGACGGGGCGCGCAAGCTCGCCCGCTCGCTCAAGATCCCGGTGTACGACGTGCAGCTGGTCGGCTATCCGCAGCGCATGCGCGACCACGACGCCCGGCAGAAGGTACTGCGCGAGCGGCAGCGCCGGCGCGACCTGGGGGCCTGAGCGGGCCGGGGATCAGCGCAGGGACCGCGCGCGGCGGCGCCCCCACGCCCGCATGAGGGGCTCCAGGCGCAGCATCGGCCCTGGGGCGAGGGCGGTCGAACGCATGATGGCGCCACGCCAGCCGGGCAGTGTCCGGTAGACGCGCTGGGTGCCGAACATGTCGGCGAGCGCCCGGGCGACCTGCTCCGGTGCGACCAGGACCCCGCTGCGGACCAGCGCCTTGGCCTGGCCGTCGTCGGCCATCGAGCGCAGCAGTTCGGTGTTGACGCCGTCGGGGCAGATGGCGTGCACCCTGATCCCCTCCGCGCGCAGCTCGGAGTGCTGCGCCGCCGCGAGCGAGAGCACCGCGGCCTTGGTGGCGGCGTAGAGCGACAGGCCCGGAACGGGACCGAGCGCGCTGAGCGAGGCCGTGATGCCGATATCCCCGCCGGCCGGGCCGCCCGCGGCCGCCTGCTCGCGAAACGCGGCGACGGCGGCCCGGCAACCCCAGACGACGCCCATCACGTTGACGTCGACCAGCGCCCGCACGTGCTCGGAGGACAGCTCCGACAGCGTCCCGTCGAATCCGACCCCGGCGTTGTTGACCCAGACGCCCAGCGGGGCCAGCGCGCGGGCCTGCTTGGCGATGTCGTGGGCGGCGTGCTCGTCGGTGACGTCGTAACCGGCTCCGCCCGCGGCGCCGATCCGCTCCGCCGTCGCGGCCGCGGCGGTCGAGTCGACGTCGGTCACCAGCACCCGGTACCCGCGGCGCACGAGCTCCGCCGCGATCGCCTCACCGATCCCGCGCCCGCCGCCGGTCACGACGGCGGAGCGCGGGGCGCCCGGGAGCGGCGAGGTGGGCACGGTGCGGGCGCGGCGGGGAGACATGGCGGGCAGTATGCCTCGGGTTACCGCTCGGTAGGTAGAGCGGATCAGCCGTTCTCGGCGATGTCGGACAGCACCGCGAACATCGTCCGGACCGGGACACCGGTGCCGCCCTTGCCGGTGTAGCCCCACGGCCCGCCGGCGTTGAACGCCGGCCCGGCGACGTCGATGTGCACCCACGGCGTGTCGGCCGGGACGAACTCGCGCAGGAAGATGCCCGCGGCGAGCATCCCGCCGAAGCGGTGGTTGGTGACGTTGGCCAGATCGGCGACCCGGGAGTCCAGGTCGGGGCGCAGGTGCTCCGGCAGCGGCATCGGCCAGCCGCCCTCACCGGTGGCCTGTGCGTGCCCGGCGACCCGGTCCCGGAACTCGTCACTGCCCATGATCCCGGCGGTGCGGGTACCGAGGGCCACGACCTGGGCGCCGGTGAGGGTGGAGGTCTCGATCAGGTAGTCGGGAGCGTCCTTGCCGGCCCGGACGATCGCGTCGGCCAGGATCAGCCGGCCCTCGGCGTCGGTGTTGAGCACCTCGACGGTCTTGCCGCCGTACATCTTCAGCACGTCGCCGGGACGGTAGGCGGTGTCGGACGGCATGTTCTCGGCCATCGGCACGGTCGCGGTCACCGCGACCGGGAGCCCCAGCTGCGCCGCGAGCACCGTCGTGGCGATCACCGCGGCCGCCCCGGACATGTCCGAGGTCATGTGGTCCATGTTGGCCGCCGGCTTGATCGAGATCCCGCCGGTGTCGAACGTGATGCCCTTGCCGACCAGGGCCACCTTCGCCCGCGGGGAGTCCCCGCCGGACCACGTCAGCCGGACCAGCCGCGGCTTGCGCGAGGAGCCCTGACCGACGCCGAGCACGCCGCCGTACCCGCCCTCGGCGAGCGCCGCGTCGTCGAGCACCTCGACCTGCAGCCCGGCGGCCTCGCCCAGCTCCCGGGCGCGGGCAGCGAACGTCTCGGGGTAGAGGTCGTTGGGCGGGGTGTTGATCAGGTCGCGGGCGGTTCGAACGGCGCCCGCGACGGCGCTCGCACGGCGCAGCGTCTCCTCGGCCGTGTCGTCCCCGGTCAGCAGGTCGACCTGCCCGACCGGGCCCTTTCCGTTCGCGCCGCTGCCCTTGTAGGCGTCGAAGGTGTACGCGCCGAGCAGCGTGCCCTCGGCGGCCGCCGACAGGTCGAGGCGGCCCAGGGTGCTGACGGCTCGCCCGGTCCCGGCCAGCGCGCGGGAGGCCGCGCCCGCCGCCCGCCGGACCTGCTCGGGCTCGCTCGCCCCCCCGGCGTCGGGCTTGCCCAGCCCGACCGCGACGACGAGCGGTGCCGCGATCGCGCCCCGGGTGGTCAGCTTCACGACCTCCTCGGCCTTGCCGGTCGCCCCCGCGAGGGCCAGCTCCGCGGCCAACCCGCCGTCGAAGGCGGCGTCCACCTCCTCGGCGCCGGGGGCAAGCCGCGGGCCGTTCCCGTTCTCCTCGGCGGGCAGCAGGGCCACGACGACGGCATCACCCTCCGCGGTCGCGGCCGATTCGTTCCGGATGCGCAGCTCGGTGGACACGTCTCTCCTCGAAAGCCGATTTCCTGGCGGATGTGATGGATGGTGAGACCGCTTCGAGATGCTAATGACACCGGCGCGGCGCCATTCGGGGCAGTCCCGGATGCAAGGGTGGGGGTCGTGCCCTCGACCCTCCCGCGACGCCTGGGGACCGCCGACGCCGTGGTCCTCGGGCTGGCCGCCATGCTCGGTACCGGGGTGTTCGCGGTGTTCTCCCCGGCGGCCGCAGCGGCCGGACCGTGGCTGCTGGCCGCGGTCCTGCTGGCGGGCGTGGTGGCGATCTGCAACGCGGCGTCGACCGCCGACCTCGCCGTCGCCCACCCGGAGAGCGGCGGCGGGTACGTCTACGGCCGGGAGCGGCTGTGCCCTGCCGCGGGCCGGCTCGCCGGGGTGGCGTTCCTGGTCGGGAAGATCGCCTCGGCCGCCGCGGCGGCGGGCGTGTTCGGCAGCTACGTCCTGCCCGCGCAGCCGCTGCCCACGGCGATCGTGGTCATCCTGGCGGTCACGGCGCTGAACATCGCCGGGGTGCGGTGGACCGCGCGGTCGGCCTGGCTGCTGGTCGGCGGGACGCTGGCGGTGCTACTGGTCGTGGTCGTGGTCGGGTTGCTCGGCCCCGGCGGGGCGAGTTCGTGGTCGGCCTCCGCCAGCACCGAACCGCTGATGCCGACCGAGCCGATGACCGGAGGCGGGCTGGGCGTGTTCACCGCGGCCGGGCTCATCTTCTTCGCGTTCGCGGGCTATGCGCGGATCGCGACGCTGGGGGAGGAGGTGCGCGACCCCGGCCGGACGCTGCGCCGCGCCATCGCGATCGCGCTGGGCCTCACCCTGGTCGTCTACGTCGCCGTCGCGGGCGCGCTGCTGGTGGGGCTGGGCCTGGAGCGGCTGGCCACCGAGCGGTCCCCGCTGGTCGCGCTGGTCGACACCGGGCAGGCGCCGGCGCTGGGTGTGCTGGTCCGCATCGGTGCGGCGGTGGCCGCCGGTTCGGCGCTGCTCTCGGTGCTCGTCGGGGTCAGCCGGACGTCGCTGGCGATGGCGCGGCGCCGGGAGCTGCCGCACGCACTGGCCGCGATCGGTCCGAAGGGCACACCGTGGCGGGCCGACCTTGCCGGGGGAGCTCTCGCGATCCTGGTCGCGGTGCTCGCCGGCCCCGTGGCGGCGATCGCGCTGTCCGCGTGCTCGGCGCTCGTGTACTACGCCGTCATCAACCTCGCGGCGCTGCGTCTGCCCGCGCGGCAACGCCGGTGGCCGGCATCGACCTCGGTGGCAGGTCTGGTGCTCTGCCTGGCCCTGGCCGTGCTGCTCCCGATCGGGTCCGTGCTCGCGACCGCGATCGCCGTGGCGGCCGGATGGGTGGCGTGCACCCTGCTCGGCCGGTGGGCGACCGCCCGCGGTGAGCGCGCCCGCTGACGCCTCCGTGCCGGGGTACGGTGCGCCCCGTGAGCACCGTTGACGACACCGGCCTGTTGGCCAGTCCGCTGCACGACCGGCACACCGCTCTCGGGGCGACCATGGGCGCGTTCGGCGGCTGGTCGATGCCGCTGTCCTACCCCGGCGGGACCGTGGCCGAGCACGCGTGCGTGCGCGAGGCCGTGGGGATCTTCGACGTGAGCCACCTCGGCAAGCTGTCGATCACCGGCCCGGGCGCCGCGGACTTCGTCAACGCCTGCTTTTCCGCGGACCTCGGCAAGATCGGCCCCGGGCACGCGCAGTACACGCTGTGCTGCACGGAGTCCGGCGGGGTGGTGGACGACCTGATCGTCTACCTGGTCGGTCCGGACGAGGTGCTCGCCGTACCCAACGCGGCGAACGCCGCCGAGGTCGCCGACCTCCTGCGCGCCGCCGCGCCCGAGGCCGTCACGGTCACCGACCGGCACCGCGAGCTCGCGGTCCTCGCCGCGCAGGGCCCGCGCTCGGCGGAGCTGCTCGGCACGGTCCTGCCCGATGCCGAGGGCCTCGGCGAGCTGGACTACATGGCCTTCACCGACGCGAACGGGGTCCGCGTGTGCCGGACCGGGTACACCGGCGAGCACGGCTACGAGCTGCTGGTCCCCGCCGCGGACGCGCCCGCGGTCTGGGACGCGTTGCTGTCCGGGGCGGCCGCGCTGGGTGGAGGGCCGGCGGGGCTCGGGGCGCGGGACACGCTGCGCACCGAGATGGGCTACCCGCTGCACGGCCAGGACCTCTCCCGGGAGATCAGCCCCGTCCAGGCCGGCAGCGGCTGGGCGGTCGGCTGGTCCAAGCCCGCCTTCTGGGGCCGTGACGCCCTGCTCGCGGAGAAGGAGGCCGGCCCGGCGCGGCGGCTCCGTGGGCTGCGTGCGACGGGGCGTGGCGTGCCGCGACCCGGCATGGACGTGTTGCGTGAGGGCGAGAAGGTCGGGGTGACGACGTCGGGGACGTTCTCTCCGACGCTGAAGTGCGGCATCGCGCTGGCGTTGATCGACACCGCGGCGGGCGTGGGGCCCGACGACCAGGTGACCGTCGACGTCCGGGGGCGCAGCCTGGACGCCACGGTGGTGCGCCCGCCCTTCGTGCCGTCGCACGTGCGCTGAACGCGCCCTCACCCACCAGGTCGGCCAGCAGCCGGGTGAAGGCCGGGGGCCGGGTCGACCCGGTGGTAGTGGTCACATCGAGGTGCCGGGACCGGGCCGTGTGATGCGAAACGTCGGAGGTCCGACCGTCGGACTTGCCGGACGGGTTACCGTCTGCGTCATGAGCGCGCCGCACTTCGCCCGGATTCCCAACCCCGCACCGGTGCCGGAGGCCCGGCGCGCGGAGATCGTCGCCAATCCGGGGTTCGGCCGGTACTTCACCGACCACATGGTGACCATCCGCTGGAAGCAGGGGGAGGGCTGGCACGACCCCGCGGTCGTGCCCTACGGCCCGCTGACCCTGGACCCGGCCTCGATGGTGCTGCACTACGGCCAGGAGATCTTCGAGGGCCTCAAGGCCTACCAGCAGCCGGACGGCTCGGTCGCCTCGTTCCGGCCGGAGGCCAACGCGGCCCGCTTCCGTTCGTCTGCGGTCCGGCTCGGGATGGCACCCCTGCCCGACGACCTGTTCCTCGCCTCGCTCTCCGAGCTGATCGACGTCGACCGGGCCTGGATGCCGCCGGCCGGCGGCGAAGAATCGATGTACCTGCGGCCTTTCATGATCGCGACCGAGGTGGGGCTGGGCGTGCGCCCCGCGTCGGAGTACCTCTACGCGCTGATCGCGTCGCCGGCCGGGGCGTACTTCCCGGGCGGGGTGAGGCCCGTGGACGTGTGGCTGTGCACCGACTACACCCGGGCCGCGATCGGCGGGACCGGCGCGGCGAAGTGCGGTGGCAACTACGCCGCCTCGCTGCTGCCGCAGGCGCAGGCGGCTGAGCACGGCTGCGCGCAGGTCGCCTACCTCGACGCCGCGGAGCGCAAGTGGGTCGAGGAGATGGGCGGGATGAACCTGTTCTACGTCTTCGGATCGGGCGACGGCCCTGTTGAGGTCGTCACCCCCGAGCTGTCCGGCTCGATCCTGCCCGGGATCACCCGCGACTCGCTCCTGGTTCTGGCCAAGGAGCTCGGCTGCCAGGTCACCGAGCGCAAGATCTCGGCGCAGGAGTGGCTCGAGGGCGCGGCCGACGGCCGGATCAGCGAGGTGTTCGCCTGCGGGACGGCCGCGGTGATCACCCCGGTCGGGCGGGTCAAGCACAACGACGGCGAGGTCACGGTGGCCGACGGCGAACCCGGACCGGTCACCACCCGGCTGCGCAACCTGCTCACCGCGATCCAGCGCGGCGGCGCCCCGGACACCCACTCCTGGATGCGCACCCTGGTCCCTGCCTGACCGCTCCCGCCCCAGTGCGTCATGGCTCCACAACGCAGTCGTGACCCCGGTGGGAGCGCGTTACGGCTCCACAGTGCGGGGGTGGGCGGGCGCCACGGCGCTCAGGTCAGTGGGCGCTGAGGACGATGAGGGTCGCGGTCGTGCCGAGCTCGGCGGCGGCGCCGAGGACGTCGCCGGTCATCCCGCCGAACCGGCGCCGGGTGTGTGCCGACAGCGCGACGACCACCAGCGCGGCGAGCAGGACCGCGATCGGGCCCTGCCACGGCCGGCCGGGCACCGCGAGCACGCCGAGCCCGGCGAGCGCCGCCCACCACAGCGCCGCGACCCACCACGGTTGTGAGCCGGCCACCGTCGAGCCCAGCCCGCCCGGCCGCGCCGCCGTCACCCCCCGGCGGGCGCACCAGGCGAACCCGGCCCGGCCCACGGCGGCGGCCGTCGCCGTCGCCGCGAGCACGCCGACGGCGGGGCCCCCGGCCAGTGCGGCGAGCGCGGCGGCCTGCGCGCCGACGGTCACCAACAGCGTGACGACGGCGAACGGTCCGGCCCCGCCGTCGCGCATCACCGCGAGGGCCCGCTCGGGCGGGCCGTAGCAGCCGAGTCCATCGGCGGTGTCGGCGAGCCCGTCGAGGTGCATGCCGCGGGTGGCCAGCGCCGCGAATCCGACGGTCAGCAGGCCACCGACCAGCGGCGGCACCCCGAGCGCGGCCAGCCCGAGGAACACCGCCCCGGACGTGGCACCGAGCAACGCCCCGACCAGCGGGGCCCACCGGATCGCCGCTGCCGCCACCCGCGGGTCCAGCGGCGTGCCGGCGTCGGCGGGTCCGGCCCGGACCGGCAGCACCGTCAGCCAGCTCACGGCCAGGGCCAGGCCGCGCATCGCGGTGCTCAGCCCGCGGCGCGGGACGGGGCGATCCCGCTGTCCGCCGCAGTGGCCGTCTCGGCGAGCAGCCGGGCCGACATCTGCAGCAGCGGCACCACGGCCAGTGCGCCGGTGCCGTCGCCGAGGCGCACGTTCAGATCGAGCAGCGGGGTCAGCTGCAACTGGTCGAGCGCGAGCGCCATCGCCGGCTCGGGGGAGCGCTGCGCGACGAGCCACCAGTCCCGAGCGCCCGGGGCGAGCTCCTCGGCGACCAGCGCCGCCGCGCCGACGACCAGACCGTCGATCAGCACGGGCGTCCTGCGGAGCGCGGCCTGGGCCAGGAATCCGGTGAGCACGGCGAGGTCGGCGCCCCCCGCGATCCGCAGCAGCGCGAGCGGGTCGCGGACGTGCGGGCGGACCCGGCGCAGCCCGTCCCGGATCGCGACGGCCTTGCGCATCCAGGCGTCGTCGCCGATCCCGCTGCCCCGCCCGACGACGGCGACCGGCTCGATCCCGGCGAGCGCGGCGACCAGGACCGACGCCGGGGTGGTCGCCCCGACACCCAGGGATGCCGGGATGAGCAGGTCGGCACCGGCGTCGACCTCCTCGTCGGCCAGGGTGCGGCCGATGGTGAGTGCGGCGGCGGTCTCCTCCTCGGTCAGCGCGTCGGTCCGGTCGATGCGCCCGCTCGAGCGCCGCACCCGGTAGCGGCCGGCGGTCGTCGCGACGTCCGGGACGCGGGCGTCCCCGTCGTCGACGGCGACGTCGACCACCCGGACCGACGCGCCGGACACCGGGGCGAGCACCGACGCCGGAAGGCTCTGCTCGCGGGCCGCGGCGACCTGTCGTGCCGTCACCCCCGGCGGGTAGGCGGACACGCCCGCCTCGGCGATGCCGTGGTCCGCCGCGACGACCACCACCCGCGGCCGCATCGGCGGGCGGGGCGGGCAGGTGCCCTGGCAGGCGGCGAGCCAGCAACCCAGCTCGGCCAGCACGCCGAGGCCACCGGCCGGGACCGCGAGCTCGTCGTGCCGGGCGACGGCGGCCCGGCGGGCTTCGGCGTCGGGGGCGGTGACGCTGGGGAGATCCACGGCGTCTTCCTACCGCGCGGCTACTTCAGCCGCACGGGCAGCCCGGCCACGAGCAGCAGCACCTCGTCGCACACCTGGGCGAGGGCGGCGTTGGCGGCGCCCAGTTCGTCGCGGAACAGCCGTCCGGCCCGGGTTCCCGGCACCACGCCCAGCCCGACCTCCGCCGAGACCAGCACGACCCGGCCTGCGCATCCGGCGACGGCGTCCACGAGTTCGGCCACCCGCTCACCGACCGCGGCCGGGACGTCGGGCCGTTCCCACGCCCCGGCGTCGTCGAGCACACCGGTGAGCCAGGTGGCCAGGTCGTCGACCAGCAGCGGGGTGTCGCCGGGGCCCGTGCCGCGAAGCAGCGCGACGACGTCGGGCTCCTCGACCGTCGTCCACCGCTGCGGGCGGCGGGTTCGGTGCGCCTCGATCCGGGCCGCCCACTCGGCGTCGTCTTCGCGGTGGCGGGCGGTGGCGCAATAGCGGACGGGGGCGTCGGCGGGCAGCAGGTCCTCGGCGTACCGGGACTTCCCGGACCGGGTCCCGCCCAGCACGAGCGTGCGACGGGCGGCGACGGTCACGGGGTCACGCTAGCTTCTGAGCCATGGCATTCCGGTGGCGGTACCTGGACGCGGTGGGCGAGCCCGTGCGCGGCCCCGAGGAGATCTTCGACGACCAGGCGCAGGCCGAGCAGTGGTTCGGTGGCGTCTGGGAGGAGTTGCGCGCCGACGGCATCGACGCGGTGGTGCTGCTCGAGAACGACGGCACGGGTGACACCGAGGTCTACGGGCCGATGAGCCTGCAGGAGGGCTAGGGGTTCGCCCCGCGCTGGACCCGTGGCTTCGGGACCCGCAGCCGGCGCAGCTGGCTCCCGCGGGTGAACGCGTACCAGCCGGTGCCGAGGCCGCCGATCCTCTCGTCCGGGAACTTCGCACGGGCCTTGCGGGTGACCTGGATGCCCAGGATGACGCCCTCCGCGATCATCGTGACGAGCGCCAGCAGGCTGAACAGGCTCAGGTACTGCTGGGCGGCCGGGATCGGGAGCAGCACCGAGAGCAGCACCACACCCGCGAGGGGCATGAACAGACCCATCAGGTGCGGCCGGGAGTCCACGAGGTCGCGGATGTAGGCCTTCACCGGGCCGCGGTCGCGGGGCATCAGGAACCGGTCGTCGCCGGCGGCCATCCGCTCCCGCCGCTCGGCCGCGGCGCGACGGCGCTGCTCCTTGTCCGGGCGGTTGGCGCGCGCCAGGCGGGCGGCCTCGCGCTGGGTGCGGGGC
>NZ_JAAXKZ010000086.1 GCF_012911875.1 Pseudonocardia bannensis | reverse complement strand
CGCCGGAGCGCACCGCACCGGCGACCGCTGCCCCCGCCGGGGGAGGGGGCAACGGCAGGGCCGTCCGGATCGCGGCCGCGGCGCCGGCCGCCGCCGCCGCGGCCGGACCGGCGTTGCTCGACCAGGTACGCGAGGCTGTGGTCGCGGCCCGCGAGCTCTACCACCGCACCGACCGGGGCCAGCTGCTGCGGACGCTCGCCGAACGGTTGGACGAGCCGCTGCGGATCGCCGTCGTGGGCGCGGCCGGGGCGGGCGCGTCGACGCTGGTGGCGGCGCTGTCCGGGTACGCGCCCGAACCGGGGGCGCCCACGACGCCGACCCTGATCGACCTGACGGGCCCGGGATCGGCGGACCGGCAGGAGGCGGAGCGGGCCCGGTCGCTGCTCGATCCGGGCGCCGCCGGCGGCCCGCTCGCGGAGGCGTTCGTGCTGCTGCTGCGCCACCGCCGCCCCGACGACGTCGACGTGCTGTCGGTGCTGCACGGGCCGGACGGCGGCCACCGGCCCGCGCACGCCCTCGGGGTGCTGGCCCGCGCCGACGAGGTGGGCGGTGGGCAGGCGGACGCGCTCGAGCAGGCGCAGCGAGCCGCCGCGGAGTGCGGCGCGGATCCGAGGGTGCGCCGGCTCTGCCAGACCGTGGCCCCGGTCGCCGGGCTGCTCGCCCTGGGCGGCGTGACCCTGGGGGAGGCCGATCACCGGTCGCTGTGCCGGCTGAGCGAGCGCGACGAGGCGGAGCTGGGCCGGCTGATGCTGTCGGCCGACGGCGTCGCCGCGGCCCTGCGCGGGACCGGGGACCCCGCCGCCCCCGGCCCCGAGCTGCTGGACCGGCTCGGCCTCTTCGGCGTCCGGCTCGCGATCGAGCTGATCCGCGGCGGCCGGGGCCCGACGTCCGCCGCCCTCGGCCGGGCGCTGGTGGACCGCAGCGGGCTACCGCAGCTGCGCGAGCTGATCGACACCCGCTTCGTTCGGCGGACCGAGGCGCTGAAAGCCCGGTCCGCGCTGCTCGCGCTCGACGCCCTCGTCCGGGCCGCACCGCAGGCCGACGAGGCGCGGCCGCTGCGCTACCTGCTCGAACGCATCCGTTCCGGGGCGCACGAGCTCACCGAGATCGATCTCGTCGACACGCTGCGCTCCGGCGCTCTCGATCTCGGTGGCGAGGAGCGGCGGGCGGCCGAGGAGCTGCTGGGGGCCTCCGGCGCCGAGCCGTGGGTGCGGCTCGGGCTGGCCGCCGGCGCCGGGCCGCGGGAGGTGGCCACGGCCGCGGCGGCGCACCTGGCCCGCTGGCAGCGGCGGGCGTCGCATCCGGGGTCGTCGAAGGACGTCCGGGACGCGGCGGGTGTTCTGGTGCGCACCTGCGAGCAGCTGCTGGCCGGCGCCGGCCCGGAATGAGCACCCCGGGCCCGGGCGGCGGCACGATTGCGGTTCCGGCTGCTCCCGGGCAGCATCCAGCGGGCCGATCATCGACAGAGGGGCGCGGATGGAACTCGGGATCACAGGCCGGCGGGCCGCGGTCGCGGCCGCCAGCAGCGGGCTGGGGTACGCGAGCGCGGCGGCGCTGGTGGCCGAGGGTGCACGGGTGACGATCTGCAGCTCGGACGCGGGGCGCGCCGAGGCGGCCGCGAAGCAACTGGGTGGCGGGACCGGCTGGGTCGTCGCCGACCTCACCGATCCCGACGGCGCCGCGCGTTTCGTCGAGGACGCCGCGGCGGCGATGGGCGGGGTCGACATCCTGGTCGTGAACGGTCCGGGGCCGGCGCCGGGGACGGTCGAGGAGACCCCGGCGTCGGCGTACCAGGCGGCGCTGGACCGCAGCCTGCTCGCCGTCGTCCGCATGTGCCTGGCCGCGACGCCGGACATGCGGGCCCGCGGCTGGGGCCGGATCGTCGCCATCACCTCGCTGGGCGTGCGCCAGCCGTATCCGAACCTCGCGCTGTCGAACACCGCCCGGGCCGGGGCGACCGGGTTCCTCCGCACCCTGGCGCGGGAGATCGCCGCCGACGGGGTGACGGTGAACTCGGTGCAGCCCGGCCTGCACGGGACCGAACGGGTCACCGGCGTGTACGGACACGGCGCGGCCCTCGAACGCCAGCTCGAGACGATCCCCGCCGGGCGACTGGGCGGCCCGGCCGACTTCGGCTCGATCGTGGCGTTCCTGTGCTCGGAGCAGGCCAACTACCTCACCGGCGCGTCGATCCCGGTGGACGGCGGGGCCTACCAGGCGCTCCTGTAGCCGCCCGGTCGCCCGGATGTTCCCCGACGACCACGACCACGACCGGCACCGGCCGCCTAGGCTGCCCGCGGCGAGTCCGCCCTCACCGGGGCCAGCGGTCGCCGATGGCGGCCCCGACCGGTGGCCCGCGTAGGACCAGAGAGGAGCCGGCCGTGGCCGAGCAGCACCGCGTCCCTGCCGACGAGCACCGCCGGCTGACCGTCGCGGTCCTGGAACGCCTCGGCACGCCACCGGTCGCCGCTCGCGCTCAGGCCGACATGCTGCTGGAGGGTGACCTGCGCGGGCACGCCTCGCACGGTCTGCGCCGGCTCGACGTGCTGGTCGGTCGCGTCCGCGCCGGGTTGATCGCGCCGGCCGCGGACCCGGTGCTGACCTGGCGGACGCCGTCGGTGCTGGTGGTCGAGGGCCGCCGCGGTTTCGGCCCGCCCACCGCGCACCGCGCCGTCGACGCGCTGCTGGACAGGGTGGTGGAGACCGGGGTGGCGGTCGCCGCGATCCGCGACGCCGGGCACCTCGGCATGCTCGCGCCCTACGTCGAGCGGATGGCCGAGCGCGGCGTGCTGGGGCTGGCCACGACGACGAGCGAGGCGCTCGTGCACCCGTGGGGCGCCGCACCGGCCATGCTCGGCACGAACCCGCTGGCCGCGGCGATACCGACCGGTGACAACGGCTCCGGGCCCATCGTGCTCGACATGGCCACCGGCCAGGTCTCCCGGGGCAAGGTGCTCGACCACGCGGCCCGCGGCGTCGCGCTGCCGGAGGGTGCGGTCGTCGACGCCGAGGGCCGGCCGACCACCGACGCCGCTGCCGCGCTGAACGGGGCGATCAGCCCGTTCGGGGGCCCGAAGGGTTACGCGTTGTCGCTGGTCCTCGAGGCCCTGGTCGCGACGCTCACCGGGACAGCTCTCGGCCGGGACGTGCGCGGCACGCTCGACACCACGGACCCGTGCACCAAGGGCGACGTCCTGATCGCGCTGGACCCGGTCGCGTTCGGCGCCGGGGATCGGGCCCCGCTGCAGGCCTTCCTCACCGAGCTGCGCGGACTGCCGCCGGCGCCGGGGCACGCCGGTGTCACGGTGCCGGGCGACCGGGCCCAAGCGACCCGGCGGCGCAACCTCGACGAAGGAGTGCCGGTGGACCCGGGGACGTGGCAGCGGGCCCGGGAGATCGCCGGCGAGGTCGGGATCCCCCCGGCGGCGGTCCCTTAGCACTGCGCTGTCCGGAGCAGTCGATGATCGTCCGTGTTGTACCGCGGACGCTCGGTGATTGACTTCCTCCCCACACGACGGCGCCGCGACCCTGCTCGGCGCCGGGAAGGACGGTCGCAGTGTTCTCGCCCGACTCCGCTCTCATCGGCCTTGCTCTCCAGGTCGGCCGCACCCCGGCGGCGAACCTGGACGTCGGCGCCATGCTGGCGGGGGTGTGCACCGCGCTGCCGGTCGCGCTCGGCGTGGCGGGCGCGGTGATCGTCGTCGTGGAGCCGCCGGATCCGATGTCGAACGGCGTGTTCGCCTCCGACGCCGTCGCCGGGCGGCTGGGGGAGATGCAGCACGGCTCCGGCCAGGGGCCGCTGCCGAGCGCGATCCGGTCCGGTCGGGTCATGGTCACCGCCGACCTCGCCCGCATGGGGCCGTCCGAGCTCGCTGCCGCCGCCGTCGACACCGGGCTGGTCAGCTCGGTCGCCGTCCCGCTGCTCATCGACGGCCGCCCCGCCGGCGGGATGCAGCTGCTCGGCACGGGCTACCAGCCGGTGTCCGGGAGCCATGCCGAGATGGTCCGGCCGCTGATCGACATGCTGGCCGCCCGGCTCCTGGACTCGCGGGCGTTCCGGCAGCTGTCGGGCGCGGCCGCCCGGTCGACCGCACAGCTGGAGGCGTCGACGCCGATCGAGCAGGCCACCGGCATGCTCGCCGAGCGCTACCGCACCGATGTCGAGGAGGCGGCCCGGTTCCTGCACAGCCAGGCGCGCAACGCCCGCGTCGCCGTGGCGGAGATGGCGGCGTCGGTGGTCGCGGGGACCGATCGGCCTGCCGCCCTTCCGGAACCGCGCCGCGACGGTCGGCCGCCGGCGCGGCCCGACGAGCGGGCGCCCGGGCGCGGGGACGAGCCGCCGTCGGCGCCGTCGCGGGCCCGGCACCGCCGCCTCGACACCGTGTGAGGACGTCGGCCACTCCCTCGATGGCCAACGGTTTCCCTCGCGCGTAAGGTCATCCTGACCCGCGGGAGCACTCACGTACCGAGGCTGAGAGGGCGGCAGGACCGGCCGTCGACCGTTCGTACCTGACCCGGTTAGCACCGGCGTAGGGAGGACCTCGTGGCTGAACACGACCTGACCACCGCACGTCGCCGTACTCCCCGGATCGCCGGCCTGCTCACGGCGCTGGTGTCCGTCCTGGCCCTCGTCCTGGCCGGCTGCGCGGGCGGCACGACCGGATCGGGCGGGTCCGGTGAGGCGACGACGATCAGGGTCGCGCTGGACTGGACCCCGAACACCAACCACACCGGCCTGTTCGTCGCCCAGCAGGAGGGCTGGTTCCGTGACGCCGGGCTGAACGTCGAGTTCCTGCCCTACAACAGCACGTCGCCGGACACGTTGGTCGGTTCCGGTGCGGCCGAGTTCGGGATCAGCTTCCAGGACTCCTTCACCTACTCCAAGGCGGCCGGCGCGGACATCACCTCGGTGATGGCGATCCTGCAGCACTGGGCCACCGAGATCGCGGTGCGCGCCGACCGGACCGACATCCGCACCCCCGCCGACCTCGACGGCAAGGTCTACGGGGGGTTCGGCGGGCCGGGCGAGGAGCCCAAGATGAAGACGGTGATCAAGGACGCGGGCGGCAAGGGTGAGTTCAGCACCGTCGTGCTCGGAACATCGGCCTACGAGGCGCTCTACGCCGGGCAGGTCGACTTCACCGAACCGTTCGTGGCCTGGGAGGGCATCGAGGCCGAGCTGCGCAACGAGCCGCTCAAGACCTTCTCCTACACCGACTACGGCTTCCCGGACGCCTACAACGTGCTGCTCATCGGCAACGGCGGCTGGCTGGCCGGGCACCAGGACCAGGCCCGGGCGTTCGTCCAGGCCGTGCAGCGCGGCTACCAGCTCGCCGCCGACGACCCGGCCCGGGCCGGGAAGCTGCTGATGGACGCCAACCCCGGCGCGTTCAGCGAGCCGGAGCTGGTCAGCCGCAGCCAGCAGATGCTCAGCGCGAAGTACCTGCGCGACGGCGCCGGCACCGTCGGCACCCAGACGCTGGCCACCTGGTCGGGCTTCTCCGGCTTCCTCTACGACTCGGGCACGGTGGTCGACGCCGCCGGCGCGCCGGTCACCACGAAGCCGGACTTCTCGACCTGGTTCACCAACGACTACCTGACCCGTCCGTAACGGATGCGCAGAGCTCTGGCCCTTGCGGCGCCGCCGCTGCTCGTGGTGGCGCTGCTGCTCGGCGGCTGGCAGTGGTTCGTGACCGTGAACGACGTGCGCCCGCAGGTGCTGCCGTCGCCGCTGCGGGTCGTCGAGCAGGGCTGGGAGTTCCGCGACGTCATCTGGGCCAACACGGTGCCGACGCTGCAGGTCACCGCCGTCGGCTTCGCCGTCTCGCTCGTGCTCGGCTGGGCGCTCGCGATCCTGGTCGACTTCTCGCCGTGGCTGCGCCGCGCGCTGGTGCCGCTGCTGGTCGCCTCGCAGACGCTGCCGATCATCGCGATCGCCCCCCTGCTGATCATCTGGTTCGGGTTCGGCCTGCTGCCCAAGGTCGTCGTGATTGCGCTGGTGACGTTCTTCCCCATCGCGATCGGGCTGATCGAGGGCTTCGCGTCGACGGACCGGGAGGCGTCGAACCTGTTGCGCAGCATGGGGGGAGGACGCTGGAAGGAGTTCCGCTACGTCCGGCTCCCGGGCGCGATGCCCTATTTCTTCACCGCACTGCGGATCGGGATCACCTACGCCGTCACCGGAGCGATCTTCGCCGAGTACGTCGGGGCCCGGGCCGGGCTGGGGATCTTCATGAACCTGCAGAAGAACTCGTTCCGCACCGACCTGGTGCTCGCCGCGGTCGTGGTCACCGCGACGATCAGCGTCGTCCTGTTCGGGCTGACCTACCTGGTGCAGCGCCTCGTCATCCCCTGGCATGCCAAGGAGCGCCGGCGTGCGTGAGGTCCGGGTGGAGGGTCTGGCCAAGACCTACGGGACGCTGCCGGTGCTCGCCGACGTGTCGCTGCGCGCGGCGCCCGGGGACTTCATCTCGATCATCGGTCCCAGCGGGTGCGGCAAGAGCACGCTGTTCAACATCCTCGCGGGGCTCGCCGCACCCGATGCCGGGCAGGTGCTCGTCGACGGGGCACCGGCGGAAGGCCGCACCTTCGGCTACATGCCGCAGAAGGACCTGCTCTTCCCGTGGCGCACCATCCTGGACAACGCCGCGCTCGGCCTGGAGGTCGCCGGGATGCGCCGGCGCGCGGCGCGGGACAGGGCACGTCCGCTGTTCGAGCCGTTCGGGCTGGCGGGGTTCGAGCGCGCCCACCCGTTCGAGCTGTCCGGCGGGATGCGCCAGCGAGCCGCGCTGCTGCGCACCGTCGTACAGGATCGCGAGGTGCTGCTGCTCGACGAGCCGTTCGGCGCGCTGGACTCGCTCACCCGGACCGGGATGCAGGAGTGGCTGGAGGGCGTCCGGGCCCGGTTCGGGTGGACGGTCCTGCTGATCACCCACGACATCCGGGAGGCGGTGTTCCTCTCCGACCGGGTGGTCGTGCTCGGCCCGCGACCGGCCCGGGTGCGCCGGGTGGTCGAGATCGCGCTGCCGCGGCCCCGGACGGTCGAGATGGTGACGTGCCCCGGGTTCGCTGCAGCGGAGGCGGAACTGCTCGCCGCCCTGAGGGAACCGGCTGTGGAACCGGGACTGCGGGAACCGGACCCGCGGGAACCGGCACAACAGGAACCGGAGCTGCGGGAACCGGACGGGGAGGTACACGCCGGGCCGGACCGGTCGGGCCGGCCGTAACCTGGCGGCGTGCAGAGCTCCGTACGGATCTCCCGGGGCGCCCGCAAGCACGGGATCGCCGAGGGCGACATCCGGGCCGTGCTGGCCGCGCCGCTGCGCACCGTCCGCCAGGGCGGTCGGACCCTGCTGATCGGGCTCGCACCGAACCGCGACCTGCTGGAGATCGTGGTGGACAACGCAGCCGACGCCGGCCCCGACGGTGTGGTCGTGCACGCGATGCGCCTGCGCCCCAAGCACTACGAGCACCTGCGCCCACCGAGCGGATCCGATCAGTCGGTCAGCGCCGCCGCCAGCTCCGGCAGCCCGGACACGGTGTAGGTCGGCGGCGGCAGGTATCCGGGGTAGGTCGCGCCGGACCGGTTGATCCACGCGGTGCGCATCCGGGCGTGGGCCGCGCCGTTCAGGTCCCACGGATGCACCGCGACCATGACCATGTCCGCGGGATCGGTGCCGCACGTCGTCGCGGCGTGTCCGTACACCCGTTCCGACGGCTTCCAGACCCCGACGTCCTCGACCGAGAGCACGTGCTCGAAGTCCTCGCGCAGGCCCGCGTCCCCGAGCAGTCGCTCCGCGACGGCCGCGGCGCCGTTGCTCAACGTCACCAGCCGCAGGCCGGCCGCGCGCAGCGCGGCCACGCCGCCGGGGACGTCGGGGTGCACGGGCAGCCCGAGGAACCCCTCCATCACGTGGTCGACCGCCGCGTCGGCGTCCCGGTCGATGTCCACGCCGGCCAGCAGCGACCGTCCAACCTCCCGTCCGAGGGTGGCGAAGGTCGCGAACTCGCCGAGCGCCGCGAGCGCGATGCCCTCCCGCAGCACCGAGGCGAACCACAGCGGCGCCAGATGGGCGGGGGCGCCCACATCGGTGAACCGGTCGGCCAGGGGTGTGAGGTCGGACAGCGTCTCGTTGACGTCGAACACGATCACGGAGGGGCGGCTCATGGCGTGATCGTCGCAGGTCCGCAGCCGATGTGCGGGATGCGACCGGAGCCGCCCGGTGATCGGTTCAGTGGGGCTGCTCACCGCGGCCGCCCAGCGGCTCCGGGGCGGTTAGCGTGCACCCGGACAGTGCAGCCGGGAGACGGGGTGGCGAGTGGGCGAGGGTGGGACACCGGTGACGGTGGTCGGTATCGGCGCCGACGGCTGGGCGGGGCTGTCCGGCGCCGCGCGGGAGGCGATCACCGCCGCCGAGGTGCTCCTGGGCAGCGGCCGCCAGCTCGACCTCGTCGCCGGGCACGCCCGCGGCGAACGCATCACCTGGCCCTCGCCGATGCTGCCCGCGCTCCCGGGCCTGTTCGAACGCCTGGCCGGTCGTGTCGTCTGCGCGCTGGCCAGCGGCGACCCGATGTTCTTCGGTCTCGGCGCGACGCTGGCCCGGGTGCTGGGGCCGGAGCGGCTGCGGGTGGTGGCGCACCCGTCGTCGGTCTCGCTGGCGTGCGCGCGGCTGGGCTGGCCGGCCGACGACGTGGAGGTGGTCAGCGTGGTGGGCCGCCCGCTCGCGCGGCTGCGCCGCGTCCTCGCCCCGGGCCGGCGGGTGCTGGTGCTGAGCGCGGGTGCCGACTCACCGAAGCAGCTCGCGTCCCTGCTCACCGCCGACGGGTACGGCGCGAGCACGCTGACCGTCCTCGAACAGCTCGGCGGTCCTGCGGAGCGGCGCCTCGACGGAACCGCCGCGGACTGGCCGTACCCGCCCGGCGATCCGCTCAACGTCGTGGCGATCCTCTGCGTGGCCGATGCGGGAGCGCGTCCACTCGGCACGGTCCCCGGCCTGCCCGACGACGCCTTCGGCCATGACGGTCAGCTGACCAAGCGCGAGGTCCGTGCGGTGACGCTGGCCCACCTGGCGCCGCGGCCGGGGCAGCTGCTCTGGGACGTCGGCGCGGGCGCGGGCAGCGTCGCGATCGAGTGGATGCGGGCGCACCCGTCCTGCCGGGCCGTTGCGATCGAGTCGAACCCGGAGCGGGCCGCCCGGATCGGGTTCAACGCCGATGCGCTGGGCGTGCCGGACCTGCAGGTCGTCACGGGCCGGGCGCCGGCCGCGCTGGCCGGGCTGCCGGCCCCGGACACGATCTTCATCGGCGGCGGGGTGACCCGCGACGGCGTGCTCGACACGTGCTGGGACGCGCTGCCCGGCGGCGGACGGCTCGTGGCGAACGCGGTGACGCTGGAGGCCGAGGCAGCGCTGGCGGCGGGGTACGCCCGGCTGGGCGGCTCGCTGGTGCGGGTGGCGGTGCAGCGGGCCTCGCCGGTCGGCGGGTTCACGGGATGGCGGCCGGCGATGCCGGTGACGATCTGGGTGGTGGAGAAGGAATGACATCATGACCGTTCATTTCATCGGGGCCGGGCCGGGGGCGCCGGACCTGCTGACGATCCGCGGGCGGGACCTCATCGCCGCGTCCCCGGTGTGTCTCTACGCCGGCAGCCTGGTGCCGCCGCAGATGCTCGACTACTGCCCCCCGGACGCCCGGAAGATCGACACGGCGCTGATGACGCTCGCCGAGATCGTCGAGGAGATGGTGCGGGCGCACTCGCACGGTCTCGACGTCGCGCGGCTCGCTTCGGGTGACCCGTCGGTGTTCAGCGCGATGGCCGAGCAGATGCGCCGGCTCGACGCGGCCGGTGTGCCCTACGACGTGTGCCCTGGCGTGCCCGCCTACGCGGCCGCTGCCGCCGCGCTGCGCCGTGAGCTGACCGTGCCGACGGTCGCGCAGACGGTGACCCTCACCCGCATCGCCGCCCGGGCCACGCCGATGCCGGAGGGCGAGAGCCTGGCCGCGCTCGGCACCAGTGGCGGGACCCTCGTGCTGCACCTGGCCGTGCACCGGATCGACGAGCTCGTCAAGGAGCTCGTGCCGAACTACGGGCCCGACTGCCCGGCGGCCGTGGTGGCGCACGCCAGCCGGGAGCACGAGATCGTGCTGCGCGGCCGGCTCGACGACATCGCCGACGCGGTGCACGAGGCCGGTGTCCAGCGCACCGCGGTGGTCATCGTCGGCCCGGCGCTGGCCGCCGGGCAGTTCCCGGACAGCCATCTGTACTCCGACACCCGGTGCCGCAGCCGGTCCTGATCCACGATCGGCGGCCCTCGTCGTCGCCGGGTGGGCCCGGCCGACGACAATGACGGCTCCTGACGGTGGAGAGAGGTGGGTGTCGGTGCGGCGGGTGCTGGTCCTCGGCGGGACCGGGGAGGGGCGACGGCTGGCCACCGCGCTCGCGGGTCGTCCCGGACTACGTGTCACCTCGTCGTTGGCCGGCCGGGTGCGGACGCCGGCCCTGCCGCCGGGGGAGGTGCGGATCGGCGGGTTCGGCGGTGCCGACGGGCTCGCGGAGTGGTTGCGCGACAAGCAGATCGATGCGGTCATCGACGCCACGCACCCGTTCGCGGCCCGGATGACGGCGAACGCGGCGGCGGCGACGGCACGGCTCGGCGTCCCACTGCTGATCCTGCGCCGTCCGGGATGGACGGCGGGCCCCGGTGACGACTGGCGGTGGGTCGGTTCGCCGGCCGAGGCGGCAGAGCTGCTGCCCTCGATCGGGCAGCGGGTCTTCCTCACCACCGGTCGTCAGGACCTGGCGGCGTTCGCCGGGCTCGACCTGTGGTTCCTGGTCCGCGCGGTCGACGCCCCGGAACCCCCTGCGCCGCAACGCATGCAGGTCCTGCTCGACCGCGGCCCGTTCACCGTCGACGACGAGCGCGCCCTGCTGCACGAGCACCGGATCGACGTCCTGGTGACCAAGGACAGCGGTGGCGACATGACCGCCGCCAAGCTGGCTGCCGCCCGCGAGCTGGGCATCCCGGTGGTCATCCAGTCCCGGCCGCCGCTGCCCTCCGGGGTGGCCACGGTGTCAACCGTCGGCGAGGCCGCCCAGTGGGCGTCCACCCCCTGACACCCCGCGAGTCGGCAGTTCTGGGAGGGTGAGTCGGCACTCTCGGGTGGAGGTCGACTCACCCTCCCGAATGTGCCGACTCGCGGGTCAGGACGGGTGGGCGTAGTGGCGCGGGGTGAACACGGTCGTGCGTCCGCCGCGCTGCACCACCCGCGTCGTCGACGATCCGATGATCAGCAGCGTCCGCATGTCGACGTCCTCGGGGTCCAGGTCGGCGAGCCGCACGACGCGCACCCGCTCGCCCGTACCGCCGACGTCGCGGCCGAGCACCACCGGGGTGTCCGGGGAGCGGTGCTCCAGCAGCACGTCCCGCGCGGCACCCACCTGCCAGGGCCGGGCCTTGGAGCGCGGGTTGTAGATCGCGATCGCGAGGTCGGCGCGGGCGGCTGCGACCAGCCGTTCGGCGACGACCTTCCACGGCTTGAGCCGGTCGGACAGCGAGATCATCGCGTAGTCGTGGCCCAGCGGCGCCCCGACCGACGCGGCGACGGCCTGTGCCGCGGTCAGCCCGGGCAGTACCCGCACCGGGACGTCGAGGTACTTGGGCTCGCTCGCGACCTCCAGCACCGCGGTGGCCATCGCGAACACCCCCGGGTCACCCGCCGAGACGACGACGACGGACCTGCCCGCCGCCGCCAGGTCGAGCGCGTGCGCGGCCCGCTCGGCCTCCACCCGGTTGTCGCTGGGGTGCCGGCGCTGGCGCGGGTTGGGCGGCACCCGGTCCAGGTACGGGCCGTAGCCGACGAGGTCGTCGGCGGCGGCGAGCGCGGCTGCGACCTGCGGGGTCAGCCAGTCCCGGCCGGCGGGTCCGGTGCCCACGACGACCACCTCGCCGGTGCCCGCGGTCGGCGCGGGGGAGCGCTCGGGAATGGCGGCCGCGACCTGGCCGGGCAGCAGCGCGATGGAGAAGTACGGCACCGAGTCGGGGTCGACGTCGGCGAGCGCACCGGTGCGCTGCCCGTCCATGGTGGCCCGCTCGACGTAGAAGGCCTCGTCGATGCGCCCGGCGTCGGCGAACGCGCCGCGCACACCGGCGAAGGTGCGGCCGAGCTTCATCACGGCGGCGGAGTCGGTGGCCGCCAGCCGCTCGGCGAGGACCTCGCGGGGCAGGGTACCGGGCAGCACGGTGAGGATCTCGTCGCGCTCCACCAGCGGCTTGCCCAGGGCCGCGGACGCCGCGCTGATCGAGGTCACGCCGGGCACGACCTCGGTCGGGTAGCGGTGCGCGAGCCGCTTGTGCATGTGCATGTAGGAGCCGTAGAAGAGCGGGTCGCCCTCGGCGAGCAGCACGACGTCGCGGCCGGCGTCGAGGTGCGCGGCGAGGCGCTCGGCGGCCTCGGCGTAGAACTCGTCGATGGCGCCCTGGTAGCCGCCGGGGTGGTAGGTCGTCTCGGTGGTGACCGGGTAGACCAGCGCCTCCTCGATCTGGTCGCCGCGCAGGTGCGGCTCGGCGATCCGCCGGGCGATGCTGCGGCCGTGCCGCGCCGAGTGGTAGGCGATCACGTCGGCGGCGCCGATCAGCCGAGCGGCCTTGATCGTGGTCAGCTCGGGGTCGCCGGGACCGAGGCCGACGCCGTACAGGGTTCCCGTCACGTCCTTCACTCCTGCTCGCTGGCCAGCGCGTTGACCGCGGCGGCGGTGATCGCGCTGCCGCCGCGGCGGCCGTGCACGACGAGGTGTTCGAGGTCGGTCCGCTCCGACAGCGCCTGCTTGGATTCCGCGGCGCCGATGAACCCGACGGGTACGCCCAGGATCGCGGCGGGCCGCGGCGCTCCGGCGTCGATCATGTCGAGGAGGTGGAACAGCGCCGTCGGAGCGTTGCCGATGGCGACGACGGCGCCGTCGAGGTGCTCGCGCCACAGCTCCAGAGCCGCCGCCGAGCGGGTGTTGCCCAGCTCCGCGGCCAGGTCCGGCACCCGCGGGTCGCGCAGCGTACAGATCACCGCGTTGTCCCGGGGGAGCCGGGCGCGGGTGATGCCGGAGGCGACCATCATCGCGTCGCACAGGATCGGCGCCCCGGCCCGCAACGCGTCGCGGGCCGCGGTGACGACGCCGGGGGAGAACCCGATGTCGCCGACGAGGTCGACCTGCCCGCAGGCGTGGATCATCCGCACGGCGACGTAGGCGACCTCCGGCGGCAGCCCGGACAGGTCGGCCTCCGCCCGGATGGTCGCGAAGGACTGCCGGTAGATCTCCGCGCCGTCGCGGATGTAGGTGGTCACGTGGTTCCTCTCAGTGCTGCGGCCAGGCGGCCGACCGGTACCCAGGTGCCGTCGACGCGGTACCCGTCCGCCTCGGCGACGACGTCGGTGTGCGGGCCGTTCGGCGCCCCGCACCGGCGGGCACACCCGACGACGTGCGCGCGCCCCCGGACCGGCAGACCCGCCTCCAGCGCGGCGCGGGTGTCGGCGCGCACGTCGGCGAGGGCCTTGGCGCAGCCGGGCCGCCCCGCGCAGGCGCTGACGCCGAGCGCGGCCGCGCCGGGGTTGACGACCAGGCCCGCCTCGCGCAACCGGTGCAGTGCGTCGGGGGTGGGGTCCGGCAGGTCGGGCAGCAGGATCGTGCGCCACGGAGTGACGACGGCGGCCGGGGCGAGGTCGGCGAGCAGCCGCACCTGGGCCGCGGTGAGCTCCCCGAGCACCGGGGCGACGCCGACGGCGCGGCCGCCGTCGTCCTGCGTGACGGGCCCGATCGGGAGGTGCGGCCCGACGGCGGCCGGGCCCGGGCCTGCGGCCGACGCCGACGGGGCGGCCGGGCCCGCAGGGGGCCGGTCGTCCCGTAGCCGGTCGTCCGTGTCCGTGTCCGTGTCCGTGTGCGGACCGCGGAGGGCGGCGGCGATCCGGGCGGGCGCGTCATCCAGTTCGTGCACCCGCCACGCCGGCACGCCGTCGGCCTCCCGCAGGGCGAGGAACGCCTCCGCCGCGCGCAGCAGCGCGTCCACTGCCTCGCCCGCCGGCACCCGCAGGCCGGTGTCGTACCCGGCGACGAGCAGCGTTCCGACGCCCCTGTCGAGGGCCCGCCAGCACAGGTCGGGTCCCTCGGCGGCGACGTCGCCGCGGCCGTCGTCGAGGGCGAACAGGAACCGTCCGGGGAGCCCTGCCAGCGCCGGGCGGGCGCACAGATCCCGATCCAGAGCCCGCGTGAGACCCCGCACATCGGCCAGCCCACCGCGGTACCCGCTCAGCGGGGAGGCGAGGATGTTGCGCACGCGTTCGTGGCTCGGGGCGGGCAGCAACCCGGTTGCGCCCAGCCGCTCGGCGAGCGCCGGGTCGTCCCGGTCCAGGCCCCTGAGCTGCAGGTTCCCCCGAGAGGTCAGGTGCACGGCGCCGTCTCCCAGATCGCGCGCGCAAGCCGCCAGCACCCGCAGCTGCGCAGCCGTCACCACCCCGCCGGGCAACCGGATGCGGGCCAGCGCCCCGTCGGCCGCGTCGTGGGGGGCGAAGACCCCGGGGCACGCGTCGGCACGGGCACGGACGGGGGTGGGCACCGGCTCACTGTAAAGGCCGCGCCGCCGCGCGGGACCCGCCCGCGCAGGGGGTGGTGGGTGTCACGGCGACGAGCCGATGATCACTCCGGCGGCGCCGGGCTTGACGGGCCCCCCGCGCGTTGCGGACAGTGGTCGCCACAAGTACACACGGCGAGCGGGTGCAGGAAGCCGGTGCGAATCCGGCGCGGTCCCGCCACTGTCACCGGGGAGCGGACCCCGTCGGCGGCCACGGGCGCGTGCGCCTGGAAGGCCGGGGCGAGCACCGATCCGGGAGCCAGGACACTGCCTCGCCCGCCCGACCCACGAACCCGGGACGAGGATTCCCGAGGAAGGTCTTCCATGCGCTCCGCTGTGCGTCGGGTCCCCCGCCGGGGGTCGTCCCGGTGATCCTGCTGCTGTCCACCTCGGACACCGATCTGCTCTCCGCCCGCGCGTCGGGCGCGGACTACCGGCTGGGCAACCCCGCCCGCACCCCGCTCGACGACCTCCCCGGGCTGCTCGACGACGCCGACGTGGTGGTCGTGCGCATCCTCGGTGGCCGCCGGTACTGGGAGGACGGCCTCGACGCGCTGCTCGCGTCCGGCAAGCCCGTCGTCGCGCTCGGCGGCGAGCAGGCTCCGGACGCCGAGATGATGGAGCTCTCCACGGTTCCGGCCGGCGTCGCCGCCGAGGCGCACACCTACCTCGCGCAGGGCGGGCCTGCCAACCTCGCGCAGCTGCACGCGTTCCTGTCCGACACGGTGCTGCTCACCGGGCACGGGTTCGCGCCGCCGGTCGAGCTGCCCAGCTGGGGGATCCTCGACCGCGCCGCGCGCCCGGACGCCGGGGGCCCCACCGTCGCCGTCCTCTACTACCGCGCCCAGCAGCTCGCCGGGAACACCGCGTACGTCGAGGCGCTCTGCTCGGCGATCGAGGATGCCGGCGCCCGCCCGCTGCCGGTGTACTGCGCGTCGCTGCGCCAGGCCGAGCCCGCCCTGCTGGAACTGCTGCGGCAGGCCGACGCGATGGTCGTCACCGTGCTCGCGGCGGGCGGCACCAAGCCCGCGTCGGCGGGCGCGGGGGGCGACGACGAGGCCTGGGACGTCGCCGAGCTCGCCGCGCTCGACGTCCCGATCCTGCAGGGCCTGTGCCTGACCAGCAGCCGCGCCTCCTGGGAGGCCAACGACGACGGTCTCACCCCGCTCGACGTCGCCACCCAGGTCGCGGTCCCCGAGTTCGACGGCCGGCTCATCACCGTGCCGTTCTCGTTCAAGGAGATCGACGCCGACGGGCTGTCGGTGTACGTCCCCGATCCCGAGCGGGCCGCCCGGGTCGCCGGGATCGCCGTCCGGCACGCCCGGCTGCGGCACATCCCGCCCGCTGACCGGCGGATCGTGCTGATGCTGTCCGCATATCCGACCAAGCACGCCCGGATCGGCAACGCCGTCGGCCTGGACACCCCGGCCAGCACCGTTCGCCTGCTGCGGGCGATGCACGAGGCCGGGTACGACATCGGCGGGGACGAGCTGCCCGGTGTCGCCGCGCAGGACGGCGACGCGCTCATCCACGCGCTCATCGCGGCCGGCGGGCAGGACCCCGAGTGGCTCACCGAGGAGCAACTCGCGGGCAACCCGGTCCGGATCTCCGCGGCGCGGTACCGGTCGTGGTTCGAGCGGCTGCCCGCCGAGCTGCGCGAGGGCGTGGAGGAGCACTGGGGGGCGGCCCCCGGCGAGCTGTACGTGGACCGGACGGCCGACCCGGAGGGCGAGGTCGTCATCGCCGCGCTGCGCGCCGGGAACGTCGTGCTCATGGTGCAGCCCCCACGGGGGTTCGGCGAGAACCCCGTGGCGATCTACCACGACCCCGACCTGCCGCCGTCGCACCACTACCTGGCCGCCTACCGGTGGCTGGCCGCGCCGGAGCAGGAGGGCGGGTTCGGCGCCGACGCCGTGGTGCACATCGGCAAGCACGGCAACCTGGAGTGGCTGCCCGGCAAGACGCTGGGCATGTCCGCGAACTGCGGTACCGACGCCGCGCTCGGCGACCTGCCGCTGATCTACCCGTTCCTGGTCAACGACCCGGGCGAGGGCACCCAGGCCAAGCGCCGGGCGCACGCGACCCTGGTCGACCACCTCATCCCGCCGATGGCCCGCGCGGAGAGCTACGGCGACATCTCCCGCCTGGAGCAGCTCCTCGACGAGCACTCGAACATCTCGACGCTCGACCCGGCGAAGCTGCCCGCGATCCGCCAGCAGATCTGGACGCTGATGCAGGCCGCGAAGCTCGACCACGACCTGGGGCTCACCGAACGCCCCCACGAGGCCGAGTTCGACGACTTCCTGCTGCACGTCGACGGCTGGCTGTGCGAGATCAAGGACGTGCAGATCCGCGACGGCCTGCACGTGCTGGGCGCCGCTCCCGCCGGGCAGGCACGGGTCGACCTGGTGCTGGCGATGCTGCGCGCACGGCAGATGTGGGGTGGCGAGCAGAGCGTGCCCGGGCTGCGGGAGGCACTCGGGCTGGTCGAGGACGGGTCGGAGGCCAAGGCCCGGGTCGACGAGGTGGAGGCGCTCGCGCACGCGCTCGTCGCCGACATGGACGCCGCCGGATGGGATCCGGACGCGGCGCCGGGGATCGTCGCGGCGCGGCTCGATGCGCACGGACACGCCGACTCGGACGCGGGAATATCGCGACTCGCGCACGGGGATACCGCGACTCGCGGGGAGGTGGTGGAGCGGATCCTGCGGTTCGCCGCCACGGAGGTCGTGCCGCGGCTGGAACAGACCTCGGGCGAGATCGACCGGGTCCTGCACGCACTGAACGGCGGGTTCGTCCCGGCCGGGCCGTCCGGCTCGCCCCTGCGTGGGCTGATCAACGTGCTGCCCACCGGCCGGAACTTCTACTCGGTCGACCCCAAGGCCGTCCCGTCGCGGCTGGCGTGGGAGACCGGCCAGGCGATGGCCGAGTCGCTGGTCGGGCGCTACCGGCGCGACCACGGCGACTGGCCCCGCTCCGTGGGCCTGTCGGTGTGGGGCACCTCGGCGATGCGGACCTCGGGCGACGACGTCGCCGAGGTGTTCGCGCTGCTCGGCGTCCGGCCGGTGTGGGACGAGATGTCCCGGCGTGTCGTGCGGCTCGAGGTGATCGGGCTCGAGGAACTGGGCCGCCCGCGCATCGACGTCACGGTCCGGATCTCGGGCTTCTTCCGCGACGCGTTCCCGCACGTCCTGGCGCTGCTCGACGACGCGGTGCGGATGGTCGCCGAGCTCGACGAGCCGGCCGAGCAGAACTTCGTCCGCGCGCACGTGGCCGGCGACCTGGACCGGCACGGGGACGTCCGCCGCGCGACCACCCGGATCTTCGGCTCCAAGCCCGGCACCTACGGTGCGGGCCTGCTGCAGCTCGTCGACTCCCGGAACTGGCGCGACGACGCCGACCTCGCCGAGGTCTACACGACCTGGGGCGGCTACGCCTACGGTCGCGGGCTGGACGGCACGCCCGCGCGCGAGGACATGGAGAGCGCGTACCGGCGGATCACCGTCGCGGCGAAGAACACCGACACCCGCGAACACGACATCGCCGACTCCGACGACTACTACCAGTACCACGGTGGCATGGTCGCGACCGTCCGCGCGCTGACCGGGAAGGCGCCCGAGGCCTACATCGGCGACTCGACCCGTCCCGAGTCCGTGCGCACCCGCACGCTCGCCGAGGAGACCGCCCGGGTGTTCCGCGCCCGCGTGGTCAACCCGCGGTGGATCGAGGCGATGCGCCGCCACGGGTACAAGGGCGCGTTCGAGATGGCCGCGACGGTCGACTACCTGTTCGGCTACGACGCGACGACGGGCGTGGTCGCCGACTGGATGTACGAGCGGCTGACCGCGGAGTACGTCCTCGACCCGGACAACCGCAAGTTCCTCGGCGAGTCGAACCCGTGGGCGCTGCACGGGATGGCCGAGCGGCTGCTCGAAGCCGTGGACCGCGGCATGTGGGAGGCACCGGAGCCGGCCACCCTCGACGCGCTGCGCCAGGCGTACCTGGAGACCGAGGGGGACCTCGAGGGGGAGTAGCGGGCCCTCACGCCGGGACGTCCACGCCCGCCGGGGGATCCGGGACCGCGTACGCGACGATGTTGTCCGCGTACCGGCGGGCGTGCCGGTCGAACGCACCCCCGCAGGTGATCAGCACCAGCCGCGGGGGACCGGTGCTCGCGAACACCTCGGCGGGCAGCGCGTCCTTGGGGTAGCTGCGCACGGTCTGGACGACGTAGCGGACGGCGCCGGCATCGGTCAGGACGGTGGCCTCGGCGCCGGGGCGCAGCACGCGGAGCCGGGAGAGCGCGCCGGGACCGCCGGCCCGCGTGTCGACGTGGCCGTCGATCACCACCGTGCCGCGCCCGGACCCCGGTGCCGCGCCGTCCGGCCACCAGCCCACCACCGCGGGGTCGTCCGGTACGCCGAGAAGGCCGTCGGCGCCGACTCCCACGGGTGCCACGGGGGCGTCGACACCGAGTCCGGGCAACCGCAGCCGCATCGGGACGGCCGGTGTGGGCGCACCGGCCCCCGCCCAGGAGGCCGGGTGGTCGGTCGGACGGATCGCCACCACGTCGACGGGGACGGGTCCGGGACCGGCCGGTGGTGATCCGACCGGTATGTGGGTCAGGACCATCGCCATCGAGCTCACGCCGAGCGCCAGCGCCAGCGTGGCCGCGGACGCGACCAAGGCCGTACGAGTCGGGATGCCCGTCCCGCGGACGGGAACTCTCGCAGGACGGACGGTGTGCATTCGCACGGCTCCCGCGCTCGGTGGGCCGGCGGCGGGCCTCGCACCCCATGTCCCGGACCGACGCTCGGGGAGGAGGTGGTGGCCCGTGCCATCGATGCACCGGTCGTTCCCTGAATCCGCTCGCGGAAACGTCCGCGGTCCGGAGCCGCGATCCCGGCCGTCCCCGTGCCCGCTCGGTCGTGGTCGCCGTGGCACGGGGTAGGCACCGCACCCGGCCGCGGAACCGGGTCGATGCCTGGTGGCCGTGGCGGACCAGACGTGGCCCGGCATCGCCCGGCCGCGCCGGACCTCCGCCGGGGAGGCCGGGTCCGGCGCCGCGGGGGCACGCCGCGTCCACGCCGTTCGTGGCGAGCGGTCCGCTGTGGCTCGCGCTGCTCACCGTCCTGGCGCTGGTCATCACCCTGCTGCTGGTCCTCGCCCGCTCGCACACCTCCCTGACCGACCGGACGGCCGCGGTCGGGCCGGGCACCGGTGCCACCACCGGTGCCGTCGGCAGCGCGCCCACCGGTACCGAAGGTGCCGGCTCGGGGACCGGGGACGGCGGTCCCGCCCCGGGCGGCGGCTCTGTTCCCGGGGCCACCGGGGACCGCGCCCCCGGCGGCGGACAGGGCCACGGTGACCGGCGCGGCCCGGCCGGGGACCCGGCGTTCCCGGCGCCGGCCACCCCGCCGGCCACCCCGACACCGGCCACCCCGACACCGGCCACCCCGCCACCGGCCGCCCCGGCGCCGGGGCCCCCGCGAGGGGTGAACGCCGGGTCCGGCGGTGACACGGCCACCGACCCGGTAGGCGGTCCGAGTCCGGTCCTGGTGCTCGGCGCCTCCGCCGTCGTCGTGGTGACCCTGATCGCCGTGCTCCGGATCCGCCGGGGACCGGCGGGCGGGCCGGACACCCGGCCGCCCGGGACGTGACCGATCTCGTGCTGCGGGCGCCGGCGGCGGGCTGCCGCGGTCGACCGGGCAGGACCGTTCGGCCTCCGGATCGCTGGGCAGGTCGCGGTATTGGCCGGTCCCCGGGGACGGGCCATGCTCGAAGGTGTGGGCGTCTCGGACCGGTCCCGTCCGCCGACGCTCCGTCGGCGAGTGCTGACGATCGTGCTGAGCCTGTTGTTCCTGATCCTCGTCACGTCCGGAATCGGGCTGGTGGCTCAGCAGGAGGTCGTCGGGGCCAACGAGCAGCTCGTCCGGCGCTCGTTGCCGGGACTGGTGGCCCTGGAACGGATGAAGGGCGGGTTCCTGGACCAGGAGACCGCGATCCGGGGCTTCGTGATGACCGGTCAGCGGGCGTTCCTGGACCCGTACCAGGCGGACCGGGCCGCGATCATCGACCAGCAACAGGCACTACGGACGGCACTGGCCGGTGATCCGGCGGCGCTGAGCCGGCTCGACGCCGTCGACGCCGCGTACGTGAGGTGGTCGACCACCGTGGCCGAGCCGTCGATCCTCGCGAGGAGCGGCGCCGCGTCGGGTCCCCTGGAGCTGGTGATCTCCACCGAGGTCGGCATGCGACTGTTCGACGAGCTTCGGACGCGCACCGACGAGCTGCACGCGACGATCGAGGCCTCCGTGGCCGTGGCGTCGGCCGAGTCGGCGGTTCTCCGCACCAGGATGGCGTGGCTCCTGGCCGGCTCGATCGGCCTCGGCCTGGCGCTGGCTGCGGCGACCCTGGTCGGGCTCCGACGGTGGGTGACCCGTCCGCTGGACGAGCTGGTGGCGGGGGTCTCGGCCGCCGCCGCGGGGGACCTCGGACGGCCGGTCCAGGTGAGGGGGCCCGCGGAGTTCGTCGCGGTCGCCGCCGCGGTGGACGGGATGCGCTCCGAGCTCAGCGCTCAACGCTCAGAGGCGGTGGCCACCGCGCGGCGCGAGACGAGATCAGGGGAGTCGGAGCGGATCGCCCTGCAGCTGCAGGACGGGGTGATCAACCAGCTGTTCCGGGTCGGGACCTCGCTGCTGTCGATGACCAACCGCAACCCGCAGCTGGCCGAGCCGCTCGAGACGTCGGTGCACCAGCTCGACGGCGCGATCGGCGCGATCCGGGCGGTCGTGTTCGGCCTGCAACCCGGCGGGCCCGCCCCTCCGTACCCGGACCTGCGCGACCGGGTGGCTGAGATCGTCGGGGCGGCCGAGGCGGCCCTGGGATCGACGGTGGTGGTGCGGTTCGGTGGCCCGCTCGACGACGTGGTGGCGCCCGCGGCCGCCGATGAGATGGCGGTGGCGCTGCGGGACACGTTGCGGAGATTGGCCGGCGGCGACCCCGGGACGACGGTCGAGGTCGAGCTGATCGTGGCCGCCGGCGCCGCACGGCTGCGCGTGATCTGTCCCGACCCGGGACCCGCCCCGACCCGGGAGGCCTGGCCACTGCTCGACCGGGCCGAACGGTTCGGCGGCAGCAGCACGCTCAAGACGGCCACGGACGGCCGCGCGGTGCTCGAATGGATCCTGCCCCGGGCCAGCGGCCCCGCCGACGCCTGACGGGCGCCGGAGGTTCACCCCCGACGCCCGGGGCGCTCACGACTGTTGCTGCTGCTCCTCGATCGCGGCGCGCACCTGCTCCATGTCCACCTCGCGCACCTTGCTGATGAGGTCCTCGAGCGCCTTCTCCGGCAGTGCGCCCGCCTCGGCGTAGAGGACCACGCCGTCGCGCACGGCCATCAGGGTGGGGATCGATGAGATGCCGAAGGCCTGGGCCAGTTCCGTCTGCGCCTCCGTGTCGATCTTGCCGAACGTGATGTCCTCGTGCCGATCCGAAGCGCCCTCGAAGACCGGGGCGAAGTTGCGGCACGGGCCGCACCAGGACGCCCAGAAGTCGACCATGACGGTCCCGGGCGCGCTCACGATCTCCTTGAAGTTCTCGGTCGTCAGCTCGATGGTCGCCATCTCGTTCCTCTCGTCGACGATCCTCACCGTTCTGCGCAACGGCTCCGGTCTCCCCGGTGTTCCCCCGGCGGTCCCGGGCACGCGCAGGCTCAGGACACCGGAACCGTGAGGACTCCCAGGACGGCGAGCCCCACGGCGCCGGTCGGCGCGTGCCGGGGTCAGCGCCTGCGCGCCCGTGCGGTCTCCCGGTCGTCGGTCCTGCGGAGCGCGTCGACCAGTTCGTCCTTGGTCATCGACGACCGGCCCTTCACGTCGAGCCTGCGGGCCAGGTCCATCAGGTGCTCCTTGCCGGCGTTCGCGTCCACACCGCCCGCCGTCGGCCGATCGGTGTCGGCCCCGCCTTCGGCCTGGGCGTCGGACGGACCGGGCTCGTCCTTCGGCTCCCAGTGGTCGCCCACCTTCTCGTGGGTGTGCTTGAGCGCCGAATAGGCGGTGCGATGGGCGCGCTCGCCCTCCCCGTAGGTCTCGACGGCCGAGTCGTGGGCCTTGATCCAGGTGCGTTGCGCCTTCTCGTCCGAGCGCTCCAGGGTGCTGGGCAGTTCCTCGCGTGCCGGCATGTCCTCGGCGTACCCGGCCACCTGACGTGGCAACCCGCTTCATGGTCCCGTCAGGCGGCCCGTGATGGAGGTGGGCCCCGAGGACGGTAGCCGGCACGGTCCGATCAGATGGTCGGACCGACCGTCGAGTCCGTGGACAGCAGGCCGCCGACGTCGAGCAGCGATGGAGCCGCGCCGTCCGTACCACCGCTGCTGTTGCCGGGATGCGGGTCCTTCGTGGTGCCGGAGGCCGGTTGCCGGTCAGGGACGCCGCCCGCGGTCGGGCCGGTGGTCGCGGCTGCGGAACCGGTGCCGGTGGCCGGGCCGGTGGGCTCGCTCGCCGGGCCGGTGGCAGGCCGGTCACCGTCCGCCGGCGCTGTGCTCCCGGCGGTCGGGCTGGGGCCCGGGGTCTCGGGCCCGTCCGGTTGCCCGGCCGGCGCCTGCTGCTGCGACGACGGGTTCGACGGGTTCGACGGAGAGGCCGGGGAGGACGGGTTCGACGGGGAGGACGGGTTCGACGGGGACGGCGGGTTCGACGGGTTCGACGGGGACGATGTGGTGTCCGGCTCCGGCGAACCGCCGGGGTCGGACCCGGTGCCGGGCGGCGGTTCGCCGGTCGGCTCGTCCGACGCGGGTGTCCCGTCGGTCGGGGCCGGGCCGGACGGGGTCTGCGGCGGCTGCGCGGACCCGCCGGCCGGGGTCTGCGACGGTGGAGCCGATGCACCGGCCGACGGGGCCGGGGCGGCCGCGCCCGTCGTGGCGGTCCCGCCCGGCGGCGTCGCCGTGCCCGGCGGGCTCCCGGGCGCCGCGACGGCGGCGTCTGCGCCTGGCGGGGGGCTCGGCTGTGTCGGGCCGGCCGGACCGGCCGACGCAGCGTCCGGCGTGCGGCCCGGTTCCGTCGACCCGGTGGTGGCCAACTCCGCGGCGAGCACGTCGCGCTGCCGGGTGAGCTCGTCCTGACCCTCGGTGCTACGCACCGCCGCCAGTCGCGCCTCGACGTCGGCCATCTCCCGCGCCGCGTCGCCGATGCGGCCCTCACGCAGGGCGGTACGTGCCTTCACCAGCCCGGCCCGCACCTCGCCTGCGGCCTCGACGGACTTCGCCCGCTCCGAGTAGAAGACCCTCGCGATCCCCCACAGGGTGTCCCCGGGCCGGGCTTCCTGCGCCCCGACCGCCAGCCCGGACAGGGCGAGCACCGCCAGCACGGCGGCGGCCGCCATCCGTCGTCCGTAGCCCGCCGCTCGTGCCCACCGCGCCGGGGCGGGCGCGGGGCGGACCATGACGACCGGCTCCGGGACCAGCCGCGGCGTCGGCGTCGGCGTCGCGGTGCGGGCGTCGGCGACCCAGGCCGTCAGCATCGCGACGAGCTGCTCGTCCGGATCGGAGCCGTCGACCGGCTCGACCAGGGGCTGCGTCCGGCCGGCCGCCAGTGCGTCGAGCCACGCGTCGTCGGCCCGCAGTGCGACGAGGTCGATCGGGTCGTCGGCAGCCCCGTCGTCGGGCCGGCGGCCGTCGCCGTCGTCATCGCCCCGCCACAACTCCCGCACCCGGATCTCCTGACTCGCACCCTGTGGCAGATACGTCGTTCCGGACCAATGGTTCATTAGCACGGGGCGACGACGAAGACACGGAGAGCGAGTCGACAGAGGCTCCCCAGCTCAACCACCGGTCGGCGCAGGTACAGGGCCGGTCGCACCGGCGCAGCGGGCGCGTTGTCCGCGCGGTGCCGCGGCAGGGGACGGGCCGGGGCCCGCCGTGCGGGGCCGCCGTGGCGCCGGCCGGTGGGAGGCTCCCCAGCTCAACCACCGGCCGGCGCAGGGACAGGGCCGGTCGCACCGGCGCAGCGGGCGCGTTGTCCGCGCGGTGCCGCGGCAGGGGGCGGGCCGGGGCCCGCCGTGCGGGGCCGCCGTGGCGCCGGCCGGTGGGAGGCTCCCCAGCTCAACCACCGGCCGGCGCAGGTACAGGGCCGGTCGCGCCGGCGCACGGCGGGCTCGTAGGTCAGGTGGGCGGTACGACGTCGTCGGTGACCGGATCGCGGTGATCGGCCGTCGGGTCCGGCCGGCCGTTGCGGTTCGACCGGTCGGTGGGACCGATCGTGGTCGCCGTGGCCGCGGCGTCGCCCGGGTCGGCCGCGGGATCGACGTGGTACGGGTTCTCCACGACGACCCCCCTCAGCCACACCGCGTACTGGCTCTTGATCACGGGCAGCAGCGTGGTGACACCGAACTCCCGCAGGTCGTAGACGGACAGGCAGACATGAGGCTGCGAGGTCATCCACGTCGTGAACCGCGCCTCGTAGCGGACCAGGGTCTCGACGAACGAGGGCTCGATCCAGGCGTGCGCCCAGCTCATGTCGACGGCGATCCGGGCCGGCCCGTCCACATCATCGCCTGCAGCGGAGCGGAACCAGTCGCCGTAGAACTGGAGGACCGCGTCCCCGTCGAACCTGCCGGCCTTCAGGAACACGGACGCGGGATCGACGACGTGGAGCAGGTCCCGTCGGTCGGCCGGGTCGACGTCGTCCAGCAGGGCGAGGACGTCGGGCCGGCCCGCGGGGTCGGCGAGGTACAGGCACGGCCGGCCGGCGCGCAGGCCGTCGAACAGGTAGGAGCCGAGTAACCGGTCACGTTCCTGGGACCCTTCGACGAAGGCGCAGACATGGTCACGGGGGTGCAGCGTCAAACCTGGGATGTGGGCCGAGGGGAACATCAGAGGTAAGGGGTTCGGGTGTCCCGGTGCGGGCATTGCAGTCTCGTCGGTTACGGATCGGGCATCGACTCAGCGGGGCGGGTAACCCACTCGCTGGAGGTAGGCGGGTTCGGGTTGCGCGGTGGCCGCGTCCAGCGACGCGATGAGGGCCTCCAGGTCCTCGTCGGGCGTGCGGAACTGGGCGGGACGGGGGTCCCCGACGTCGGCGCCGCGCAGGAGCGCGTGGGTGAACGCCGAGACGAGGTGCGGCGAGGGGGCGAGCCCGTCGGACAGGAACCGCCACGGCGTCCGCGGCCCGTCGCGGTGCGGGCGCAGGGCGACCTCCCAGCCGGTGATCTCGTCCCAGCGGAGTTCGACCACCTCGTCCGTCTCACCGCCACGCACGAGCTTGCGGCCGAGGCCGAGCCGGCCACCGAAGACACCCTCGGATGCAGTGATGGTCTCGACCCCGCTGACCGCCACCGACCTGTGGTTCAGGGCGTCCGCGACGGCCTCGAGGTAGCGCAGCACCGCGATGTGGACCCGGTTCGACAGCAGCGGAGCGGACTCCGTGACGGCGGGCGGCTGAGGGCGGGTGAGCCCGTTCAGGCGTGGGGCGGCGCTGCGCGGTGGCCAGGTGTCCGGGCAGGCCAGGGCGAGCTCGAGGTCGGGGTAGAGATCCAGGGTGTCCGCCAGACCGAGCATCGTGAGCGCCCGGCCGACCGGCCGGCCGTGGCACACCACGCGCAACCACGTGCAGGTGCGGCCGGCGACAGCGGAGACCCGCATCATGCAGCGCAGCCCGCTGCCCCCGAAGAACACGACGTCACGCAGGTCCACCACCAGGATCTGTGTGGCCGCGGACAGGTGCTCCTCCACGGCGAGCTCGAGCCGGGGAGCGGTGTGGGAGTCGAGGGTGCCGGCCACCCGCAGGACCACGACGGGCGCGTCGGGCCGGTGCACGGTCAGATCGAACCAGCGGTTCGTGCCTGCGGGCCGTGGGACGGCTTCGACGTCCACGTCGTCCGGGCGCCGCGCGGCGGGGGCGCTGAGCGCCAGGGCGGGAAAGCAGCGGGTCAGGCCGGGCATGTGCCGGGCGAGGGCCAGGGTGCGGTGCCGGGCCCGGGGGTGGGCGTGAAAGAACGGGGAGCGATCGTGCAGGATCGTCAAGATGGACTCTCTCGTCGGAGGTCGGAACCGGCTGCGGATGCGGTAACGGCGAGTCTGCGAGCCGGGGGTGGCTGCGACACTGGCCTGGCAGGACAAGCCGGACCCCCCTCGTGGCCCTGCCGGGGCAACCTCACCCGCCCCCGG
>NZ_JAAXKZ010000085.1 GCF_012911875.1 Pseudonocardia bannensis | reverse complement strand
CAGGAGAGGCACGGGGCACCTGACGGGCCCCGTGCCTTTCCGTGCGGGCTCGCTCAGGTCGCGGCGACCCGGGGGCCCAGCCCCGCCGCCTCCAGGATCTCCGGGACGCCTCGCTCGTCGCCCACGACCATCACGTGCACCCCGGCGACACCCGGCATCGCGCGCAGCGCCTGGACGGTCTCGACGCAGGCCCGCACCCCCTCCGCGGCGACCTGATCGCCCGGCACCCCGCGCAGCCGCCGTTCGAGAGCCTCGGGGATCACGACGCCGGGGATGCCGGCCATGAACTCCAGGGCGCGCAGCGAGCGGATCGGTCCGATGCCCGCGAGGATGCCGCAGCGCTCGTCGAGGCCGCGGTCGCGAACCCCGGCCATCCAGCCGGAGAACGCCTCGACGTCGAAGACGAACTGGGTCTGCACGAACTCCGCGCCGCCGGCGACCTTCTGCGCCAGCCGGTCCGGGGGGCCCACCGGGTTGTCGACGGCGCCGAGCAGGAACCGCGGCGGCGGGTCGATCGTCCGGCCCGACAGCAGCGTGCCCTCGTCGCGCAGGCTCCGGGCAGCGGCCATCAGGCCGTTCGAGTCGAGGTCGAAGACGCCCACCGCGTCGGCTTGGTCGCCCTGCTCGGGGCGGTCGCCGGTCATGAGCACGAGGTTCGGGATGCCCATCGCGCCGGCCGCCAGCAGATCGGACTGCAGGGCGATCCGGTTGCGGTCCCGGCAGGTCATCTGCATGACCGGCTCGACGCCCTCGGCCAGGGCCACGAGGCTGCCGGCGAAGCTGGACACCCGGACGGTGGCGCCCTGGTTGTCGGTCACGTTGACCGCGTCCACCCAGTCGCGCAGCACCGCCGCCGCGCGCCGGATCGGCGCCACGTCGGCGCCCCGCGGGGGACCGATCTCCGCGGTGACGGTGAACCGGCCGGTGCGCAGCGCGTCGGCCAGCCGGCCGGGGATCTGCGAGGGGATCGCGGTGGGCGTACTCACGATCACATCCTCACCCGTGAGCGGCGATCGTCGCCATGGCGATCATCACCGCTCCCGAGGGCTACTCCCACTCGATGGTGCCGGGCGGCTTGCTCGTCACGTCGAGCACCACGCGGTTGACCTCGGCCACCTCGTTGGTGATCCGGGTCGAGATGCGCTCCAGCACGTCGTAGGGCAGCCGGGTCCAGTCGGCGGTCATGGCGTCCTCGCTGGACACCGGCCGCAGCACCACCGGGTGGCCGTAGGTGCGGCCGTCGCCCTGCACGCCGACGCTGCGCACATCGGCCAGCAGCACGACCGGGCACTGCCAGATCGAGCGGTCCAGGCCGGCGGCGGTGAGCTCCTCGCGGGCGATCGCGTCGGCCGCGCGCAGCGTCTCCAGCCGGTCGGCGGTGACCTCGCCGATGATCCGGATGCCCAGGCCGGGACCGGGGAACGGCTGGCGCTGCACGATCGTCTCGGGCAGGCCGAGCTCGGTGCCGACCCGCCGGACCTCGTCCTTGAACAGCGCACGCAGCGGCTCGACGAGCTCGAACTCGAGGTCGTCGGGCAGCCCGCCGACGTTGTGGTGGCTCTTGATCGTCGCGGTGCCGGAGCCGCCGCCGGACTCGACCACGTCCGGGTAGAGCGTGCCCTGGACCAGGAAACCGACGTGCTCGTTCTCGGCGACCTCGGCCGTCGCGGCCTCGAACACCCGGATGAACTCGCGGCCGATGATCTTGCGCTTCTCCTCCGGGTCGGTGACCCCGGACAGCGCGTCGAGGAACCGCTCGCGGGCGTCGACGGTGTGCAGCTTGGCACCCGTCGCGGCGACGAAGTCCCGCTCGACCTGGGCCCGCTCCCCCGCACGCAACAGCCCGTGGTCGACGAAGACGCAGGTGAGCCGGTCGCCGATGGCACGCTGGACGAGCGCCGCGGCCACCGCGGAGTCGACACCACCGGACAGCCCGCACACCGCGTGGCCGTCACCGATCTGCGCCCGGATCGCGGACACCGTGTCGTCGATGATCGACGACGTGGTCCAGGCCGGGGTGATGCCGGCCACCTCGTGCAGGAACCGGCGCAGCACCTCCTGGCCGTGCGGGGAGTGCCCGACCTCGGGGTGGTACTGCACGCCGGCCAGCCGCCGGTCCAGGTCCTCGAACGCGGCCACGCCGACCCGGTCCGAGGCCGCAGTGACGGTGAAGCCCTCCGGCGCGCGCACGACGCTGTCGCCGTGGCTCATCCACACCGGGTGCCGGGCGGGCAGCCCCTCGTGCAGCGCCCCGGCCTCGCCGGTGACCGTCAGCTCGGTGCGGCCGTACTCACGGGTGCCGTCATGGGCCACCTCCCCACCGAGCGCGAGGGCCATGGCCTGGAAGCCGTAGCAGAGGCCGAGCGTCGGGATGCCCGCGGTGAACAGTTCGGGGTCGACGCGCGGCGCACCCTCGGCGTACACGCTGGACGGACCGCCGGACAGGATCAGCGCGGCCGGCTTGCGGGCGACGATGTCGGCCACCGGGGTGTCGGCGGGCACGATCTCGGAGTAGACCTGCGCCTCGCGCACCCGGCGGGCGATCAGCTGGGCGTACTGCGCCCCGTAGTCGACGACGAGGACGGTGGGGGGTTGCACACACGCCAATCTACTTGCCTGCGTGCGCGCACTCCGCCCCGCGCGGGGTGATCTCGCACGGGCCGGATGGGGTGACGGGGATCCGCGGCGCCGGAGGGAGCACGGCGGGAGTCGTGCGGGCGTGCCACGGGTCGGGGAGCGAGCGTCAGGGAGTTCCGCGGTCCGCGCGGGCTCGCCCCACACAGGAGCAGGGCCCCGACCATCGGTCGGGGCCCTGCGGTGTCGTCCAGGCGGTCGTTGTGGAGCTATGGAGGGTGGTGAGGGCACAGCCGGGGCCGGCCGGGCCGGCTCAGCCCCGGACCGTCAGCCCCACCCGCTGGAACTCCTTGAGGTCGGAGTACCCGGTCTTGGCCATCGCCCGGCGCAACGCCCCGAACAGGTCGACGTTGCCGTACGGGGACGTCGACGGGCCGAACAGCACCGCCTCGAGATCGCGCTCGGAGGGCGCGAACCCGGTGACCTCCGACCGCGGCAACGACGGGTGCGCCGCCGCGGAGGTCCAGTACAGGCCGCCACCGGGCGAATCGGCCGCATCGGCGAGCTGCTCGCCGAGCATCACCGCGTCGGCGCCGCACGCGATCGCCTTGGCCATGTCGCCGGAGCCGTCCATGCCGCCGTCGGCGATCACGTGCACGTACCGGCCGCCGGTCTCGTCGAGGTAGTCGCGACGCGCGGCGGCGGCGTCGACGATCGCCGTGGCCATCGGCACCCCGATGCCCAGCACCGAGTCGGTCGTCGTCGCCGAGGACTGCCCGTAGCCGACGATCACACCGGCGGCGCCGGTACGCATCAGGTGCATCGCGGTCCGGTAGTCACCCACCCCGCCCGCGACGACCGGGACGTCGATCCCGGTGATGAACTCCTTGAGGTTGAGCGGTTCCCCGGGCGACACGTGCTCGGCGGAGATGATCGTGCCCTGGACGAACAGGATCTCGACGCCGCCCGCGAGCAGCGCCGGAGCGAGCTCGCGGGCCCGCTGCGGGCTGACCCGGGCGGCGACGGTCACCCCCGCGTCGCGGACGGTCCGCAGCGCCTCGGCGAGCAGGTCGGGCTGGATCGGCGCGGCGTGCAACTCCTGCAGGGTGCGCACGGCAGCGACCGGATCGTCCTCCGTGGCCGCCGCCAGGACCCGTTCGAGCGCGCCTTCGGTGTCGGCGTGCCGGGCCCACAGCCCCTCGGCGTTGAGCACCGCCAGGCCGCCGAGCTGCCCGATCCGCACGGCACTGGCCGGCGAGACCACCGCGTCGGTCGGGTGGGTCACCAGCGGGATCTCGAACCGGTAGGCATCGAGCTGCCAGGCGGTCGAGACCTCCTTCGAACTCCGCGTCCGCCGCGACGGCACGATCTCGACCTGATGCAGGTCGTAGCTGCGGCGGGCCGTCCGGCCCATCCCGATCTCTACGAGGTCACGCACGGGTGAGAAGCGTAGAAGGCCCGTTACCGGGCGGAGTAGTTGGGCGCCTCAACGGTCATCGTGATGTCGTGCGGGTGGCTCTCCTTCAGCCCCGCCGCGGTGATCCGGACGAGCTGGGCCTGCTGCAGCTCGGGGATCGTCTGCGCCCCGGCGTAGCCCATCCCGGAGCGGAGCCCGCCGACGAGCTGGTGCACGACCTGCGACAGCGGCCCGCGGAACGGGATCCGACCCTCGATGCCCTCGGGGACCAGCTTGTCCTCGCTCAGCACGTCGTCCTGGGCGTAGCGGTCCTTCGAGTACGACTTCGCCGGACCCCGGGACTGCATGGCGCCCAGCGAGCCCATCCCGCGGTAGGTCTTGTACTGCTTGCCGCCGACGAGGATCAGCTCGCCGGGCGACTCCGCGGTCCCGGCCAGCAGGCTGCCGAGCATCACCGAGCTCGCCCCGGCCGCGATCGCCTTGGCGATGTCGCCCGAGTACTGGATGCCGCCGTCGCCGATCACCGGCACACCGGCGGCCGCGCACGCCTGCGCCGCCTCGTAGATGGCGGTGATCTGCGGGGCGCCGACACCGGCGACGACCCGTGTGGTGCAGATCGAGCCGGGCCCGACCCCGACCTTCACCGCGTCCGCGCCCGCGTCGACCAGCGCCTGGGCACCGGCGCGGGTCGCGACGTTGCCGCCGACGACGTCGACCGACTCGCCGACCTCGGCACGCAGCTTGGCCACGGTCTCCAGCACCCGGCGGGAGTGCCCGTGTGCGGTGTCGACCATCAGCACGTCGACACCCGCCTCGACCAGGCCCATGGCCCGTGCGTAGGCGTCCTCGCCGACGCCGACCGCGGCGGCGACGACGAGCCGGCCGTCCGGGTCCTTGGTGGCCAGCGGGTACTTCTCGGTCTTGTTGAAGTCCTTGATCGTGATCAGCCCACGCAGGATGCCGTCACCGTCGATGATCGGCAGCTTCTCCAGCTTGTGCCGGCGCAACAGCCCGAGCGCGGCCTCCGCGGTGACGCCGACCTGCGCGGTGACCAGCGGGGCCTTCGTCATGACCTCGTGCACCGGCCGGTCGTGGTCGACCTCGAAGCGCATGTCCCGGTTCGTGATGATCCCGACCAGGCGGCCGTCGGCGTCGGCGACCGGGACCCCCGAGATCCGGTAACGGGCACAGAGCGCGTCGACCTCGGCCAGGGTGGCGTCCGGGGAGCACGTCACCGGGTCGGTCACCATGCCGGCCTCGGACCGCTTGACGACCTCGACCTGCGCGGCCTGCTCGTCCGGGGACAGGTTGCGGTGCAGCACGCCCAGCCCGCCGGCCCGCGCCATCGCGATGGCCATCCGGGCCTCTGTGACGGTGTCCATCGGCGACGAGACGAGCGGCACCTGCAGCCGGACCCGCCTGCTCAGCTGGGTGCTCGTGTCCGCTGCGCTCGGCACCACGTCCGACTCCGCCGGAAGCAGCAGCACGTCGTCGAAGGTCAGGCCGAGCATGGCGAACTTGGGCGGTAGTCCGGCGGTCTCGCTGGTCATTGCTGGCCTTCAGCCCCTCACCGACTCATGCACCGATCCGGCGGCGCGACATGCCGCCTGTCCCCCATCGTATCGGGGCCCGGCGACCCGGCGCGCCCGTCCGGGAGAGGCCCCGCCCACACTCGGTGGGCGGCGGCGCGCCTCGAGCGTGATCGGCCACACGCCGGGACCGGCCAATCGGGATGACGCCCGTCCGGCGGAGTAGCGTGTACCGCGTGTCACCGGACGCACTGCCGCCAGACCCGTTCGCCGGAGATCCTCATGATCCGGCCCTGTCGCTCGACGTGCCCGATGGCGAGGAACCGGACGCGCTGAGCGAGCAGGAGCGCGACGAGGTCGTGGCCGATCTCGCCGATCTGGCCGTCTACCAGGCGCTCCTGGAGGGCCGAGGGGTGCGCGGCATCGTCGTCGACTGCGGCGACTGCGGCGAGCAGCACTTCCACGAGTGGAGCCTGTTGCGGGCGAGCCTGCAGCAGTTGCTCGAGGAAGGCCAGATGCGCCCCCACGAGCCCGCCTTCGATCCCGACCCTGCCAACTACGTGACCTGGGAGTACTGCCGCGGCTACGCCGACGCCGTACTGTCGGACGGCTGAGACGCCGCCACCCGGTCCGCCGAACACGCCGAACGGCCCCCGTCCTCCCGCCGCAGCGGAGGGGACGGGGGCCGTTCGACGTTCTCAGCTGGTCGGGTTCCCGACCGCAGAGGTGCCTTCGCCGGCCGAGGCGGTGGTGCCGGTGCTGCCCGTGCCGGTAGGGGCGTTCATGCTCTGCCCCGGGGACGTGGTCGGGCCGGTCGGCCCTCCCTCGGTCGTCGGTCCGGGCGCCACCGACGTCGTGCTCTGGGGGGCCGGCGACGGTGTGGTCGTCGACGGGCCGGGTGCGACCGGCACCTGCGGATCCGACGTCGGCACCGGGCTGGAGGTGCCCGGAACGGTCGACGACTCCGGCGGGGTGGACCCGGCCGGGGTGTCCGGCGAGGTGCTCTCGGGCGCGGGCGTCCCGCTCCGGAGCGGCGCCTCCGGGTCGGTCGGGGTGTTGGCGGGGGTCTCCGACAACTTCGCGGCGAGGAACTGCTGCTGCTCGGAGAGCTGCGGGGCGCCTTCCTCGGGCCGCACGTTGGTCAGCAGGGGTTCCGCGGCGGCCAGCTCGGTCGCGGCTTCCTCGGTCTTGCCGGCGGCCAGTGCGGTGCGCACCTTCTCCAGCTTGACCTGCACGGTCGCCGCAGCCTCGACGGACTCGGCGCGCTCGCTGTAGAGGACCTTCGACACCCCCCAGAGGGCGTCGCCGGGCTGGGCGCTGTGCGCTCCGACGGACACTCCGGTGAACGCGAAGACGATGAGCGCGGCGGCGCCGGCCAGCGGGACGAGGTGGCGGGCGCGGCGCCCCGGGGCGCGGCGGGTCGACGTGATCGCGGCGACCGCGGTGTCGGTGTCGACGAGGTCGGGGATCGGCTCGGCGTCGACCTCGGCCTTCCAGGCGGCCAGCATCGCGGCCACCCGGTCGTCGTCGTCGTAGCCGTCCAGCCCCGGCGCGGACACCGCCATGCCTGCCGACAGAGCGTTGATCAGCTCGTCGTCGGCCTGAACCGCGACGAGGTCGATCGGCTCGTCGACGGGTGCCGGGCGCGGCTGCATGCCGGACTGGTGCACGCCGTTGTTGTCGGTCGGGCGCACACGGTCGGCGCCGTTCGGATGGTCCAGGTTCGGGCCTCGTCCGTCAGAACTCCCGAAGGGATTCCCGTCAGAGCCACGCCGGTTTCGATCACGCACTCAGACCACCTCCTCCTCGGGCATCGACTTCCGTAGCCGGGCCAGCGCCCGGTGCTGCGCCACCCGGACCGCGCCGGGCGTCGAGCCGACCGCCTCGGCCGTCTCCTCGGCGGAGAGGCCGACGACGACCCGCAACACGAGGATCTCGCGCTGCTTCTCGGGCAACTGGTCGAGCAGCCGGCCCATCTGACCGGAGAGTTCGACGCGCAGCGCGCGCTGCTCGGGGCCATCCGACGACTCCACGGCGTCCGGGACCTCGGCAACCGACTCGGAGCGGTTCCGGGTCGCAGCACGGTGCGCGTCGATCACCTTGTGCGACGCGATCCCGTACACGAACGCCAGGAACGGTCGCCCTTGGACCCGGTAGCTGGGCAAGGCCGTCAGCACGGCCAAACACACCTCCTGCGCGACGTCGTCCGCCGAAACGGACGACCGATCCACCCGGCCGAGGCGCGCACGGCAGTAGCGCACGACGAGCGGCCGGATGGTGGCCAGTACACGTCCGACTGCTCCGCGGTCACCTGCCAGTGCAGATGCCACGAGCTCGTCGAGAACGTCTGTCGTCTCACTCATCGCGCAGAGTCGTCCTGGCGTTACGCAGCATGTTCGTCATCATCCGTTCGTGAGGCCGACCACGCAGAGTGTCGGGTCGTCTCCTCAGTGGCGACACCGTAGCGAAGATGCTCCGGCGGCCGAGGACCCGCTCCTCACAGAAGGGGACGTATGGGGCCGACGAAGGTTGCGCTGGGCCGTCAACCAGGCCCAGCGACCCCCGTTCGCGCCTGTTTGCTCGAAGTCGGTCGCGCAACCGTGCTGCGACGGCGACGCAACCGCGTGAACCCGGACACCCCGTCCGGGGTAGTGCTGGAGACCGCGTGCGGTGAGTCAGGACACCAGACCGCGACGGAAACCGTGGGCGACCGCCTGGGCCCGGTCACGCACCCCGAGCTTGCGGAACAGCCGGCGGGCGTGGGTCTTGACGGTGTCCTCGGAGAGGTAGAGCTCCCGGCCGATCTGTCCGTTGCTCTTGCCCTGGCTCATGCCGCGCAACACCTGGAGCTCGCGCTCGGTGAGTTGCACACCGGGGTCCGCGGGCGCCCGCGGCGTGGGCACGGCAGTGCTGGCGAGAGTGTGGGCGAGAGCGGCGACCAGCTCGGGGCGCGAGGCGTCCCACCGCAGGTAACCACGTGCGCCCCCTGCGATGGCCGCGGCGATGCTGCCCGCGTCGTCGGGGGCCCCGAAGACGATGACGTTGGCCTGGGGGTGGGCTGCGACGAGCCGCCGCGTGGCCTCCACCCCGGTCGGCACTGCGCGCTGGGTGCCGACCAGAACGACGTCGACCGGCTGCCGGGAGAACCGGGCCAGCAACTCGTCCCCGTGCGCGACGCAATCGATCCGGTGCACCCCCGGCACCGCGGACATCACGCGGGTCAGACCTTCGCGGACGCTGCGACGATCGTCGCAGATGAGTACCGTCGTCACGACGATTCCTTCCTGCAGCTTCCTGCAGCCGGGTGATGTGTCACCCTCCGCATCGGCGGGTGACAGGCTCACCTTGACACGATCAGGGCGCTTTTGTGCCCTCCATTCGGGAGCTTTTCGCCGAGTGGCACTCGTCATGTGGGTGACGAGGGACCGAATGGAGTAATTACATTACCCCGAGCCACTCCGGGACCCACGCCGACTCCCCCATCAGGCGCCTGCCAACCGGGTCCGCGTTGCGGTAGATGACCCTCAGCGTGGCCGCTGCGGCGTGTCGTCGGCGTGGCGTGTCGCTGAGCGTGTCGTTCGGCGCTTCTCCGCACCTGCCGCCTGCCCGATCGTTTGCAGGTTCGGCCGTTCGGTGGGCGTCGGACCGCCGAGCGTGCCCGGCGGAGGACCGGACGCCCAGCCGGTCCGCGAGGTCGGCCGCGGCGAGCTCCGCCGGCCAGCGCAGCGGTGGCAGCGAGAGCCGCTCGGCCTCTGCGGCGAGTGCGTCGAGATCGGCCAGCGCACCGGCCGCGGCCGCATCGTCCGGGTCGGCCGCGGCCCGGACGACCGCCGCCACGATGCGCGACTTGAGCAGGTGCCGCGCGGACCCGGCCGCCGCGGCGGCGGCGACCGCGTGCTCGGCCGGTCCGATCGCGGCTGCGGGCTCCCCGCGGATCAGGGACAACTCGGCGCGGACCCACCCCAGCCGAACGGCGGGCCGCCAGGAGGGGTGCTCCCGGGCGGCCTCGGCGGCTGCGGCGAGTAGCCACTCGGCCAGCCCGGCCTGCGCCGTTCCGACGGCGTCGGCGGCCAGCCCGACGAGCGCGTCGATCCGCGCCCCGGCGGCATCCACGCCGTCCGGCTCGGGCCGGGCCGGCGCGCCGGCCCGGCGTGCGGCCTCCGCCAGGCGTAGCCCGAGCCCGTCCCAGCGCCGCGCCGCGGCGTGCCCCCCGAGCTGGCGGCGGTGGGCGGCGAGGGTGACGGCGGCGTGCGCGGCGAGGTCGGGCCGGACGGATCGGTCGCCGAGGAGCCCGTGCAGCAGCGCGGCCGCGGCCGCGTAGCGACCCTGCCCACCGAGCGCGACGGCGGCGAGCCATCGATCATTCGGCGAGGATCCGGCGGTCACGGTGACGGGGTCGCCCGGTCGCTGCCCGAATGCCACGTTGCGCCACCGACTCGTCATGTGCTGCTCCGAATGACGTAAGGATGCGCAGCAATTGACAGTGGATCGCTCACTCGAATGCAGCAGTCACGTCAGGATCACGTCACTGATCACAGATGTCGCCTCTCCCAACGACGTCAAACGGGTCACCCGCCGCGGCAGCGTGGTGTTCTGCCAACCGGGCCCGGCGGCGAACAGACGGAACTGCGGCCGGGTGCGGGGCAGCCCCCCGAACAACTCGACGTCCGCGGAATCGGGCGATTGCGACCACAGCACCACCGCAGCCGGGGCGGTCCGCCGGATCGCGGCCGCGAGCGCATCCGGCGGGAGGTTGGGCCCGAGCGGGCGGCACGGCACCCCCCGCTCGGCCAGCACCGCCGCCAGCACGGTCAGCGGCAGGTTGTGCAGCTCCTGTGGCATCCCGGCCAGCACGACCGGCCGGACCCGATCCGTCACCGGCGTGGCCTGCATATGGGCGCTGTAGGCGCCGATGACCGCTTCGCTGATGAGGTGCTCGATCTCCACGCCGGCCCCGGTCGACGCCCAGCGGTCGGCCACCGCGATCAGCACCGGGGCGGCGACCTCCTCCCAGGTGGCAGCGAGGCCGTCGGCGGCGATCCCCTCGACGAGCAACCGCCGCAACGCAGCGGCGTCCATGGCCAGGGCCGCCCGCCCGACCCCGCGGGTCCGCCGGCTGGATCCGGGCAGCCGCAGCACCCGGCCGCCGACCCGCACCCGGGACCCCAGGTCGGGGCTCTCCAGGTCGAAGGCGCCGCCACCCAGCAGCAGCGGATCGCCGGCCTCGGCGCCGACGGGCCGGTCGATTCCGGCCACCTGCTCCAGGCCGACCGGCTCGAGTGGGACGCCCCCGGGCGGGCCCGCCTCCGCAGACACCACCCGGGGGCGGTCCGGCGGGTCGGCGTCCGGGCGCGGCAACCGCGCCGACGTGGCGTAGCGCGCGGCCTCGGCGGGCGACGCCCCACGCACGAGCGCGTGCTGCATCAGCTCCAGGCGCGCCACGTCGTCGGCGGAGTAGCGCCGGTGTCGTCCGGGCGCGTGGTCGGAGGGCCCGATGCCGTAGCGGCGGTTCCAGGTGCGCAGGGTCGCGGGTGCGACTCCGAGTCGGCGCGCGACCGCGGCCACGGTCAGCCGCAGGGCGGACGGGTCCTCCGGATCGTGCTCGTCGCGGTCGTTCACATGATCCACGGGCTTCCGGGACGTCGCACCGAACGGCCGGGGGTCCGGCGCAGGGGCCGGCGGCGGTTCCGGATGCATCCGCTCATCGTCCGCGCCAAACGTTGTTCAGGCAAGTCACCACACCCCGGACGCCGACCTCAGGGTTTCTTCTTGAACAATGTTTGACGCGGTTTTGCGGTAGGGTACCCGCGGGCTGTCGGAGCGGTTGACGAACAGGGCGGGGTGGTGAAGGTGGCGGACATCCGGAGGTTGCCGGTCCCGGTCACGGAGATCTGGGACTGGCAGATGCGCGGGGCGTGCCGCGACATGGACAGCGCGTCCTTCTTCCATCCCGAGGGGGAACGCGGCCCCGCCCGGGCCAACCGGGAGGCGCGGGCCAAGGAGATCTGCCAGACCTGCCCGGTGCTGGAGCAGTGCCGCCGGCACGCACTGTCCGTCCAGGAGCCGTACGGAGTGTGGGGCGGCCTGTCGGAGTCCGAGCGTGACGACATCATCCGCGGCCGCGATCGCACCCTCAAGGTCGCGTACGCGCCGGTGTCCGGCTCGCGCTGAGCCGGCGCGGCCCCGGGAACGACGAAGGGCGGGCCGGTCCTCCTGGTGGTCAGGAGGACCGGCCCGCCCTTGCGTGTGCCGGTCGTCGGCCGGTCAGTGACCGTGACCGTGGCCGTGGCCCCCCGCGGGCGCGGGAGCCGGCGGCTCCGGCTTGTCGACGACGGCGCTCTCGGTGGTGAGCACCATGCGCGCGATCGATGCCGCGTTGACCACGGCGGACCGGGTCACCTTGACCGGGTCGATGACCCCGTCGGCGAGCAGGTCCGAGTAGGTCAGGGTGGCCGCGTTGAAGCCGTGCCCCCACGGCTGGTCGGCGACCCGGGCGATCACGACCGCGCCCTCCAGACCGCCGTTGGCGGCGATCCAGTAGAGCGGGGCGGACAGCGCCCGCCGGACGATCGAGACACCGGTCGCCTCGTCGCCCTTGAGACCCAGACCGTCCTCCAGCGCCTGGGCCGCGTGCACCAGGGCGGAGCCGCCGCCGGGCACGATGCCCTCCTCGACCGCGGCCCGGGTCGCCGCCACCGCGTCCTCGATGCGGTGCTTGCGCTCCTTGAGCTCGGTCTCGGTGGCCGCACCGGCCTTGATCACCGCGACCCCGCCGGACAGCTTGGCCAGCCGCTCCTGCAGCTTCTCGCGGTCCCAGTCGGAGTCGGTGGCCTCGATCTCGGCGCGCAGCTGGGCGATGCGGGCCTCGACGGCCTCCTTGCTGCCCGCGCCCTCGACCAGGGTCGTGGTGTCCTTGGTGACGACCGCGCGACGGGTCCGGCCGAGCACCTCGAGCCCGACCTCGCTGAGCTTGAGGCCCACCTCGGGGTTGACGACCTGGCCGCCGGTGGCGATCGCCAGGTCCTCCATGAACGCCTTGCGGCGGTCCCCGAAGAACGGCGCCTTGACCGCCACGACCCGGACGGTCTTGCGGATCGAGTTGACGACCAGGGTGGACAGGGCCTCGCCCTCGACGTCCTCGGCCACGATCAGCAGCGGCTTGCCCTCGGCCACCACCTTCTCCAGCAGCGGGAGCAGGTCGGCGATCGCGCTGATCTTCTCCCGGTGCAGCAGGATGAAGGGGTCCTCGAGGACGGCCTCCATCGACTCCGGGTCGGTGACGAAGTAGGGCGAGAGGTAGCCCTTGTCGAACTGCAGGCCCTCGGTGATCTCCAGCTCGGTGCTGATCGTCGAGCCCTCTTCGACGGTGATCACACCGTCGTTGCCGACCGCCTCCAGCGCCTGGCTGATCAGCTGGCCGATCGTCTCCTCACGGGAGGCGATCGTGCCGACCTGGGCGATGTGCTCCGGCCCGTTGACCGGGGTCGCCTTCTCCTTGAGCACCTCGGAGACCTTGTCGGCGGCCGCGGCGATGCCGTGGCCGAGCGAGGCCGGGTTCGCACCCGCGGCCACGTTGCGCAGACCCTCGCGCACCAGCGCCTGGGCCAGCACGGTGGCCGTGGTGGTGCCGTCGCCCGCCACGTCGTTGGTCTTCGTGGCGACCGACTTGGCGAGCTGGGCGCCCAGGTTCTCGAAGGGGTCGATCAGGTCGATCTCGCGGGCGATGGTGACACCGTCGTTCGTCACCGTGGGCCCGCCGAACTTCTTCTCCAGCACGACGTGACGCCCACGCGGACCGAGGGTGACCTTCACGGCGTCCGCGAGCTGGTTCACCCCACGCTCCAGCGCCCGACGCGTCTGCTCGTCGAAGCTGATCTGCTTCGGCATCTGTGCCTCTCTCAGGGATTACAGAGTCTTCGGGTTGGCGAGCACCCGCCACACGACACCGCCCCGGCTGCCCGTGGGTCGACGGACGGCCGGGGCGGCGCGAGTGCGGCTGAGTTCAGCCGGGTGGTGTCAGTTGACGATGGCGAGAACGTCGCGAGCGGAGAGGATGAGGTACTCCTCGCCGTCGTACTTGATCTCGGTGCCGCCGTACTTCGAGTAGATGACCACGTCGCCGACGTTGACGTCCACGGGGATGCGGGTGCCCTGCTCGGTGTACCGGCCGGGGCCGACCGCGAGGACCTTGCCCTCCTGGGGCTTCTCCTTCGCGGTGTCCGGGATGACGATGCCGGAGGCGGTGGTGGTCTCCGCCTCGTTGGCCTGGACGACGATCTTGTCCTCGAGCGGCTTGATGTTCGCCACTGGATGACCTCCCCTTCCTGGGGTTCGTACCTGCGCTCGTCACTCTGGCAACTGACAGCCGACCAGGGCCCCGCCGTCGCGGGTGCCGGGGCGACCCGATCGAAACTGTGCTCTGGCACTCTACCCATGAGAGTGCCAACCACTCAACGCTGGTCCGTGTCCGTGTTGTGTGGAACCGCAACTCCCCGGAATCGGCCGCATGCCGCGCCCGTACCGCTCGCCGGCCGTTCACCTCCCGGTGGATCGCGAGCCATGCCGTGCTCGCCCGGATGCCGCACGCTGCGTCCCGTGCACCGGGATCAGCCGCGGACCCACGTCCCCGCCCACGACCGGCGCACGGTGCTGCGCGCGGGGCTGATCGCCACCGCGGCCGTCGCCGCGCCGGCCGCGATGCTCACCGGGTCCTCCGCAGCGGCGGCGGGCGCACCGCGCGCGAACCCGTTCACCCTCGGCGTCGCCTCCGGCGAGCCGGCGCCCGACGGGATGGTGCTGTGGACGCGGCCCCGCCGCCGGGTGCCATGAGCCGGCTGACGATGTGCTTCGCCTCGTGCTCGCAGTACGAGCTCGGCTACTTCACCGCCTACCGGCACCTCGGCGAGGAGGAGCCGGACCTACCTGCAGACCGCACACGCCGCCGCTCCGTGGCTGGTCGTGTTCGACGACCACGAGGTGGACAACAACTGGGCCGGCGAGATCCCCGAGAAGCCCCACATCCCGCAGCCGGACTTCCCCGCCCGGTGCGCGGCCGCCCTGCAGGCCTACCGGGAGAACATGCCGCTGCGCCGCGCGCAGCGGCCGCAGGGCACCGACATGCAGCTCTACCGCCGGGTCGGCCGGGGCTCGCTGGCGAGCTTCCACATGCTCGACACCCGCCAGTACCGCGGCGACCAGCCCTGCGGGGACCGGTTCAACACCGAGTGCGCGGACCGCACCGACCCGGTCACGTCGTCGATCACCTCGGGCGGGGACGGCTCGGAGACCCGGTCGGACACCGCAACCACCCTCGCCGAGAACCCGCACCTGCGCTTCTACAACAACCGGCGCGGTTACGTTCGGACCCGGTTCACCGCCCAGGAGATGACCGCCGACTTCCGGGTCGTGCCCTACGTGCAGCGCGCGGGGGCGCCGGTCGAGATCCGCGGATCGTTCGCCGTCGAGGACCGCCGACCCGGTCTGCGACCCCGGTGAGCGGACCACACCGTTCCGGCGGCCGTCTCCGCTCACGACCACCCCGGTCCCGGTCGTAGGGTCTGCGGTATGGCGAAGATCGGATCGAGCGACCTGGACGTCTCCGCGTTCTGCCTGGGCGCCAACGTGTTCGGCTGGACGGCGGACGCCGACACATCGCGCGCCGTCCTGGACGCTTACGTCGCGGCCGGCGGCAACTTCATCGACACCGCCGACTCCTACATGTGGCGCACCCCCGGCAACTCCGGCGGCGAGTCCGAGACGATCATCGGCGACTGGATGGCCGAGCGCGGCAACCGCGACGACCTGGTGATCGCGACGAAGGTCGGCTCCTGGCCGCAGCGCCCGGGCCTGTCCGCGGCGAACATCACGGCCGCCGTCGAGGACTCGCTGCGCCGGCTGCGCACCGACCACATCGACCTCTACTACGCCCACCGGGACGACCCGGACACCGTCCAGGAGGAGACCCTCGACGCGTTCGACGCGCTCGTGCGGGCGGGCAAGGTCCGCGCGATCGGGGCGTCGAACTTCTCCGCCGAGCGGTTGCGCTCCGCCCTGGAGATCTCCGCGCGGGACGGGCTGGCGTCCTATGTGGCGCTGCAGCCGCACTACAACCTCATGGAGCGCAGCGAGTTCGAGACCGCGCTCGCCCCGCTGCTGGAGAGCGAGGGGCTGTCCTGCGTGCCCTACTACGCGCTGGCCAAGGGCTTCCTCACCGGCAAGTACCGCACGGACGGGCCGGAGGTCACGAGCGCCCGGGCCGCGGGCGCGCGGGCCTATCTGGACGACCGCGGGATCCGGGTGCTGGCGGTGCTGGACGAGATCGCCGCCGGGCACGAGGTGCCGGTGGCCGCGGTGGCGCTCGCCTGGCTGGCCGCCGCGCCGACGGTCGTCGCACCGATCGCCAGCGCGCGCACCCCCGAGCAGCTCGACCAGCTGCTGCCGATGCACGACCTGCGACTGACCGACGACGAACTGCGCCTGCTGTCCTACGTCAGCGAATGACGCCCGGCCGGCTCACCCGACCAGGACGTCGGTGACCGGGAGGCCAGAGTCCGCCGGAAGCTCCAGCGGGGACGGCTCGGCCCCGTTCACCAGCAGGTGCGCCCCGAGCGCCGCGACCATCGCGCCGTTGTCGGTGCACAGCCCCGGCCGGGGCACCCGCAGCCTCAGCCCCGCGGCGTCGCAGCGCTCCTGGGCGAGTTCACGTAGCCGGGAGTTGGCGGCCACCCCGCCGCCGAGCAGCAGCGTGTCCATCCCGCGCTCCCGCGCGGCGCGGACGGCCTTGGCGGTGAGCACGTCGACCACCGCCTCCTGGAAGCTCGCCGCGACGTCGGCCACCGGGACCGGCGCGCCGGCCCGTTCGAGCGCCTCGACGTGCCGGGCGACGGCGGTCTTGAGCCCGGAGAAGGAGAAGTCGAACGGGGCGTCCCGCGGCCCGGTGAGCCCGCGCGGGAACGCGATCGCGGCGCCGTCCCCCTCGCGCGCCACCCGGTCGATGTGCGGGCCGCCGGGGAACGGCAGCCCGAGCAGCCGCGCGACCTTGTCGAACGCCTCGCCCGCGGCGTCGTCGATCGTGGCACCGAGCGGGGTGACCGGACCGGCCAGGTCGGGCACGTCGAGCAGGCTGGAATGCCCGCCGGAGACGAGCAGTGCGAGGGCGGGCGGCAGCGGACCGTGCTGCAGGGTGTCGACGGCGACGTGCGCGGCGAGGTGGTTGACCCCGTAGAGCGGGACGTCCCACGCCGTGGCGTAGGCCTTCGCCGCGGCCACCCCGACGAGCAGCGCGCCGGTCAGCCCGGGCCCGGCGGTGACGGCGACGGCGTCGACGTCCCGGGGCCGGACCCCGGCCGTCCGCATCGCGCGGCGCACGGCGGGGACCATGGCCTGCAGGTGCGCGCGCGACGCGACCTCCGGGACCACCCCGCCGAAACGGGCGTGCTCGTCGACGCTGGAGGCGACCTCGTTGGCCAGCAGCGTGGCCGTCCCGGCCTCGTCGATGCGGACCAGCCCGATCCCCGTCTCGTCGCACGAGGTCTCGATCCCGAGTACGACGGCGCTCATGCTCGACCCTGCCGGCCGGTCCCGGTCACTGCTTCGGATCCCTTCGCATCGTGTAGGCGTCGGCCCCGCTGGGCCGGTAGTAACGCTTGCGCAGGCCGACCACGGTGAACCCCTCGGCCTCGTACAGCGCCTGCGCCGCGACGTTGTCCGTGCGGACCTCCAGGAACACGGTGGCGCCGACCGCGTCGGCCACCCCCAGCAGGCCCAGGAGCAGCGCGCGGCCGATGCCGCGGCGCTGGTACGCGGGATCGACCCCGATGGTGTGGATCTCGGCTTCGGGCTGCGGCGGACCGGCCACGAACGCCAGCCCCGCGTACCCGAGGAGCGCATCGCCGTCGCGGGCGGCGAGGAAGTGGTGGCCCGCGGCGATCTCGTCGCGGAACGCCTGCGCGCTCCACGGGTCGTCCCCGGGGAAGAGCACCCGCTCGAGTTGCGCGCAGCGGGCCGCGTCGGAGCGGTACAGCGGGCCGATCGTGACGGCGCTGCCGACATCCGGCGTCATCCGGTGCTCACCCGCTTGCGCGCGCCCGGTTCGACGGCGTCGGGCCGACGCAGGTAGAGCGGCTGGAGGGGCTCGGGCGCCGCCCCGGAGCGCAGCACGTCGGCGGCCACCGCGACGAGCGCGGCGGGTGACGGCGCGGCCGGGCTCAGCACCGGCCGTCCCAGGAGCCCGGCGTGCACCTCGGCGGCGCCGCCGGCCGTGGCCCCGACCCCCAGCTCGGGCAGCCGCGCGGCCAGCGCCGCCGGGGTCTCGACGTGCGGGCCGTCGAACCGCCGGGCCTGGTCGTCGTACGCGGCCCAGTAGACCTCGCGGCGGCGGGCGTCGATGAGCACGAGCAGGTTACCGGTGACCGGCGCCTCGACCGCCTCGACCGCGATCGCGTCCAGCGAGCACACCCCGTGCACCGGGACGTCGAGCGCGTCACCGAGCGCGGCGGCCGTGACCATCCCGACCCGCAGGCCGGTGAACGGGCCGGGCCCGGTACCGGTGACGATCGCGTCGAGGTCGGTGAGCGCGACACCCGCCTCCGCGCACGCGGCCAGCACACCGGGCATGAGCAGCTCGGCGTGCTTGCGCGCGTCGTGGGCGATCCGGGTCGCCCGGACCGTCGGCGGGTCGGAGGGAGCGGTGGTCAGCTCGACGACGCCCGCGGTGACCGCCGGCGTCGCGGTGTCCAGAGCCAGCACGAGCACGCCTACGAGCGTACGAGCGCCTTCCGGCGGGGCCGCCGGGAGCCCCTTCGGGTCACACCCGGGGCTCACCAACCGGCGATCGCCTCCGGCAGATCCGCCAGTCGTTGGATCACTGCGTCCGGTGTGACGTCGACCGGCACCTGCTGCGCGAGCGGGATGTCGCTGTGCGGCACCAGAACCGTTCGCATGCCCACCGCCTTCGCGCCGCTGATGTCGTCGTAGGGCCGATCACCGACGTAGACGCAGCGCGCCGGGTCGTCGGCCCCGACCGCGTCCATCGCCGCCCGGAACGCCGAGGCGTGCGGCTTGGTCCACGGCAGGTCGCTGCTCCAGACGACACCGTCGAAGTAGTCCAGGATGTCGTCACGGCGCAGCCACTCCTCGTGCCACTCCCCCGGCCACGCCGTGGAGGAGAGCACGCCCAGCTTGAGCCCGCGTCCCCGCAGCGCCGCCAGCATCGGCGCCGCCTCGGGGTCGGTGTGCGTGGCCTGCACCCAGAACTCGCGGTACGCGTCGAGCGCCGCGTCGTGGTGATCGACGTCCGCGTCGATCAGCGCGTCGGCCAGCACCTGGGCGAGGGTGAACGCGCGGTGCTCGTCGCGCACGCTCGCCCACCGGGCCATATCCGCATCGACCAGGGCCGCCGCGGAGGCCGCGGCCCGCTCGGCGTCGTCGGCGTGCAGGACCTCGGAGTAGGCCCGCCATCCGGCATGGAAGTCCATCGTCTTCCACGGGGTCAGCGTGCCGCCCCAGTCGAAGATCACGGCCTCGATCACGGCGCCGGCTCCGCGAAGGCCCCCGCCACCGTGCGCACCCGGTGCACGCTGGCCACCCGCACGTCGTCGGGGCGGCGGTGCAGCCGCACCAGGACGTGCCGGGCCGCCAGCCGCTCGGCCACGCCCTCGCCCCATTCCACGACGACCACCGCTTCGGCCAGGTCGGTGTCCAGGTCGAGGTCGTCGAGCTCGGCCGCGACGTCCACCCCGCCCGTCCCGAGCCGGTAGGCGTCGACGTGCACCAGCGGCACCCCGGCCCCGTCGGACAGCGGCCGATGCTCGCGCGCGATCACGAAGGTCGGCGACGTCACCGGGCCCGCGACGCCGAGCCCGCGGGCGATCCCGCGTACCAGCACGGTCTTGCCCGCCCCCAGCGGACCGGACAGCACGACCAGGTCACCGGCGCGCAGTTCGGCGGCCAGCGCGGCCCCGAGGTCCTCGGTGTCGGTGTGCTCCGGCAGCTCGATCTCGGTGTCCCAGCGCAGCGTCATGCCCGCCCCCGCAGCTTCCGTACGCCCCGGGCCGCCCGGACCCGTCGCGCGCTGCGTGCGATCAGGTCGGCCAGGGCCTCGTCGACGGCCGCGGGCTGTTCGAGCATCGGCAGGTGCCCGACACCCGGCAGCCGCAGCAGCACCGCGTCCGGCAGCTCCGCGGCGATGGTCTCGCTGTGCTTGAACGGGATCAGCCGGTCCCCGTCCCCGGCGGCCACCAGCACCTCGCAGCCGGCCAGCGCGGGCAACGCGGCGAGCCGGTCGTGACTGCCGAGGGTGTCCACGAAGTCGGTCAGCGCGTCCACCGCATTGCTGGAGATCATGCTGTCGACGAGATCGACCAGCGAACGGTCGACGGACCGGTCGCCGTAGGCGTACCGGCGGGTGATCGACCAGATCACGTCGCTCGCCGCCCGGCGCACGCCCTCGACGAGCTTCGGCTGCACCCGGGCGAGCAGCCCGACGCCGCGGGTCAGCGGGTTGTGCCGGGACAGCAGCGTGCCCGGCAGCCCGTGGCTGGCCATCTCACCGGCCGACGTCGACACCAGCGCCACGCCCGCGACCCGCTCGGTGAACAGCTCCGGGCGCTCCTCGGCGAGCGCCATCAGGGTCATGCCGCCCATCGAGTGTCCGGCCAGGACGAGCGGTCCGTCCGGGGCCAACGCGCGGATCACCGCGTCCAGGTCGCGGCCGAGCTGATCGAGTGTGCAGCTCTCCCGCGGCGCGCGCTCGGACCGGCCGTGGCTGCGCTGGTCGTAGAGCACGACCCGGACGGCCGGATCGGTGAGCTCGGCGAGCGTGCGGCGCTGCAGTCGCCAGGTCCGGCGGTCGAGCGCGAAGCCGTGCACCAGGACCACGGTCAGCTCGGCACGCCCGGCCGGTTCGATCTCCTCACACGACAGCCGCACCCCGTCGTCCGCGGTGACCGACGACTGCTCTCCCGCAGGGAGCTCGCCGGGCGCCCCGGTCGACAGCTGGGCCGCGAGCCGGCGGCGATCGTCCACGATCTGGGTGCGCCGGCGGGCGGCCACGCCCACCCCGACGGCCGCGCCCGCTGCGCCGGCCAGCCCGCCTGCGACGCCGAGCGCCTGCCAGACCTTGCGCCTCACCACGCGGTGCTTCCGATCCCGGCTGTCGGGCCGTTCACGAACGAGCGGTGCACCCGGCGCCCATGGACGCCGGTCGCGATCTCGTAGTGGATCGTGCCGAGCTCGTCGGCCCACTCCTGAGCGGTCGGCCCGCCGTCCTCGCCCGGACCGAACAGCACGGCCACGTCGCCCACCCGGACCTCGTCGTCCTGGCCACAGTCGACCACGATCTGGTCCATGCACACCCGCCCGACGACGGGGCGCGACCGCCCGGCCAGCCACACCCGCATCCGGCCGCGCGCGTTCAGCCGGCGGGGCACCCCGTCGGCGTACCCGATGGGCAACAGCGCGAGCGTCGTCTCGGCCGGGGTCGTCCATTCGTGCCCGTAGGACACGCCCTCGCCCGCCGGCACCCGCTTCACCAGGGCGACCCGCGCACGCAGCGTCATCGCCGGGCGCAACGGGCTCTCGGCGACGGGGCGGTCCAGCGGGTCGAGCCCGTAGACCGCGATGCCGGGACGGACCAGGTCGAAGTGCAGGTCGGGGCGCGTCATGGTGGCGGCGGAGTTCGCCAGGTGCCGGATCGGATCCAGCCCCCGCTCGCGCGTCGCCTCCCAGGCGGCGGTCAGCCGGGCCGCCTGCCGGTCCAGCACGGGATGCTGCGGGGCGTCGGCGTGCGCCAGGTGCGACCACACGGCGACGACCTCGGCCATGCCGTCGGCGACGGCCTTCGCCGCGTCGTCGACCAGGGCGGGCCAGTCCGCGGGCTGCGCGCCGCTGCGGCTGAGCCCGGTATCGATCTTCAGGTGCAGCCGGACGGGCCGGCCGGCACGGTGGGCCCCGTCGAGCACCGCGGCGAGATGGCCGCGCGAGGACACCGAGAGGTCGACGCCGGCGAACACGGCGGGCCCGAAGTCCTCGCCCGGCAGGTGCAGCCAGGACAGCACCGGCGCGGTGATCCCGGCCGCGCGCAGTTCGAGCGCCTCGTCGAGGGTGCAGACACCGAGCCAGCTCGCGCCCGCCTCGAGCGCCGCGCGGGCCACGGGGACCGCGCCGTGGCCGTAGCCCTCGGCCTTGACCACTGCCATGGTCTGCGCGCCGGATCCGGCGGCCTCCCGGGCCAGCAGGCCCACGTTGTGCCGGATCGCGGCGAGATCGACGACCGCTTCGGCGGGGCTCATGGCTCCGCGCGGCGCGGTCCTTCCGGACGTGTCGGCCACCCCCGCATCATCGCATCCGGCGATGTCGTGCCGTCGTCACCGTGCGACGGACACCTCGTCCCCGGCCGCGGCGCGGGCCTCCCGGATCGCGTCCGGGATGGCCGCCTGCAGGAACGACGCCGGGGCGGGCGCACCCCGGGCGGCGAGCTCCGCGGCGCGACCGTGCACGTGGGCTGCGCAGCCGGCCGCCCACCAGGGGTCCAGCCGGGCCGCGAGCAGCGAGCCGATGATCCCGGACAGCACGTCGCCGGAGCCCGCCGTGGCCGCCCAGGACGTCGTCGAGGGATGCACCAGCGCCCGGCCCCCGGGGTCGGCCACCACCGTGGCGTGGCCCTTCAGCAGCACGGTGACCGAGAGTTCGGCGGCCGCCCGGCGGGCCGCGCCGATGCGGTCCCGGCCGACCTCCCCGGCGACGCGCGCGAACTCCCGGTCGTGCGGGGTGATCACGACCGGCCGGCCGCGGACGGCGGCCCGCAGGTCCTCGTGGCGGCCGAGCAGGGTGATGGCGTCGGCGTCGATGCACAGCGGGACGTCGCGCTCGATCACCGCGGCGAGCAGGTCGCGGGCGGCGTCGTCGGTGCCGATGCCCGGTCCGACCGTCCAGGACTGCGTCCGCCCGGCCTCGGCGAACCGATCGGTGGCGATCGCCTCCGGCCAGCGGGCGCGGACCCCGTCGGCGGCGGTGCCCGCGTAGCGCACCATCGCGCTGGTGGCGAGCACGGCGGCGCCGGTGGCGAGCACCGCCGCGCCCGGGTACATCGCGGAGCCGGCGGCGATCCCCTTCACGCCCTGGGTGTACTTGTCGTCGAGCGGGCCGGGGACGGGCCAGCGTGCGCCGGCGTCCGCAGCCTCGATGACCTGCGCGTGCGGCGGCGGCAGCAGCGGGCCGAGGCCGATGTCGACCAGGTGCACCCGGCCGCAGCGCCACGCGGCGAGCGCGTGCACCGGTTTGAGCGCCCCGAAGGTGACGGTCTCGGTGGCGGTCACCGCCGGACCGTCGACGGCCCCGGTGTCCGGGTCGACGCCGCTCGGCAGGTCGACCGCGACGATCGGCACGCCCGCCTCCTCGACGGCGGCGACCAGGGTGGCGGCCGGCTCGCGCAGCGGACCGCTCCCGGAGATCCCGACGATGCCGTCGACGACCGCGTGCGCCCCGGCCAGCGCCGCCCGGGCCCGGTCGTCGCCGGCCCGGCCCACGTCCAGTACCCGGCCGCCGGTCCGGCGCAGCGCGGCCAGCCCGCCGGGATGGGCCCGCCGCGGGTCGAGCAGCACCGCCGTCACACCGACCCCGCGGCGCCGCAGGTAGGCCCCGGCCCACAGCGCGTCACCACCGTTGTTGCCGGCGCCGACGAGAAGCGCGACCCGATGCCCGGACACCCCGCCGGTGCGCTCGCCGAGCAGCGTGCGGACGCGCACGGCCACACCGAACGCCGCCCGCCGCATCAGCGCGCCCTCCGCCGTGCGGTCCAGCAGTACCTGCTCGGTCTCGCGCACCTGCTGCGCGGTCCAGACGCCCCTCATCCGGGCCACGCTAGCGGGGCCCGTCGCCGACACAGGGCCACAACGCGCAGGCGGGTTCTCAGCCCGTGGACTCGATGCTGAAGTTGACCCGGCCGCCGTCGACCTCGGTCACCGTCACCGTCAGGTCGAGGGCCTCGCCCTGGGCGGTCACGGTGCACGGCGTGGTCTTCCCCACCTCGGCGGGGAGGTCTCCGGCGCAGCTCACCGTCTCCGGCGTCGCCTGGGCGATCTGCTCGACCTGCTTGCCGACCTCCCTCTCCAGCACGGCCTTCGCCACCGGACGAGCCTCGGTCGTGATGTCGAACTTCGCGGTGTCGCCCTCCAGGGACGACACCGTGGCCACCGCGTCGACCGGCTGACCGTCCACCTGGAACTCGCAACGGACCGACCGGCCGACCTCGGCGTTCAGATCCTGCGGGCAGGTCACGTTCTGCGCCTGAATGCCCTGCTTGCCCAGCTCCGAGCTGATCGACGAGGCCACGTCCTCCTTCGGCACCGACGCGGAGCAGCCGGCCAGCCCGAACAGCAGCGCGGCCGCCGCCCCGGCGGCAGCCACGACCCGACCGATCCTGTACACCATGATCATGTCCTCATTCCCTGCGTGAGGTGGACCGAGCGGATCGGTCGATCCGACCCGGGGACGTGACTCGTCGAGCTCGTCGTTCCCCGCTACGAGGACGTTAGCGACGGGAACAGATCACCTCAGGGGTGCTAACACCACGGTGCCGGGTGGCCACCGTCCCTATTCGACAGTGACCGACTTCGCGAGGTTGCGCGGCTTGTCCACGTCGAACCCGCGGGCGCGGGCGATCTCCGCCGCGATCACCTGCAGCGGAATCGTGGACACCAGCGGCTGCAGCAGGGTCGGCACGGCGGGCACCTCGAACAGGTGCTCGGCGAACGGGCGGACCGTCTCGTCGCCCTCCTCGGCGATCACCACGGTGTGCGCGCCGCGTGCCTGGATCTCCTGGATGTTGGACAGCAGCTTGGCGTGCAGCACCGCGCGGCCCTTCGGCGAGGGCATCACCACGATCACCGGCAGGCCCTCCTCGATCAGCGCGATCGGGCCGTGCTTGAGCTCGCCGGCGGCGAACGCCTCGGCGTGCATGTACGCGAGCTCCTTGAGCTTGAGCGCGCCCTCCAGCGCCACCGGGTAACCGACGTGCCGGCCGAGGAACAGCACCGCCTTGGAGCCGGCCAGCTCGCGGCCGAGCGCGCGGGCCGCGTCCAGGTTCTGCAGCGTCGCGGCGACGGCGGCGGGCATCGCCTCCAGCTCGCGGAACTCGCGGGCCACCTCGTCCGGGTACTTGGTGCCCCGCGCCTGCGCCAGCGCCAGCCCCACGAGGTAGTTCGCCGCGATCTGGCTGGTGAACGTCTTCGTCGCGGCCACCCCGATCTCCGGACCGGCGTGGGTGTAGAGCACGGCGTCGGACTCGCGCGGGATCTGCGCACCGTTGGTGTTGCAGATGGCCAGCACCCGGGCCTTCTGGTCCTTGGCGTGCCGCAGTGCCTCGAGCGTGTCGGCGGTCTCCCCGGACTGGGAGATCGCGACGACCAGCGTCGAGCGGTCGAGCACCGGGTCGCGGTAGCGGAACTCGCTGGCCAGGTCGACCTCGACGGGCAGCCGGGTCCAGTGCTCGATCGCGTACTTGGCCAGCAGGCCGGAGTGGTACGCCGTCCCGCAGGCCACGACGAACACCTTGTCGATGTCGCGCAGCTCTTGATCGGACAGCCGCTGCTCGTCGAGGACGATCTTGTGGTCGATGAAGTGCCCGCGCAGCGTGTCCGCGATGGCGGTCGGCTGCTCCTCGATCTCCTTGAGCATGAAGTAGTCGTGGCCGCCCTTCTCGGCGGCCGCGAGGTCCCAGGTGACCCGGAACGGAGCCGCCCCGACCGGCTCGCCCGCGAAGTCGGTGACCGTGTAGCCCTCCCGGGTGATCGTGACGACCTGGTCCTGGCCCAGCTCGACCGCGTCGCGGGTGAACTCGATGAACGCGGCGACGTCGGAGGCGAGGAACGTCTCGCCCTCGCCCAGGCCGAGCACCAGCGGAGACGACCGGCGCGCGGCGACGATCATGTCCGGCTCGGCCGCGTGCGTGACGAGCAGCGTGAACGCCCCCTCCAGCCGACCGGCGACCGCACGCACACTGGCCACCAGGTCACCCTTCGTGGCCGCACCCCCATCTGCACCGGCGTAGGCCAGGGCGACGAGGTGCGCGGCGGTCTCGGTGTCGGTGTCGCTGGTCAGCTCGATGCCGGCGGCCTCCAGCTCGGCACGCAGCGGCAGGTGGTTCTCGATGATCCCGTTGTGCACGACCGCCACGTCGCCGGCGGTGCTGCGGTGCGGGTGCGCGTTGCGGTCGGTCGGGGCACCGTGGGTGGCCCAGCGGGTGTGCCCCATCCCGGCGGTACCGGTGAGGCGGCCCGCGTCGACCTGCGCCAGCTTCGCCTCCAGGTTGGCCAGCGGCCCGGCCTTGCGCTCGACGGACAATCCGCCCTGCCCGTCCAGGAGCGCCACGCCCGCCGAGTCGTAACCGCGGTACTCGAGCCGGCGCAGACCGCCCACCACGACGTCCAGGGCGGGGCGATGACCGACGTACCCGACGATGCCACACATGGCGCCCACAGTAGGCGCGCCCGATTCGGCAGGACTACGGTGCTCGGCTGTGACCCCGACGCAGTCGACCCGGCGCCCGACAGGACCGTCTGCGCGGTCCGCCACGGGCCCGGCTGCGCGGCCCACCGCGACGAAGTCGGTCAAGGATGCGGTCGCCGAGCTCTCCCGCCCCGGTCCGCACGAGGTGCTGCGCGGCGACCTGGGGCTGGTCGGGATGCCCGGCGTGGTGTTCGCCCCGGCCGAGGGGCTCGGGCTCCCCGCGGTCGCCTTCGGACACGACTGGCTCCAGCCCCCGAACCGCTACGCCGACCTGCTGCGCCACCTCGCGTCGTGGGGCATCGTCGCCGCGGCACCGGGCAGCCACCGCGGGATGCTGCCCAGCCACGCCCGGTTCTCCGCCGACCTGCGCACCGCGCTCGACGTGTGCGCGGGAGTGCGGCTGGGCGACGGCCGGATCAGCGTCGACTCCCGGCGGATGGCGGTCGCGGGTCACGGGATCGGTGGCGGCGCGGCGCTGCTCGCGGCGGCGTCGCACCCCCGGGTGGCGGCGGTCGTCACGCTCGCCCCCGCGCAGACGCACCCGTCGGCCCTCGAGGCCGCCCGCTCGGTCAGCGCCCCGACCCTGCACATCGTCGCCGGCAAGGACACCGTCGCCCCGCCCGCGGGGCACGCCGAGCCGCTCGCCGCCGCCGCGGGCGGGCCGGTCTGGCGCCGGACACTGTCCAAGGCGGGGCACACCGGCTTCCTGGAGGGCAAGCACTGGTCCGACCTGCTGCTGTCCGGCAGCCCGGACGGAAAGACCCGGCGGCTGACCCGGGCCCTGGTCACGGCGTTCCTGCTCTACCACCTCAACGACGAGGACCGGGTCGAACTGGTCGTCGACGGCAAGGTCCCGGGCACCGAACTCGCCCCCCGCTGACCCCCCACC
>NZ_JAAXKZ010000084.1 GCF_012911875.1 Pseudonocardia bannensis | reverse complement strand
GGGCGCAGGGTGGCGAGGTAGGTCGTCAGCAGGGCGTCGGCGTCCTCGTGCAGGGAGCGGAGCCGGCCCGTCTTGGTCATCAGCAGCAGCCCGAACACCCACGTCGCCGAGGCGACGGCCAGGTGGTGGGCGTCCTGCGGAGACGCGATGCCGTCGGCGACGAGGCCGGCGCCGATGTGGTCCATCACGGCATCGAGCGCGGCGTTGAGCTCGCGGTCGAGTTCCGGGGTGAGCCCGACGGGACGGGCCCCGCCGTACAGGTAGAAGCCGAGCTCGAAGTCGGAGCGGCGGGTGTCGTAGAAGCTCCACAGCGCGCGCAGCGCGGCTTCCCCGCGCCCGCCCGATGTCGTTTCGTCGGGGGAGGCCGCCGTGACCTCGGCGTGCAGTGCGGCGAGGGAGTCGCGCAGCACGGCGGCGTAGAGCTCCTCCTTGGTCGCGAAGTAGGTGTAGATCGCGCCCGTCGTGTAGCCGGCGGCCTTGGCGATCTCGCGGACCGACGCCCCCGCGATGCCCTTCTCGGAGAACACGCGTTTCGCGGCGTCCCGGATCAGGTCGCGCTTGAACCGGCGCACGCTCTCCTGGCGGTGGTCGCCCGCCGTCGCGTCGGCGTCCATGCCCCTCCAGATAACAGCGTTCAATCCGATGACGACTGTTACCTTCGCCCGGGGTGGGGGTGCGGTCAAGAGGTCTCGTGGTGGCGCCGGTCACCGCCCCGGGGGGCTGCCCCCGGGGCGGGCACGTCTGCGACCCGGGGGTGCTCCCCGCACCTCGATGGGGCCCACCCCATCGATTCATCGGCGCTGTCGATTCAGCATTCATGCCGTAGAAGTTGGCGGCAGGCCAGACGGTTGGACGCTCTCGGAAAGTCATCCGGGAGCCTTTTCCTTCCGGTTCTCGACCGGCGAAACCTCTCGACAAGGGCTCCGTGCGTGGCCTGTCCGAATCCTGATCGGAGGATGAAGATGGATATGACCGGGCAACCCGGCGCTCGCAGTGCCGTCGAGGCGGGTGCGGCGCCCGCTCTCGCGGCGGACGTTCCCTATCACCGGCTGGCCCGCACCGAGACACAAGGAGGGCTCCCGGTCCTCGGGACGTTGCTGGTGCTCGTCGGGGTCGCGCTCGTCGTCGTCGTCTCGGGCGTGCTGTACGCCCTGAACCTGCCGCCGGTCTGGACGCAGGCGACCACGAACCTGGCCCTAGGCGGGTTCATCCTGGTCGTGTTCCTCGCGGCGCGGTGGGTCCAGCGCAGGCCGGCGGGATCGGTGTCGTCGGTGACGGGGCGGATCCGCTGGCGATGGCTGATGATCTGCAGCGGATGGGCCGTGCTGGCTGTCGTCACCGGTCTCGTCGTCGGAGGGACCGTGCTGATCCTCCTGTCGAGCCCCGGTGACGCCGGTCAGGCGGCGGACGATTCCATGCGGTGGGTGGGATGGTTGCCGTTCCTCGTCGCCACCGGGTCGATGCTCGTCACCGTCCCGTTCCAGGCTGCGGGGGAGGAGTACCTGGCGCGCGGCTGGATGGTGCAGTTCTTCGGTAGCTACCTGCGTACTCCCTGGGTCGGCATCGTGGCGGGTGGCCTGTTCTGGACGCTGCTGCACGTTCCGAGCACGCCGTGGGCCTTCGGGGTCCTGATGCTGTGGAGCGTCGTCCTGGGCCTGCTCGTCATCCGCACCGGCGGGCTGGAGGCCGCCATCGCCTTCCACGTGGTCAACAACCTGTGGGTGTTCGTCTTCGCGGCCGCGTTCACCGGCGTCGACGGGGCCGGCAACGCCGGCGCATCGCCCTGGGAGACCCTGGTCGTCGATGCGATCACGCTGCCGTTGTTCGCGTGGCTGGTCCTGGCCTCGGCTCGCCGCTCCGGTGTCGCTCGCGTCGGCCGGCCGGCCGTGGCCACCCCGCCGGAACCCGTGCCCGGCCCCGCGTGACGAGCCCCTGAGCGGGGCAGGACAGGGTCCGGGGGTCCGACCGCCGGGCCCTGCACCGCGGGGCCGGACGTGGCGCCCGCGTCACCCGGCCCGTTCGGCCAGCAGCCGTGCGAGCGTCCGCGCGTTACGTACGGCGTAGCCCCGGTAGATGTTGTTGAACAGCAGGTGCACCGGCCGTCCGCCCTCGTGCAGCTCCTCGATCCGCGGCACCCACTCGGCCAGCTCCTCGGTCCGGTAGTCATAGGCGTACCGCTCCGCCGCGCTCAGCCCGGGGACGGCCCACGTCTCGGCGTTGCGCCCGTGGAAGCGCACGGCGGCCAGCTCGGCCGTGGCGACCGCGACGGGTGGGAGCGAACCGGCGAACCCCTGCGGCTCGTCGACGCACACGTACACCAGGCCGAGGCGGGTGAGGTAGTCGAGGGTCTGCTCACGGTGCTCGTCGTCCATCCAACGGCTCTGCCGGAACTCCACGCCGATCCGCCGATCGCGCAGCTCCGACTCGAGCCACACCAGGTACTCCCACGACCTCCGGGACGGATAGAAGTACGGCGGGAACTGGAACAGCAGCAGGCCGAGCCGCCCCGTGTCGTGCAACGGGTCGAGCGCGGTGGCGAAGCGCCGCAGCGCCTCCGTGCGAACCTCCGGCGCCAGGTCGCGCACGTAGATCCGGGGTTTGGCGGCCAGCTTGTCGGGCAGGGCGTCGCGCAGGTCGCGCCACAGATCCGCGGGTGGCGTCGGGTGGTGGGTGAACAGGCGGAAGGCCTTGACGTCGAACAGGAAGTCGGGTGGGGTCCGCTCCACCCAGAGGGGCGCGTTGCGCGCCGCGAGCGGCTGGTAGAAGGTCGCGTCGACCTCGGTGAGCGGGAACTGTGATGCGTAGTGGCGCAGCCGCTCCTCGGCGTCCGCACGGCCCCGCGGGTAGAGCTCGCCGGACTCGACGAGTGTCCGGTCCGTCCACGCCGTCACCCCGATGTAGAGGCCGTCGTCGGCCAGCGCCCGCACGACGGGATCGTCCGCCGCGGCGCGCAGGCCCGCCCGCGCCCTGGTGTCCACACCTCCACCATGCGACCGCGGCCGGCCGGGCCGTCCGTCCCGCGAGGTCGATGTGGCGCTGGCCGCTGGCTCTGCCGGGCCGAGTCGCGAACCCCGCCGATGCGACAGAGTGATCGGGATGCGCCCCCCGCCGGAGGCACACACCGTCATCCACGCCACGGGCAGGACCGCTGAGGCGCCGCGGCCGCATCGACGCCGAGGCCTAGGATCACCGACCGTGACCCGACCCGCCCTCCGCCGCGCCACTGCCACGTTGCTCGCCGTCCTGGCTCTCGCCCTGGGGGGCGCGACCGCCTGCGGAGGTCAGGGAACGGACACGAACTGCTCGATCGACGGCTGCACGGTCACCTTCCAGCGCACCGGGAACTCCGAGATCTCGGTCCTCGGGATCAAGGCCCGGCTGATCGGCGTGGACGGCGGGGTCGCCCGGCTGGAGGTGGCCGGGCAGACCGTGACCGTGCCGGTCGGCGGCGAGGCGGCCGCGGACGGTTTCACCGTGCGGGTCGAGGAGGTCACCGACGCCGCGGTGGTCGTGCGGATCTCCCGGTAGGACGGGGTCCGGCTCAGAAGTTGCCGCGGCGGGCCTGCTCGCGCTCGATGGCCTCGAACAGCGCCTGGAAGTTGCCCTTCCCGAAGCCGAGCGAGCCGTGCCGTTCGATGAACTCGAAGAACACCGTCGGCCGGTCGCCGATGGGCCGGGTGAAGATCTGCAGCAGGTAACCGTCCTCGTCGCGGTCGACCAGGACCCCGCGGGCGGTCAGCTCCTCGATCGGCACCCGGATCTCGCCGATGCGGGCCCGCAGCCCGGGGTCCGAGTAGTAGGAGCCCGGGGTGTCGAGGAACTCGATGCCGCGCCCGCGCAGCACGTCCACCGTGTGCAGGATGTCGTTCGTGGCCAGCGCCACGTGCTGGGCGCCCGGGCCGGCGTAGTACTCCAGGTACTCGTCGATCTGCGACCGCTTCCGCCCGGCAGCGGGCTCGTTCAGCGGGAACTTGACGCGGTGGTCGCCGCTGGCGACGACCTTGCTCATCAAGGCGGAGTACTCGGTGGCGATGTCCGCGCCGACGAACTCGGCCATGTTGGTGAAGCCCATGATGCGGTTGTAGAAGCCGACCCAGGAGTCCATCCGGCCCAGCTCCACGTTCCCGACGACGTGGTCGAGCGCCTGGAAGACACGTCCCCGGGCGCCCTGGGGGCGACCGGGGCCGCGGGTGGCGTAACCGGGCAGGTACGGGCCGCTGTAGCGAGAGCGGTCGACGAGGGTGTGCCGGGTGTCGCCGTAGGTGGCGATCGCGGCGGTCCGTACGGTGCCGTGGGCGTCGGACAGGTCGTGGGGCTCGTCGAGAATCGTCGCCCCCTGCGCGCGGGCGTGGGCGATGCAGCGGTCGACGTCGGGGACCTCGAGGGCGATGTCGACGATGCCGTCCCCGTGCCGGCGGTGGTGGTCGAGCAGCGGGCTGGCCGGATCGACACCGCCCATGATCACGAACCGCACGGCGCCGCTGCGCAGTACGTAGGAGCGGTGGTCACGGTTGCCGGTCTCGGGGCCCGAGTACGCGACGAGCTCCATGCCGAAGATCGCCTGGTAGAACAGCGCGGTCTGGGTCGCGTTGCCGACCGCCCACACGACGGCGTCCCAGCCGGTCACGGGGAACGGATCGTCCGCAGCGTCGTACTCGACGAGTCCGACGAGCTGGCGGAGCTGGTCGAGGTCGAGCTCGGCGAGCCGCTCCTGGCTGGTGAGGGTCTGCTCGATGCTCACGGACGGCCTCCCGGACGCGCGGTCGCGGATCCCATCGGGCATCACGAAACGCCCACCGTCGCAGCTGCGCAACAGGCTCACCCGCAGCTGGTCCGACTGCTCGGTCTGCGAAGCGGATCGGGCGTGCAGCTCTACAATCCGACCAGCTGATCGGAGGTCGTCGTGGTGCAGCGGGACGAGGTCCTCGATGCGCTCGACCTCGCCCTCCTGCAGGTGCTGCGCGAGCATCCGCGCTCCGGCGTCCTCGAGCTCGCCCGGACCGTCGGCGTGGCCCGCGGGACGGTGCAGGCCCGGCTGGACCGGATGGAACGCTCGGGCGTGATCACCGGCTACGGTCCGGACGTCGATCTGGGCGCGGCCGGTTACCCGGTGCAGGCCTTCGTGACCCTGGAGATCGCCCAGGGTGCTCTCGACGACGTGGCCGGGGAGCTCACGGCGGTGCCGGCTGTCCTGGAGGCCTACGCGACGACCGGCTCGGCCGACGTGCTCTGCCGGGTCGCGGCGGCGTCGCACGAGGACCTGCAGGCCACGTTGCTGCAGCTCAACCGGTCGCCCTCGGTGGCCCGGTCGACCAGCGTGGTCGTGCTGTCGGTCGTTGTCGCGCCCCGGACCCTGCCGCTGCTGGCCGAGCGTCCGCGCAGGGGTCCGCGGCGAGCGCCTTCGTTCCGGGTCCAGCCGGGCCCCTGAGCCGGGCCGGTGCCCGCGGCCCGCTGCCGCCCCGTCCGGCCCGGTCCTTCGGCCCTGGGACGCCCCCGACGGCACCATGCTGGGCCTGATCACCGTGGCCCGACCAGGGTGACGGCTACCGGGGTGCGCGGCCGATGATCCCCCACAGCCGGATCTCCGCCCGGATCGGCCGCCCGTCCTGCACGAACGGGTGGGCGGCCTCGAGGCATGCCGTGTGAAAGGCGTCCGCACCGGCGACCTGGATCGCCTCGTAGGCCGGGCCCGACGAGGCCAGGGCCCGCGCGTAGTGCTCCGCGTCGGCGAACTCCAGGAAGAAGGGCACGGTGAACAGCTCACCGGGCTCCAGACCCGCCTCGGCCAGGAACCGGGCGGCCACGCCCGGCTGCTTGAGCGCCACCATGTCCGACTGGTGCGCCACCTGCGCTTCGCCGGCCAGCCGGAACGGGGCGAACAACCGGCCGCCCGGGGTCGCGGCCATGTCGCCCCAGAACGTCAGGGCGACCTGCCCGCCGGGCCGGAGCACGCGGCGGACCTCGGCCATCGCCGCCGGCGTGGTGCCCCAGATACCGCGGAAGCTGGTCACGACGTCGAAGGTGGCGTCGTCGAACCCCGACTCGGCCATGTCCCCGACGCGGATGTCGCAACCGGGGCTGCGCAACCGTGCGATCTCGACCAGCCGGTGCGAGGCATCGATACCCGAGCACACGGCCCCCTGCAGCCGGGCCAGCTCGATGGCGAGCCCCGCCCCGCACGCGACGTCGAGGAGCCGGTCCCCGGGACCGAGGCCGAGGCGGCGGTGCACGAACAGGTACTCCCGCATCGAGGCCGGTTCCAGCAGTGAGGCGAAGTCGGCGGCCCGGCGGCCCCAGCCCTCGTCGACCATGCGCCAGCTCATTACGGTGCCCCTGTTCCGGTGTGTCTGGTTCGGCAGGGCGCCGACTGTAACGGCTGGGTCCCCCTCCGCGGCACGGTTGCGTGGCGCGTGCGTCGACACCGCCGTTGCGGGTCGCGGCGACGGGTGGCCCGGTGGCGTCACGGCGGACCGGTGGCGACCTCCTGCCGCTGCGCCGGGGCCGGCTGCGCCACGTGCGCGGTCGACCAGCTCAGCTCGAGCTCCACCTCCACCTCGTCACCGTCGACCTCCAGCTCGAACTCCGTGTGGACGTGGTCCGGGACGTGGAGGCTGACGCGGCTGCCGCCCATGGTCAGCTCGATCTTGCCGCCCCGCTCGAGGGCGGCGGCCAGTTCGGAGAGCCAACGGGCCGCCTGCCACCGGGTCAGCGGTTCCTTGCGTTCGATCTTCACATCGGCCACGCCCGGAGTGTCGGCGCCGGGACGGCGTCGGGGGACCACCCGTGACAGGTGAGCCGCCTAGGTGAACGCGCTGATCCCGGTGATGTCGCGGCCCACGATCAGCGTCTGGATGGTCTCGGTGCCCTCGAAGGTGTGCAGCGACTCGATGTCGGCCATGTGCCGGATGGCGTGGAAGTCGAGCAGGATGCCGTTGCCGCCCAGCAGGTCCCGGGCCTCCGCCAGCACGTGGCGGGCCTTGCTCGTGTTGTGCATCTTCGCCAGGCCGGCCAGGGTCGAGGTGAGCCGGCCCGCCTCGGCCAGCCGCGCGATCTGCATGCAGTACAGCTGCATCGCGGTGACGTCGGCGAGCATCCGCACCAGGCGCTGCTGGACGATCTGGAAGCCGGCGAGCGGCTTGCCGAACTGCGTGCGGCGCCGGGCGTAGGACATTGCCGCGTCGAAGCCCGCGACGGCGTGGCCCAGCGCCATCCAGGCGCACGCACCACGGGTGCCGGCCAGCACGCGGGCGCAGTCGGCGAAGGCGTTGGCCCCGGGCAGCCGGTTCTCCGCCGGCACCCGCACCCCGTCGAGGTCGATCTCGGTCTGCCAGACCGCGCGCATCGACGCCTTGCCCTCGATGACCCGGGCACGGTAGCCGGGGGTGCCCTTCTCGACGAGGAAGCCGCCGACCTTCCCGGTCGTGGTGTCCCGTGCCCACACCACGACGACGTCGGCGATGCTGCCGTTGCCGATCCACCTCTTGGCGCCGTCGAGGACGTAGGAGGCGCCGTCGGGGCGGGCCACCGACTCCAGCGCGACCGAGTCCGAGCCGTGCTCGGGCTCGGTCAGCGCGAACGCGCCGATCGCGTCCAGCCGCGCCATCGGGGGCAGCCAGCGCAGCTTCTGCTCCTCGGAGCCCAGCATCGCGATCGTCTGCATCGCGAGTCCGGCCTGCACCGCGAGGAAGGTGCCGAGGCTGCCGTCGCCGCGGTGCAGCTCCATGTGGATCAATCCGGCGGACAGCGGGTCCATCGGTGGGCAGCCGTAGCCCTCGATGCCGTCGCCGACGATGCCCAGCCCGGCCATCTTCTGCACCAGCGGCCACGGGAACTCCGCGCGCTCCCAGTAGCCGTTGATGACCGGCAGCACCTCGCCATCGACGAACTGCCGGGTCCGGATCAGGTAGTCGAGCTGGCGTTCGGTGAGCTGCTCCCGGAGGAAGAAGTAATCCGTACCCAGGGCGTCCCCGATACCGACCTGCAGGTTCATTCACTGCCTCCCTCGCCCGGAGTCCACGCGGATGGCGTCACTGTCCTCCGGGCCGGGAGCCGCGTCGAGATACGCGAAGAGGGCGGCCGCCCCGATCGGAGATCGGGACACGGCCGCCCTGGGTGGTTCGGTTACATCTTCTCCGCGGCGCTCTTGATCGCCTCGCGGATGCGGAAGTACGACCCGCAGCGGCAGACGTTCTCGATCGCGTCGATCTCCTCGTCGGTCGGGTTGCTGGTGCGCTTCAGCAGGGCGACCGCGGCCATGATCTGGCCGGGCTGGCAGTAGCCGCACTGCGCGACGTCCTGCTCGAGCCAGGCCTCCTGGACCGGGTGCAGCTCGTCGCCGTCGGCGAGACCCTCGATGGTCGTGACCTCGCGGCCCTCGACCTCGGAGACCGGGGTGGCGCACGGGTTGAAGGCCTCACCGTCGAGGTGGCTGGTGCAGGCCTTGCAGACGTCGATGCCACAGCCGTACTTCGGACCCGTCACGCCGAGCTTGTCCCGCAGCGCCCACAGGGTGGGCAGGTCGGCGGGGGCGTCGACGGTGACCTCGCGGCCGTTCACCGTGAAGGTGTAGTTGGGCATGGAGGAACTCCTCAGAGTCGATGATCGCTTCGCAAGCTCCGCTCAGCGGGGGAACGGGTCGAAGTCGACCGGGAAGTTGATCGGGAAGCTGCGCGGGGCGATGCCCGTCGCGCGGGCGTAGGCGTTCCCGATCGCTCCGACTGCCGCGGGGACGCCGAGCTCACCGGCACCGCCCGGGTCACCCTTGTCGTTCGCCGGCATGATGAAGATCTTCACGTCGGTCGGGGAGTCGGCCTGGCGGGCGTAGTGGAACTGCGAGTAGCTGCCCTCCAGCGGCAGGCCGTCCTCGATGTGCAGGCCGGCGCGCAGCGTGGTCGAGATGGCGTCGGTCAGGCCGCCCAGCAGCTGCGACTCCAGGCCGCGCGGGTTGATCGGCAGGCCGAAGTCGCCGGCGATGACGGCCTTGGTCACCCGCGGGTCCTGCGGGTCACGGGCATCGATCTCGACCAGGCAGGCGGTGCAGGACTTGTACTCCGCGTGGAACGCGACGCCCTGCGCGAAGCCCTTGTCCATCTTCGCGCCCCAGCCGCCCTCGTCGGCGACCTTCTCCAGGACCGCGCGGTAGCGGTCCTCCTTCAGGGCCTCCAGCCGGAACTCGACCGGGTCGCGACCCAGCTTCGCCGCGATCTCGTCGACGATGATCTCCTCGGCACCACGGGTGTTGGCCGAGTACACCGACCGCCAGCTCCCGGTGTGCATGTCCAGCGGGATCTCGTTGAGCACCTGGGTGACCGCACCGAAGTTGTACGGGCACTTCACGGTGGTCAGGAACATCGTCTGGGCGAAGCTCATGTTGCCGCCGACCGGCAGGCTCGCCGCGGTGGCGGTGAGGATCTCACCGAGGCCGTGCTTGGTGTCGGTCTCCACGCTGGCGACCCGGTGCTCGAAGCTCAGCACATGGTCGGCAGCGTGCGTGACCCGGACGCGGTGGAAGCTGCCGGCGCGCGCACGGCCGTGGCGCATGTCGTCGACGCGGGTCCACATCAGCTTGATGACCCGGCCGGTCGCCTTGGAGATCTGCGCCGCCTCGAGGGCGCCGTCGAAGAACAGGCGGCGCCCGAACGAGCCGCCCGACTGCACGACGTTGACCTTGACCAGGTTCTCCGGCAGGCCGATCTCCTTGGCGATGGCCTGCTGCGCCACGATCGGCGACTTCAGACCGGACCAGATCTCGGCGCCGTCCGGGCGCACGTCGGCCACCGCGGAGTTGGTCTCCATCGGAGCGTGGCTGGCGAACGCGAAGTCGAACTCGGCGTCGATGGTCAGCTCGCCTGCCGCCGGGACCGCGAACGGCAGCGCCGCACCGCGCAGCTGCTCCTTGATCTCGGCGTCGGACAGGCCGTCGACGGTGCCCTTCTTCCAGGTCACGTCGAGCGCGTCCTTGGCGTCGAGCGCCTGGCCGAAGGTCTCGGCGACCACGGCGACGCCGCTCGGGATCACGACGACGTCGATGACACCCGGCATGCTCCGGACGTCCTTCTCGTTGTTCACCGAGTCGACCGTGCCGTTGATGGTCGGCGGGCGGCGCACCATCGCCGGCGTGGCGTCGGGGATGTCGAGGTCGAGGGTGTACTTGAACTCGCCGGTGACCATGGCGCGGGCGTCCACCCGCGAGACCGGCGACCCGACGAGCTTGTAGTCCGAAGGCTTCTTCGGCGCGGCGGTCAGCTCGCCGAGGGGGAGGGCGGCCGCGGCGCCGGTCAGCGTGCCGATCGCAGCGCGGACGTCGCTGGGGCCGACGACGACGCCGTCGGCGAGCTGCAGGTCCCCGACCGGGACGCGCAGCTGCTCGGAGGCGGCGGCCAGCAGCCGGCCACGGGCGACCGCGGCCGCGGCACGGACCGGCCCGAACAGCGAGCGGATCGAGTTCGAACCGCCGGTGAGCTGGTTGAACAGCAGCTCCGGGCGGGCCGGGGCGAGGGGCATGTAGACCGCGGAGAGTGGAACGTCGAGCTCCTCGGCCACCAGCATCGCGACCGACGTGGTCAGGCCCTGGCCGACCTCCATACGGGGCAGCTCCACACGGACGTTGCCGTCCTCCTGGATCTCCAGCTGGATGAGCAGGCCCTCGGTGGGCTTGCCCGCCATGATCAGGATGTCGCCGAGGTCGGTGACGTCGGCCGGCTGCGGCGGGCTGGGGACCAGCGCGGATGCGGTACCGGGGGCCAAGGTGTCGAAACCGACCTTCGCGGCGACGGTCAGCGTCGAACCGGCGACGAGGTAGGTCAGGAACTTGCGACGACCCAGGACGCGGTCGCGCAGCCCGGGGGCGACGGCCGGTGCGGAGCCGGTCGGCTCGGCAGAGTGTCTTGCCATGTCGAGGTAGTCCTCCAGCGGGCGCGGCGCCACCGGGGGAGCGACGACGCGACGGATCCTTCGGGAAGGGCACTCCTGCGGTCCGGACTGCCGAGGGCTCCAACGAACAGGTCGCCTGATGGTTACGTGGGAGGAGACGCCGAATACCCCAAAAGGGGGGTAATCCGGTTCGACTACATCGTTCGCTGCCGATTGATCGCAGCGTGATGTCCGGCCACTCGCCCGGGCGCGCGTGGCTGCGCCGGAACGCATCCGCGCCTGTCAGAGGCGACGCAGCGTCACGATGCGGCTCGAGGCGGTGAGCACCCGGTGACCATGTGAACGGCCGAGGGGAGGCGGGTCAGGCGGGGGTGGTGAGAGCGGTCACAACCCCATCTCGTCGAGCAGCGCCGGCCACCGGTCGGCCCACGGGACGGCCGCCTCGAACGCCGCGGACGCCCGCAGCACCAGGGCGTCGTCGAGGCGGCGCCCGACGATCTGCATCCCGACCGGCAGCCCGTCCGTGGTGAAGCCGGCGGGCACGGTCGCGGCGGGCTGCCCGGTCAGGTTGTAGGGGAAGGTGAACGACAGCCAGTAGAACGGCTCCACCTCGCGGCTGTCGATGACGGTCGGACCCTGGATCCCGTGCTCGAACGCGGGGACGGCCAGCGTCGGGGTCAGCAGCAGGTCGTAGCCGCGGAAGAACCGCCAGGCTGCGTTGTGGACGGCCTTGCGTCCCATCACGGCGGAAGTCAGCTGTTCGGCGGTCCATTCGGTGCGCAGCACGTCGACCAGGTGTGGGCTCATCCGGTCGCCGAGGGAGTCGGCGAGGCGACGCAGGCCCGCCAGGTCGCTCTCGTTGACGACGACGCCCCAGAACGACTCGTACGGATCGGCCCAGCCGGGGTCGGCGCGCTCGACGACGCAGCCGAGATCGCGTTCGAACACCTCGGCGGCACGGTCGACGACCGCCCGTACCTCCGGGTCGACGGCCGCGTACCCCAGGTCGGGGCTGTAGGCGACGCGCAGACCCCGCAGGTCGCCGTCGACGGCGCGCCGCCAGTCGACGTCGTCGGACGGGATGCTGAGCCGGTCGCGGTCGTCGTGGCCGGCGATGACGGAGAGGACCAGCGCGGCGTCGGCGACCGTGCGGGTCAGCGGGCCGATGTGCTCCAGGGACTCCCAGCTCGACACGCCGGGGTAGCGCTCGTCCTTCGTCCCGGGGTACAGCGGCACCCGGCCCATGGTTGCCTTGATCCCGTAGACGCCGCAGAAGCTGGCGGGGATCCGGACCGAGCCGCCGCCGTCGCTGCCCAGGGAGAAGGGGCCGATGCCGGTCGCGACCGCGGCGCCGGTGCCGGCCGACGAGCCGCCCGAGGTGCGCTCCAGGTTCCACGGGTTGCGGGTCGGCTCGGCCAGCGGTGTCTGCCCGGTGCCGGAGTAGCCGAACTCCGGCACCTGCGTCTTGCCGATGAGGATCGCGCCGGCCGCCTCGATCCGCTCGACCACGACGTCGTCCTCGTCGGGCACGAAGTCGGCGTAGGCGTGCGAGCCCGATGCGGTGCGGATCCCCTTGGTGCAGATCAGGTCCTTGACGCCGGTAGGGACGCCGGCCAGCGGCCCGACGTCGTGCCCGGCCGCGATCTCGGCCTCGAGCCGCTTGGCCCGCCGCCGGGCCTCCTCGGGCACGACGGTGGTGAAGGCGTTCAGGACCGGGTCGAGCCGGTCCAGCCGGTCGAGCACCGCGTCGACGACCTCGACCGGTGAGAGCCGCTTCGCCGCCACGTGGTCCGCGATCGTGACCGCGTCCATCCGGCCGATCTCCTGAGCCGTCGCCATCGTCGGACCTCCCCGGCCGTGGGTCGCTGCGTCGCGGCCCCCCGACGAGGCAAGCACTCCTGTGGGCCCGGGACAAGGGGTGGTTCGTCCCGGTTCGGTCAGCGGTGCGCGTCGGCGATCTTGGCGAGCCGGTCGAGGGTCTCCAGCGTCTCCGCCTCCGGCAGGGTGTCGAGCATGAACGTCACCCGCTCGACGTCGGCCTCGCGGTAGCCGGCCAGCTCCGCCTGCTCCGTGCCCGCCCCGAAGACCGTGAACGGCACGTCGGGGCGGCCGTTGTCGGCGAGCCACTGCCGGACCCGGCGCATCTCCTCGGGCGAGGTGTGGGCGCGCGGCAGCCAGGCGTCGCCGTACCGGAGGAGCCGGTTCAGCGCGGCCCGGCTCTCCCCGCCGAGATAGATCGGAGGGTGCGGCTTCTGCACCGGCTTGGGCCAGGAGTAGATGGGGTCGAAGTTCACGTACTTACCGTGGAACTCGGCCTCGTCCTGGGTCCAGATGGTCTTGAGCGCGGCCAGTTGCTCGTCCATCAGCGCACCCCGGGTCCGGGGTTCGACGCCGTGGTTGCGCATCTCCTCGCGATTCCAGCCTGCGCCCACGCCGAACGCGACCCGGCCGTCGGAGAGGTAGTCCAGGCTGGCGACCAGCTTGGCGGTGTGGATGAGGTCGCGCTGGGGCAGCAGCGCGATCCCGGTGGCGAGGAGCAGGTCGTTCGTCGCTCCACCGGCCGCGGTCAGCGCGACGAACGGGTCGAGGGTCCGGTAGTACACCCGGGGGAGCTCACCCCCTCCGGGGTACGGCGTCTCCCGGCTGGTCGGGATGTGCGAGTGCTCGGCGAGGAACAGCGAGTCGAACCCGCGTTCCTCCAGCGCCCGGCCCAGCACGTCGGGCCGGATGCCCTCATCGGTCACGAATGTGGCGATCCCAAACTTCACAGCCGGAGGTACCCCGGGACCCGGGACCGTATTCCGACCGCCCGGGGGCGACGGCCGGCGGCGGTGCCGGGAAACGAAATGTCCGACGACTGCCGAACGGCCCTGTGACGACCGCCCGCGGGCTGCCAGTCTCGCGTCCGGCCTCGCTGTCCTTGCGATGGGCCCGAGCCACCCCGGCTACCCGACTCCGTGCGGGAGGGATTGACATGAGTGACGTGACGACGAACCGGGAGCTGCTGAGCTTCGACTCGACCACCATGCCCTGGGGCGAGCTCGTCATCCCTCAGCTCGGGGTGGGGATCCCGATCAAGGAGTTCGTCTCGGACCCGGACACGGGCATGTCGGTGCAGCTGATCCGCTACGACGCGGGCTTCACCAACGTCTGGCACCGGCACAACTGCGCACACGGGATGTACGTGCTGGACGGAGTGCTGCAGACCCACGCTGGATCGTTCGGGCCCGGTAGCTTCGTGTGGTTCCCGGAGGGGATGCTCATGGAGCACGGCGCGACCCAGGACCAGGACGTGACGGTCCTGTTCATCACGAACAAGCCGTTCGACATCCGCTACGCCTTCGAGGACGAGCGCCAGGACGAGGCCGGTAGGGACCAGCAACCGGCGACCTAGCCGTCCGCGTGGACGCGGTATCCCGCGTCTGCCTTGCGCCAGGCCTCCCGCCCGGCGGTGGTGGCCGCCCGGGCCTGGGTCCACCTGTGCCGGGCGATCTCACTCGGGGTTACGTCCGTCTGGCGCATCCAGCGCCGGAAGTGCCCGAGCAGCACGACGATGCTCATCGCGAGCCCCGCCAGCCCGAGCGCCGTGGCCGCACCGGCGAGGGTCACCCCGGTGACGAGCAGCCGGTCGAGCTCCGGTCGAGCTGCGTGCGTGTCCTGGTTCGTCATGGTGTCCTCCCACGTCGTCGCTGTCGAGCGACACTGCCGGGTCACGCTCGCGGCGGGCATCACCCCCGGCAGGTGACGACCTACCGGGCCGGGGCGGCACGGTGGCTGGGTGGGGCGGCGGTCTGCTGTCCCGCCGGGACCGTGCTGTGGACCGCGGGCGTCGAGGCGCCGCCCCTGGGCGGCGCCGTCGCCTCGGCGACGGGAGCAGCCCAGGAGCGGGTCGGCCGGATCCGGGTCGACCCGGGCCCTCGAGATCCCGGGCACCCGGAGATCCTCGTCGTGGGCGGCCTGATGAGTCGCAACGGCCTGCCGGGCATGGCCCAGGTCGCCCTGCAGCCGGGCCGCTGCACGAACAGCCGGGCCGGCCATCCCGCCTGCCGGTCGGCGGCACCGTAGGCGGGCCCGGAGCCCCGGACCCGGATGGGCCCGACCGGCTGCCGGGCCGGGTGATCGACGCACCGTTCGCCCACGGTGCAACGCGGTCCCGACGGCCGGACGCTGCGGAAGTGACGATCCTCGTGGACCGGTGCTAACGGACGAGGGCCTCGAAACGAGTTCGACGTCAGGAAGCCGAACCCGGAGAAGCCGCATCATGATCATCCCCGCCGCATCCTCCTGGCAACTGCTGCTCGTGCAGTGCCAGCGGATCGTGCGCCGCCCAGCGCGGACACGTCGTCCCGACGCCGGCGGTACCGCTCCTCTGAGCTATTTCTCCCTCGCCGGTTCGCTCGTGTCGGTCCTGTTCCTCCCGGCCGTGCTCGCCCCGCTCGCCGTCATCCTCGGCGTCGTCGCCCTGGTACTCGACCGCAGTCCCGGCAAACGCGCCCAGTGGGCGGCCATCGACGGGATCGTCATCGGTACCGGGGTGGGCATCTGGGTGTTGATGGTGGAGACCGGCCTGCTGTGAGCCGCTGAGCGCCGGCCCCGCCGGCTCACAGGCTCAGCACGACCCAGCGCAGCACCAGCACCCCGACGAAGACGGCGGTGAATGCCAGGTCGATCGACACCGAGCCGATCCGCACCGGCGGCAGCACCCGGCGCACCGGCGCGATGAGCGGTTCGGTCACGGCGTGGGTCACCCGCCGCGCGCTCGACGCCCACCCGCCCCCGCCGGCCAGCACTCCGACCCAGTCCAGGACGAGCCGGGCGATCAGGACGATCTGGAACAGCAGCAGGACGGTTCCGAGCAGGGCTCCGATCGCGCTCACGGCACGCTCCTCTCCGCTGAGCCCTCAGTGTCGCCTCAGTGCCGCCTCAGTGTCGTCCCCGCAGGGGAGAGGAAGCTGAGCGCGCGCCGGCCGGGGCCGGGGCGCGCCCCTTGTGCGGCTCACGGCGCGACTTCTCGTCCTCGATCCGCCTGATCAGGTCCTTGCGCGCCTCGACGAGTGCCTGGTCGAGGTCCGGCAGCCGTGAACCGGCCACGAGGTGCGGCCAACCGGTCAGCCACAGGTTGACCGTCACGCGCTGGTCGGGGCCGTCGCGGTCCTTGACCGAGGCCTCGATGTCGACCTGCTCGGGACCCCAGCCGGCCAGGTGCTTGGCGAGGCCGGAGAGGCCGCGCAGCACGCGGTCCCGGTCGGTGAGTCCGAAGCCCGCGCCGAGGCGGACCCGTGCCTGTAGTTGCGCGATGCGATCGTCGGCTGCCGTCATCCGTGGGGGTTCCCCGCCGGGCGCCGGTCAACCGGGACGGGGTGCCCCGGTGGCTGCCCTGCCAGGTCGGCTCCGTCCCCCGCGGCTGGCGCCACCGGGCCGAGGTGGACCGCTGTGTCGCGGTCCGACACTGGCCGGAACAGGGGTGACCCGACGGGAGGTTCCGAGCACGTGATCATGGGGAGGTACGGGTGACCTCACTTGACCTCGCGCGGTGGCAGTTCGGGATCACGACCGTCTACCACTTCTTGTTCGTGCCGCTGACAATCGGCATGGCCTGGATCGTGGCCGGGTTCCAGACCGCCTGGGTCCGCACCGGTGATCCGTCCTACCGGCGGCTCACCCTGTACTTCGGCCGGATGTTCCTGATCATCTTCGCGCTCGGCGTCGTCACCGGGATCGTCCAGGAGTTCCAGTTCGGAATGAACTGGAGCGAGTACTCCCGCTTCGTCGGGGACATCTTCGGCGCCCCGCTCGCCTTCGAGGGCTTGCTCGCGTTCTTCCTGGAGTCGACGTTCCTGGGTCTGTGGATCTTCGGCTGGGACCGGCTCGGCCCGCGGCTGCACCTCGCGACCATCTGGTTGGTGGCGGTGGGTTCGCTGATCTCGTCGTTCTTCATCCTGGCGGCGAACGCCTGGATGCAGCACCCGGTGGGGTTCGTCGTCGACCCGGCGGGCGGTCGCGCCCGGCTCACGGACATCGGCGCCGTTCTCTTCCAGTCGACGACGCTCGTCGCGGTCCTGCACACGGTATCCGCGGCGTTCCTCGCCGCGGGCGCGTTCGTGGTCGGGATCAGCGCCTGGCAGCTGTGGCGGCGCGGCCACACCGAGGACGCGGCCGTGTTCCGGCGGGCCACGAGGGCGGGCATGTGGGTCACGGTGGTCGCCGGGATCGCCGTCGCCGTCTCCGGACACACCCAGGGGGTGATCATGACCCAGCAGCAGCCGATGAAGATGGCAGCCGCCGAGGCGCTGTACCGGACCGAGCAGCCCGCGCCGTTCTCGGTGATCACCATCGGCACCCTCGACGGGTCCCGGGAGATCTGGAGCATCAAGGTCCCCGGGCTGCTGTCCTTCCTGGCCACCGGCTCGTTCGACGGCAGGGTGGAGGGCATCTACGACCTCGAGCAGCGGTACGACGCTCAGTTCGGGCCCGGGGACTACCGGCCCGTCATCCCGGTCACCTACTGGTCCTATCGGCTCATGATCGGGCTGGGCGCGTTCGCCGCGCTCGTCGCCGCGATCGGGTTGTGGGCCCTGCGCGGAGGCCGGTTCCCGGGCGGCCCCGGGTTCCACCGGTGGGCGGTGGCCGGGATCGTGGCGTCGTTGCTCGGCTCCTCCTTCGGCTGGATCTTCACCGAGATGGGCCGCCAGCCCTGGATCGTCTGGGGCCAGATGCGGACCGCCGTCGGCGTCTCTCCGTCCGTCGGCCCCGGCACCGTGCTGACCTCCCTGATCGCCTTCACGCTGCTGTACGGGGCCCTCGGGGTCCTCGGCGTTCTGCTGCTGCGCCGCAGCGCCGCCGCGGGCCTGCCGCCCCAGCAGCAGCGCACCGACCAGCGCGAGCGTCCCACCACGCTCGCCTACTGACCGCCACCGATCCGGGCAGCCATGGACCTCGCCGTGCTCTGGTTCGTCGCCATCGCCGTCCTGTGGGCCGGCTACTTCCTCCTGGAGGGCTTCGACTTCGGCGTCGGGATGCTGCTCCGGGTGCTCGGTCGCGACGACGCCGAGCGGACCGCGCTCATCCACACGATCGGCGGGGTCTGGGACGGCAACGAGGTATGGCTCATCGTCGCCGCCGGGGCCACCTTCGCGGCCTTCCCGCTGTGGTACGCGACCATGTTCTCCGGCCTCTACGTGCCACTCCTGATCATTCTGCTGGCGCTCATCGTGCGCGGCGTGGCCTTCGAGTTCCGCGGTCGCAGCGACGACCCGCGATGGCGGGCGGGCTGGGAGGCCGCGCTGATCGTGGGCAGTGCGATCCCGGCCGCGCTCTGGGGCGTGATCTGGGGAGCCGTACTGCGTGGGCTGCCGATCGGCCCGGGGCACGTGTTCACCGGCGGCCTCGGCGACCTGGTCAGCTGGTACGCCCTGATCGGCGGCCTGACCACGCTCGTGCTGTTCGCCCTGCACGGCGCGCTGTTCCTGACGTTGCGGACGGCGGGCGCGTCGGCCCGGCGGGCCCGGACGGTGGCCATGTGGCTCGGTCCCGTGGCGGTCGTGCTGGCCGCGGTGTTCCTGTTCCGGACCCAGGTGCACCGCGGTTCGACGGCGACCCTGGTGACCGGCGTGGTCGCCGTCGTGGCGCTGCTGGGCGCATGGCTGCTGAGCCGGGCACGTACGGCGGCGTGGGCGTTCACACTGACCGGCACCGGGATCGTGGCCGGTACGTCGACGTTGTTCCTGGCGCTGTACCCCGCGGTGCTGCCCTCGTCGCTCGACCCGGCCTACGACCTCACGGTCCAGGCCGCCAGTTCGAGCCCGTACACGCTCACGATCATGACCTGGGTGGCGGCGATCTTCCTGCCCGTCGTGCTGGGATACCAGGCCTGGACCTACTGGGTGTTCGCCAGGCGCATCGGCGGGCCGGGGCTCGGCGCAACCGACCACGCGGCCCCGGGCTAGGACACCGGCGTGCCAGCCACCGGGGATGCGGTCCTGCGACCACTGGATCCGCGACTGCTCGCGCACGCCCGCGCCGCCCGGGCCTACCTGGCGCTGTGTGTGGTGCTGGGGCTCGTCGCGGCCGGGCTGCTGATCGCGCAGGCCGGCCTGCTCGCCGGCACGATCACCGCGGCGTTCCTTGAGGGCGCGGATCTCGCCGCGCTGCGGATGTCGCTGCTGCTGCTCGCCGCCGTGGTGCTCGCGCGGGCGGGGCTGGACTGGGTGCAGGAGGCTGCGGCCCACCGGTCCGCCGCCGTGGTGACGGCGCAGCTACGGTCCCGGCTGCTCGCCCACGCGGTGCGACTCGGCCCCGGCTGGTTGACCGGCGAGCGCAGCGCCGAGCTGGGAGCGCTGGCGACCCGGGGCCTCGACGGCCTCGACGACTACTTCGCCCGTTACCTGCCGCAGCTCGTGCTCGCGGTACTGGTGCCGGTCGCGGTCCTGCTCCGCGTGCTCGGGGCCGACCTGGTCGCCGCGGTGACCATCGCCGTGACGCTGCCACTGGTGCCCGTCTTCATGGTCCTGATCGGGCTGGCGACCCGGCACCGGGCGCAGCGGCAGTGGCGCACCCTCGCCGTCCTCGCCGGTCACTTCCTCGACGTCGTCGCGGGCCTGCCGACGCTGAAGGTGTTCGGGCGGGCACGGGCACAGGCCGATGCGATCCGCGAGGTGACCGACCGGCACGCGCGCGCGGCGATGTCGACGCTGCGCGTGGTGTTCCTGTCCGCCCTGGTGCTGGAACTGGTCTCGACGCTGTCGGTGGCCCTGGTCGCCGTGGGGCTCGGCCTGCGCCTGATCGGGGGGGCGGTCGATCTCGAGACCGCGCTCCTCGTGCTGATCCTGGCGCCCGAGGCATACCGCCCGCTGCGACAGGTGGGCGTGCACCACCATGCGTGCGTCGAGGGACTCGCGGCGGCCGGCCGCGTCGTCGCGGTGCTGGAGACGCCGCCGCTGCGGCCCCCGGCATCCGGTGCTCATGCGATCGCCGTGCCCGACGTGCGGCTCCACCCGGTGCGGGTGGAGGGCGTCACCGTCGAGTACCCGGGCCGCGCGCAGCCTGCGGTCGCGGACGTGTCGCTGGAGTTGCGGCCCGGCGAGACGGTGGCCCTGGTCGGGCCTACCGGTTGCGGGAAGTCGACGCTGGCCGCGCTGCTCGCCGGCTTCCTCGCCCCGGCCCGGGGCCGGGTGAGCGTCGGCGGGGTGGACCTGGCCGGAGTCGATCCCGACGCCTGGCGGCGCCGGCTCGCCTACCTGCCCCAGCAACCACGGCTGCTGGCCGGGACGATCGCCGAGAACGTCCGGCTCGCCGATCCCGGGGCCGGTGAGGCCGCGGTGTGCCGGGCTCTGTCGGCCGCGGGCCTGCGAGGCGGGCCAGGTCCGGACACCCTCCTCGGCGAGCGCGGCTGCGGGCTCTCCGCGGGCCAGCGCCAGCGGGTCGCGCTGGCCCGGACACTGCTGCGGGACGTGCCGCTGCTCGTGCTGGACGAGCCGACGGCCGGGCTCGACATCGCGACCGAACGGGCCGTGGTCGACGCGCTGCGCCCCCACTGCGCCTACCGCACCGTCCTGCTGATCACCCACCGGCCCGGGCCGCTGGGGCTGGCCGACCGGGTCGTGCGGCTGGACGACCGGTCGGTCCCGGCGCCGGAGGCGGTGCCGGCATGAGAACGAAGGCGGGGGAGCGGGGCCGCGCGCCGGTGCGCCGCATCGCTGCATACGGCCGACCGGTCGGCAGGCGGCTGGTCCTCGCCGTCGTGTGCGGCGCCGTGGCGCTGGCCGCGGCCGTCGGCCTGCTCGCGACCTCGGCGTGGCTCATCGCCCGCGCCGCCCAGCACCCCCCGATCCTGTACCTGGCCGTGGCGATCGCCGGGGTGCGGGCCCTCAGCCTGACCCGGGGCGCCGCCCGCTACGCCGAACGGCTGGTGTCGCACGACGCCGCCTTCCGGGTGCTCGGGCGACTGCGCGTCGCGGTCTGGACGCGGCTGGAGCGGATCGCGCCCGCGGGCCTTCCCGCGTACCGGTCCGGGGACCTGCTCGCCCGGTTCGTCGCCGACGTCGACACCCAGCAGGACCTGTTCCTGCGTGTCCTCGCGCCCTACGCCGCCGGCACCCTTGTCGGGACCGGTGCCGTCGTCCTGCTGTGGTCGCTGCTGCCGGTGGCCGGACTCGCCCTGCTCACGGGACTGGTGATCGGCGCGCTCGTGGTGCCGTGGCTGGCGGAGTGCAGGAGCGGCCGCGCCGAGGACCGGGTCGCGCCGCTGCGCGGCGAGTTGACCGCGGCGACGACCGAATTGCTGCACGCGATGCCCGACCTGCTCGCCTGCGACGCCACGCGCTCGCGGCTGGACCGGGTGGCCGCCGTCGATCGTGCGCTGAGCCGGGCCCGCGGGGGGACGGCCCGGGCGCACGGGCTCGCCGCAGGCCTTGCCACGCTCACGACCGGGCTGGCGGGGTGTGCGGCGCTGGCGGCCGGGGTCACCGCCGTACGGTCCGGCGCCCTCGACGGTGTGGCTCTCGCCGTCATCGGGCTCACCCCCCTCGCGGTGTCCGAGGTCGTCACCGTGCTGGCCCAGGCCCCCCGTGATCTCGCGGACGTGCGCCGCTCGGCGGCCCGGGTGGTCGACGTGCTCGACCGGACGGAACCCGTGGCCGAGCCGGTGGTGCCCGCCCCGCTTCCGGATCCGCCGTACCCGCTGCGGGTGGAGGGGCTGGTGGCCCGCTGGCCGGGGGCGGTCGCCCCGGCCCTGCAGGGGGTGGACCTCGAGCTCGTGCCCGGCCGGCGGGTGGCGGTGGTCGGCCCGAGCGGCGCGGGCAAGTCAACCCTGGTCGCGGTGCTGCTGCGGTTCCTGGACCCGTGCACCGGCCGGGTCCGGCTGGGCGGCGTCGACGTCACCGAGCTGGCCGCCGACGAGGTGCGCCGGGTGGTGCGGCTCTGCGCACAGGACGCGCACGTCTTCGACACCAGCGTGGGGGAGAACGTGCTGCTCGCGCGCCGCTCGGCGAGCCCGGACGAGGTGCGCGCCGCGCTCGCCGGCGCCGGGCTCCTGGACTGGGTGGACGGCCTGCCCGACGGGCTCGAGACCCCCGTCGGCGAGCACGGCTGCCGCATCTCCGGCGGCCAGCGCCAGCGCATCGCGCTGGCCCGGGTGCTGCTCGCCGACCCGCCGGTCCTGCTGCTCGACGAGCCGGCCGAGCACCTCGACCCGGCCACCGGCGACGCGCTGACCACCGAGCTGCTGTGTGCCGCGGCCGGACGCACCACGCTGCTGGTCACGCACCGGCTCGCGGCGCTGGAGGCCGTGGACGAGATCGTCGTCCTCGACGCCGGCCGTGTCGTCGAGCGGGGCACGCACGCCGGGCTCCTCGCGAGCGACGGGGCCTACCGGCGGATGTGGGACCTCGAACGCGACGCGCCGCCCCTCCCGGCGCCGCCGGCGGGTCGGGCGCAGTGCTGACCGGCGCGCAGTGGGTGAACCTGGTGCTGGCGCCGTTGGCATGGACGGCCGGTGCCCTGGCCGCGGGCTGGCTGTCCGGAGTGCTGGTGCGCTGGCTCGCGCGCCGCCGCGGCGGCGACCGGCGCCTGCTATGGCTGCTGCACCAGCGCTGTCACCGCCCATGGGTCGCGCTGCTGGTCGTCGGTGCGCTCTACACCTCGGCGCCCGCGCACAACGAGGTGGCCCGCGGAGTCCGGCACGTCCTGCTCCTCGTGCTCATCGGGGTGGCGGCCTGGCTGGTGGTCCGGCTGCTCTACGTCATGGAAGACATCGCCTTCCAGAGCCTGCGCGTGGACGTCTCCGACAACAGGCGCAACCGCAAGGTCCGGACCCAGATCACGGTGCTGCGCCGGCTCACGACGGCCGGCGTCATCATGCTGGCGTTCTCGGCGATGCTCATGACGTTCGAGTCGCTGCGCACCTTCGGCCTCTCGCTGCTGGCGTCGGCGGGGGTCGCCGGTGCGGTGGCCGGGCTGGCCGCCCAGACGATGCTGCGCAACGTGCTGGCCGGGCTGCAGCTGGCGATGACCGATCAGCTCCGGCTCGACGACGTCGTGGTCGTCGAGGGGGAGTGGGGCTGGGTCGAGGAGCTGACCCTGACCCGGGTGGTCGTGCGGCTGTGGGACTGGCGGCGACTTGTGCTGCCCACCGTGTACTTCACGAACACCCCGTTCCAGAACTGGACCCGCAATGAGGCCCGGGTGCTCGGCGCCGTCGTGCTGCACCTGGACTACGGCGCCCCGGTGCAGGAGCTGCGAGCCGAGGCCCATCGGATCGTCGAGGCCTCCCCGCTGTGGGACCGCCGGGACTGGGTGCTGCAGGTCGTCGACTCCACGCCGTGGTCGATGGTCGTGCGGGTGCTCGCCTCGGCCGCCGACGGGCCAAGTTCGTGGGACCTTCGCTGCGAGATCCGCGAGCAGCTGATCGCGTTCCTGCGGACCGAGCACCCGGAGGCCCTGCTGCGCTGCAGGACCCCGGCGGCGTCGAGCCCGGAGGAGTTGACGATCGGCACGGCGCCGGTCCCGTCCAAACCGACCCGCCCGCTCGCGACGAGTGAGTGACCGGCGAGCGGCGCCGGGCCGCACCGCCCGCTCAGCGACCGGAGGCCGCCTTCGGGCGGGACTCGCCCCGGGGCGCGCCGCCGGGCCGGTAGTTGTCGCGCGAGAATCGTTCCACGTGCCCCTCGGCCTCCGCCTCGTTCAACGCGTTGCGGAAGCGACCCGGCCCCCAGTAGCGGCTGCCGACGTAGCGCGCGAGCTCGCTGACCCGCGTCGGGCCGTGGTGGGCGAGAGCCCGGCTGACCGCGTCGAGCTCCCGGTCGAGCTCCTCGTCGGAGGCCGCGTACCAGCGGCTCGTCGTGCCTGCCGTGCCGATCTGGCCGGGGGAGTAGAACGCCCTGCCCGGGCCCGGACGGAACCGGCGCAGGCCGCGCCGCTCGTGCTCGGCCCGCTCCGCGGCCCGCCGCAGGATCCGCATGTTGCGGGCCCGGGCGTCCAGGTGCTGCTGCTCGGTGTCGCGCCCGAGCTCGCGTGCGGCCTGGATCTCGCCCTGCCGCCGCGGGTCGGCCTCGACCTCTTCGGCGGTGAGCGGGGTGGCGATGTTCTCCAGCGACTTCCCCTCGGCCCGCACGCCGAAGATCAGCTCCGCGATGCCGCCCAGCGCCATCGCCGCGGCGCCGATCAGGAACCCGGTGGCGACGAGCGAGGCCTGCCCGCTGTGGATGAAGGTGCCGAACACCAGTGGGCCGGTGATGCCGCCGATGGCCGTCCCGGTCGCGTAGAACAGTGCGATCGCCAGCCCGCGGGTCTCCATCGGGAAGACCTCGCTGACGGTCAGGTAGGCCGAGCTGGCCCCGGCCGAGGCCAGGAAGAACGTCGCCATGAGCAGCGCCATGAACGACCCGGTCGTGAGGCTGCCGTTGCGGAACAGCAGCGCCAGGACGACCACGAGGACGGCCGAGCCGAGGTAGGTGCCCGCGATCATCGGGATCCGCCCCACCGTGTCGAACAACCGTCCGAGCAGCAGCGGGCCCAGGAAGTTGCTCGCCGCGAACAGCACCATGAACAGTGGCACGTCGCTCGAACCGACCCCGAAGAAGCCGTTCAGCAGGGTCCCGAGGTCGAACGTCACGGCGTTGTAGAGGAACGCCTGCCCGATGAACAGGCACAGGCCCAGGATCGCGCGGTTCGGATAGCGCGTGAAGGCGATCCTGACCAGCTCCCGGTAGGGAACCGAGTCCCGCGCCCGCACCGTGATCGCGTAGGTGGGCGGGGGGAGGTCCGCGCCGGTCTCGGCGCGGACCTCGGCCTCGATCTGGTCGACGATCCGCTCGGCCTCCTCGACCCGGCCGTGCAGGAACAGCCAGCGCGGGCTCTCCGGGACGTGGCGGCGGACCAGCAGGATCCCCAGCCCCAGGACGGCACCGAGCCCGAAGGCGATCCGCCAGCCGATGTTCGGCGGGAAGAGGGACTCGTCGAGCAGCAGCAGCGAGACCAGCGCGCCGAGGCCCGACCCGACCCAGAAGCTGCCGTTGATCGCGAGGTCGACCTGGCCGCGGTTGCGGGCGGGGATGAGCTCGTCGATCGCCGAGTTGATGGCCGAGTACTCCCCGCCGATGCCCATCCCGGTGAAGAACCGGCACAGGAAGAAGTACCAGGGCGCGAACGAGAAGGCGGTCAGGACGGTCGCCACCAGGTAGATGGCCAGCGTCACCATGAAGAGCTTCTTGCGACCGTAGCGGTCGGTGAGCTGGCCGAAATACAGCGCACCGAGGCACGCGCCGGCGACGTAGAGGGCGCCGGCGATCCCCACGTCGGCCGAGGTGAGGTTGATCCCGCTGCCCGGCTCGGTCATCCGGGAGGCCACCGCGCCGACGATGGTCACCTCGAGGCCGTCGAGGATCCACACCGTCCCGAGGCCGATCACGATGCGCCAGTGGAAGCGAGACCAAGGCAGCCGGTCGAGGCGGGCGGGTATGTCGGTGCGGACGGTCCGCGCTTCGCTGGTGGTCGTCATGGCGTGGCCGGCTTTCGTACGAGAGGGATGTCAGCGGCGCACGTGGCGGCGCTGCCGGCAGGACCCGGTTAGCATCGACGGGGATGTTCTGGTGTCAGGTCCTCGGCCATCGCTTCCGCTTCGCCAGCGAGGGTCAGACCATGCGCTGGGAGTGCCAGCGCGGCTGCGGGGCGGGCGGTGCGAAGCGCTATCCGAGCGAGCAGGACGCGCAGCGCTATGCCCGGGCCTTCGATCGCGAGGACCGCGCGGACATCGGCCGGCGGGCGCCGTTGTTCGGCCTGCTGCCGATCCGTGTGGCGCAGGCACTGCGGGGTCGCAAGCGCGGTGGCTGAGCGGATGCCGCGCCGCGCCGTCACGGCACCCATGCCGGCCCTCCTCATGTACCCGGGGCGGTGGGGAGCCGCCCGTGTTCGCAGTGTGGGCGGCGCCGGACCCGGCAACCTCGTCCTGTGGGCACCATCTGCGGCGAGCCGACCCGGCCTGGGAGCGCAGCCCGGGCCGCGCAGACCGGGGAGGGCCGGTCGGCCCAGGTAGGGCGCGTGCCTGCCACCCGCGGCCCGGGTGGTGCCCTACCGCGAGGCCGTGGAAAGGGGCGGCGGCGGTCCGCAGGGCTCGTCGATGCGGGCCCGGTGAGTGCAGGCTGTCGCCATGACCACCACCGCACCCACCGCGAGCCCGGTCGACTTCGCGACGTACGGCGACTACACGGTTCCGGCCAGGAAGGGGGCGGCGGCGTTCGAGCGCCCGGTGTACCGCTTCCAGGGCCGCATCAGCGCCGACGGTTCCACCGGCCACCGCGCCGAGCCCGGCCGCTACCACCTTTACGTCTCATGGGCGTGCCCGTGGGCGCACCGCGCAGCGATCGTGCGCTCGCTGCTCGGGCTGCACGACGTCGTCTCGCTGTCGGTTCTCGACCCGGTCCGCGACGGCCGCGGCTGGGCGTTCCGCGAGGGTCCGGGCCACGGCCCGGACCCGGTGAACGGGTTCACCCTGCTGCGCGAGGCCTACGAGGCCACCGACCCCGGCTACGACGGGCACGTCTCCACCCCGGTGCTGTGGGACCGGGAGACCGGCCGGATCGTCAGCAACAACTTCCCCGACATCACCCGCGACCTGGGCTCGGCGTTCGCCAGGTGGGCCGATCCCGCGGTCGTGCTCTACCCGGAGCCGTTGCGCGCCGAGATCGATGCGCTCAACCAGGTCGTCTACGACACGGTCAACAACGGCGTCTACAAGTGCGGGTTCGCCCCGAACCAGGCGGCGTACGACGCCGCCGTGCAGGCACTGTTCGCGACCCTCGACGACCTCGAGGCCCGGCTCGGCGGATCCCGGTTCCTGTTCGGCGACGCGCTCACCGAGAGCGACGTGCGGCTGTGGGTCACCCTCGCCCGGTTCGACGCGGTGTACCACTACCACTTCAAGGCCAACCTGCGCCGGCTCACCGACTACCCGAACCTCTGGGGATACGCCCGCGATCTCTACCGCCTCCCGGCCTTCCGGGAGACGACGCACCTCGACCACATCCGCCGGCACTACTACGGCACACACCCGATGGTGAACCCGCTGCGGATCGTCCCGGCCGGACCGATCGTCGACTGGGAGGCGCCGGTGGACCGGGGCTGACTCGGGGCGGGTG
>NZ_JAAXKZ010000083.1 GCF_012911875.1 Pseudonocardia bannensis | reverse complement strand
GGCGGGAAGGGCTCCGTCGCCGGGGTCGCCCGGGGCGGCGCTGACCCCGAAGGCGGCGGCGACCGTGTCCAGGTGGGCCGGTGTGGTGGTCTCCGAGCAGGAGATCCCGACGTGATCGGCGTCCACCCCGCGCAGGTGTACGCCGTGGCCGGCGGCGGCGGCGACGATCTCTGCTGCCCGCCCGGGAACACGGGCCAGCACGGTGTCGAAGAAGCTGTCGTGCACGATCTCCACGCCGCCGGCCCGCAGCCGGACGGCCAGCGCCGCGGCGCGCCGGTGCGTCCGGGAGGCGATCTCGCGCAGCCCGTCGGGGCCGTGATAGACGGCGTACATCGAAGCGATGACGGCCAGCAGCACCTGCGCCGTGCAGATGTTGGAGGTGGCCTTGTCGCGGCGGATGTGCTGCTCGCGGGTCTGCAGCGCGAGCCGGCAGGCGGGGCGTCCCGCCGCGTCCACGGACACCCCCACCAACCGGCCCGGCAGCGAACGCTCCAGCCCGGTGCGGACGGCGATGTACGCGGCGTGCGGCCCGCCGTAGCCCAGCGGCACCCCGAAACGCTGCGTGGAGCCGACCGCGATGTCCGCGCCCCACTCCCCCGGCGGTGCGAGCACGGTCAGCGCGAGCAGGTCGGCGGCCACGGTGACCAGGGCTCCGGACTCGTGCGCGGCGGCCACCAGCGGCGCGAGCTCGCGCACCGCCCCGGAGGCGCCGGGGTACTGCAGCACCACGCCGAAGCAGTCGACCTCGGGCAGCCCGCGGGAGAGGTCGGCGACGACCACCTCGATCCCGACCGCCTCGCATCGCGTGCGGACCACGGCGATGGTCTGCGGCAGGCAGTCGGCGTCGAGAACGAGGCGGGCGGGCCGCTGCCGCGCGGCCCGGCGCATGACGGTCACCGCCTCGGCCACCGCGGTGCCCTCGTCGAGCAGCGAGGCGTTGGCGATCGGTAGCCCCGTCAGGTCGCCCACCATCGTCTGGAAGTTGAGCAGCGCCTCGAGCCGGCCCTGGCTGATCTCGGGCTGATAGGGGGTGTAGGCGGTGTACCAGGCCGGGCTCTCCAGCACATTGCGCCGGATCACCCCGGGCGTGATGGTGCCGTGGTAGCCCAGGCCGATCATCGGCTCGCCCGGGCTGTTCAGCGCGGCCAGGTCGCGCAGCTGCGCCAGGACCTCGCTCTCCGACACCGCCGCCGGCAGCCGCAGCGGACGGTCCGAGCGGACCCCGCCCGGGACCGCCGCGTCGATCAGCTCATCGAGGGAGGCGTAGCCGACCTCGGCGAGCATCTTGGCCTGGTCATCGGCGGACGGGCCGATGTGGCGGCGGGCGAAGTCCGAATCGGCGTCGGACCGGGCCGTGGTCGGGCCGGGGACCGGACGGGTCATGGGAGGCTCCCTGGTCGTGGGCCGCGCACGCGGACCCGGGTGGGACGGCCTCCCCGCTCTGTCATCGGACCTGAGAGCTTCACCGCCCGGTGGGGCGGCTTGCACCGTGGGTGCGTGTGATCCCGTCGCCGGGCACGCTTTCCAGAGTCGCCTCGCCGTTGCGGTACCTGGGCCTGAGAGATTCTGGGGAGAGTTGCTCCTTCGGCGCCTCGCCGGGGTGGGCGAGGGCTCTCCCGCAACGGTTCGAGCGGCGCGATGTGGAGTTGGATCGACGCGAACCGTAAGCGGACGTCCGGCCACCGTCAAGGCGCCCCGAGCCGGAGGCGCGACCACGGGACGGGATCGGGCGGTGTCCCCCACGTAGCATCGCCGCTCGTGCCGGACCTGCGAGAGACCCTGAAGAGCGCGACCGCCGCCGTCCTGGCCGGCGCCCGGGCGGACCTGGAACGGCTGGTCCGCATCCCCAGCATCTGGGCCGACCCCGCGCACGCCGACGACACCCACCGCAGCGCCGCGGCCGTCGCCGAACTCGCCCGCGGGGCCGGCGCCACCAGCGTCCGCATCGTCGCCGCCGACGGCGGGGCCCCCGCCGTGATCGCACACTGGCCGCCACCACCAGGACAGCCCACGGTGCTGCTCTACGCCCACCACGACGTCCAACCCACCGGCGGCGACGAGCACTGGACCAGCCCCCCGTTCGAACCCACCGAACGCGACGGCCGCCTCTACGGCCGCGGCGCCGCCGACGACAAAGCCGGCGTGATGACCCACCTCGCGGTACTGCACGCCTACCACGGCACACCCCCGGTCGGGGTCACCCTGTTCATCGAGGGCGAGGAGGAATCCGGCTCCCCGACCCTGACCACGCTGCTGGCCGAGCACCGCGACCTCCTCACCGCCGACGTCATCGTGATCGCCGACGCCGCCAACCCGGCCGTCGACGTCCCGGCGCTCACCACCAGCCTGCGGGGCCTGGTGGACTGCACCGTCGAGGTCGCGATGCTGGAACGCCCGGTGCACTCCGGGATGTCCGGCGGCCCTGCCGGCGACGCGCTGACCGCGCTGTGCCGGTTGATGGCCAGCCTGCACGACGCCAAGGGCGAGGTCGTCGTCCCCGGGCTGGTGCACGGCAGCTCCGACGCGCCGGACATGGACGAGGCCATGTTCCGCTCCGACGCCGGGCTGCTCGACGGCGTCGAGCTGCTCGGTTGCGGCTCGATTCCCGAGCGCATCTGGCACAAGCCCGCGATCGCGGTGCTGGGCATCGACGCGCCCCGGGTGGACCAGGCGTCCAACGTGTTGGTGCCGCGCGCCCGGGCGATGGTCAGCCTCCGGATCGCGCCCGGGGACGACCCGGTGGCCGCGCAGCGCGCGCTCACCGCGCACCTGGGGGCGCATGTGCCCTGGGGGGCGCAGCTCACCGTGACTCCGGGCGCCGGGGGCGCCCCGTTCAGCCTCCACACCGTGGGGAGCCCCTACGACGCCGCGCGGCGCGCGTTCGCCGAGGCCTTCGGCAACGATGTGGTGGAGACCGGGATGGGCGGCTCGATCCCGTTCATCGCCGAGTTCGCCCGCACGTTCCCCGGCGCCGCGGTGCTGGTCACCGGGGTCGGCGACCCGGCCAGCCGCTGGCACGGCATCGACGAGAGCCTGGACCTGCAGATGTTCGGTCGCGGGGTGCTGGCCGAGGCGCTGCTGCTGGCCGAGCTGGCCCGCTGACCCGCTCGCGCGCGGCGCGGGGCCGCGACGGGTCGGGCATCGAGCCGGGCAACGAGTCGGGCAACGAGTCGGGCGCGGTCACCGGCCGGGCTCCGGCCCGTCCGGGTCACCGCGCAGGAGTCGCCCGATGACCTGCTGGACGGCCGGTGCGCATCGGTCCCGTTCCCCGGCGCCGACCCAGGCCGTTTCCGCGATCTCCCGCCCCGGCCGGGGCTCCCCGGTGGCGTCCGCCCGGTAGCAGTGCATCTGCAACCGCCGACCGGGCAGGCCGTGGGCTCGGTCGTGCACCACGAACGCCTCGCCGATGCTCGCTGCGACGAGCGTCATGCCCAGCTCCTCGGCGACCTCGCGGCACAGGGCCTGGGCCAGGCTCTCTCCGGCTTCGGGCTTGCCGCCGGGCAGGTAGTAGGCGGCGCGCCCCCGGGTGCGCACCACGAGCAACCGGCCGTCCCGGACGCACAGCCAGCCCACCGAGACGAGCGGCGCCCCGTCACCGATCACTCGATGACGCCTCCGTGCAGGGCCTCGTCGAGCTCCACGTAGGTCCCCCACTCCGCGAGGAGCTTCACGAACTCCGGGGTCTTGGCGGTCGCCCGGTACGCGTCGATGTCGGTCACCTCGATCACCTCGAGATAGTTCACCGACGGTGTGCCCTCCTCGTCGAGCGTGCCCTCGATGCGGGTCACGTCGTAGCTGACGATGCCCGGGCTGCTGCGGACGATCGGGTAGTCCGAGCGCCGGATCCATGCCTCGTAGTCGGCCGGGTCGACGCCGGGGCGCAGCTTGTTCAGGAAGAAGACGCGGTAGGTCATGGTGTTCCTCGATCCGTCTCGGGTGAACTGGGAGCGCGGTCAGAGCCTGCTCAGCACGTCGCGCGCGGTCAATGTGGCGATGCGGTGGGCGTCCGCGGCCGGGAACAGCCACAGCCCGACGGAGTCCGAACCGGCGTCGAGGAGCCGGCGCAGCTTCGCGGCGCACTCGTCGGGTTCCCCGGCGACGGCCAGGTCCTCGACCCAGGAGTCGGGCATGTTCTTCGCCAGGTGCTCGACGGCGTTCTCGCCGCCCTCGGCCAGCAGCGCGGCCAGCTCGTCGCGGATGCCGTAGACCTCCGAGAGCGCGTTGTCCGGCATCGCGGCCAGGTAGAACGCGATGGACTCCCGGACGGCGTCCTTGGCCACCGCGGCGTCGGCGTCGACGGAGAACAACGCGTAGGTGACCAGCCGGTGCGGCTCGGGCGCGGCACCGCGGCGGGCGCCCTCGTCGACCTGGGCCCGGGCCCAGCGCACGTACGCCGGGCTGGACAAGGTCGACAGCACGGTGCCGTCGGCGAGCTCCCCGGACAACCGCAGCCCGCGCTCGTTGACCACGCCCGTGTAGAGCGGCACCCGGGTCGCCGGCGGGTGCGTGAGCGCGATCTCGTCGAAGTGGAAATGGCCGGTCTCGGTGAGTTCCTCGCCGTCGAGCAGCCGCCGGACCGCGGTCACGCACTGCCGCAGTGCGGTCATCGCCTTCGGGGGCATCAGCCCCATCTGGTCCAGCCAGGCCGGGACGCCGTGCCCGATACCGCCGTAGACCCGGCCCGGGAAGAGCACATCGAGCGTCGCGAGCTCCATGGCCAGGATCGCCGGGTGCCGGGTCGCCGCCGAGACGATGCCCAGCCCCAGCGGCAGCCGGGTGGTGGCCGCCAGTGCCGCGGCCGACCCGGCCATCCCCCCGGAGAAGAAGCAGTCCTCGGAGAACCAGAGCTCGCCGAAACCGAGCTCCTCGGCCAGCCGCGCCATCGGCACGATGTCCTGGGGCGGCATGTGACTGCCCAGGACCAGCCCGACCGGGCTGACGGGGCCGGCCGCCGGCGGCGTCACCGGGCCGCTCCCCGGACAGGACGGGTCGTACGGGTCACGCGCATGGCTTCCTCCTCCGCCGGGGTGGGGACGCGGGCTACGCCGCCGGTGCGCCCGGCGCACCGGTGCGGTGTGGCGATGAACCTAGGCAGTTCGGCGCCGCCGATCTCCGGTGAATCCGCCAATGTCGGCGCCGGTGTTGTGCAGCGCGCCCGACGCCGGCCCCTGGACGGCGCCGTGGCCGCCGGCCGGCGCCGGCCGTCCACGCCTCCGGGACGCGTCCGGGCCCACTGGGCAGTCAGCACAAAATTCGGGGATCTTCCGTCGACTCTGCACAATGCCCTGCCGCTGCCCCGGCTCTACTGTCGGTCGTCGAGCCATCCACTCAGGGTGCGCCTTCATGATCCAACGGGTACGGCAATCGGAGAATCGATGCGCATCGGCATTGACGTGGGCGGAACGAACACCGACGCGGTACTCATCGACGGTTCGACGGTCCTCGCGGAGATCAAGACCGCCACCACGGAGGACGTGACCTCGGGCATCGCGGCCGCCCTCGCCGCGCTGCAGGCGGCGGCCGGACACGACCCGGCCTCCGTGCAGGGGGTCATGATCGGCACGACGCACTTCATCAACGCGATCATCGAAGGGCGCAACCTGGCGCCCACCGCCGCGATCCGGCTCGGGCTGCCGGCCACCGAGGCGCTGCCGCCGATGTCGGGATGGCCGGCCCGGCTGGTCACCGCGATCAAGGGCCGGGGCTACCTCTGCCACGGCGGGCACGAGATCGACGGCCGGATGATCTCGCGGCTACGCCGTGACGAGCTGGAGCGCGCCAGCGAGGACATCGTCGCGCACGGCGTGCGCGCCATCGCGATCTCCTCGGTGTACTCGCCGGTCAACGCCGAGTGCGAGCTGGAGGCCGCCGAGATCCTCCGCGGGCTGCTGCCCGACGTCCCGATCAGCGTGTCGCACCAGATCGGCCGCATGGGGCTGCTGGAGCGGGAGAACGCGACGATCATCAACGCCTGCCTGAGCGGGCTCGCCACGCACATCTGCCGGGGTCTGGCCGACGCGGTGAGCGCCGCCGGGATCGACGCCCCGCTGTTCCTCAGCCAGAACGACGGCACCTTGATGGACGTCGAGCATGCGCGCCGCTACCCGGTCGCCACCTTCGCCTCCGGCCCGACCAACTCGATGCGCGGTGCCGCGTTCCTCTCCGGGCTGCGCGACTGCGCGGTGGTCGACGTCGGCGGGACCACGACCGATGTCGGGATGCTGCGGCACGGTTTCCCGCACGAGGCCAGCACCGAGGTCAGCGTGAGCGGGATCCGGACCAACTTCCGGATGCCCGACGTGCTGTCCGTGGGCATCGGCGGTGGCAGCCGGGTCCGGGAGGACCCGGTGACCGTCGGCCCCGACAGCGTCGGCTTCCGGCTGACCGAGGACGCGCTCGTCTTCGGCGGACGGACGCTGACCGCCACCGACATCGCGGTGGCCGCCGGCATCGCCGACATCGGTGACCGCAGCCTGGTGCGCGGCCTGGACCGCTCGCTGGTCGAGGCGGTGCTGGCCAGGATCGGCGCGGACATCAGCGCGGTGGTGGACAGGGTCCGCACCAGCGCGCAGGCGACCCCGGTGGTCGCGGTCGGGGGCGGCAGCATCCTCGTGCCCGACGACCTGCCCGGCGTGGGAGCGGTCCACCGGCCCGAGCACCACGCCACCGCGAACGCCATCGGAGCGGCCATCGCCCAGGTCGGCGGTGAGGTCGACCGGATGTACTCGATGGCCCCCGGCGAGCGCGAGCGGCTGCTCGACGAAGCCAAGCAGGAAGCCGTCGACAAGGCGGTCGCGGCGGGGGCGAAGCCCGATTCGGTGCAGATCGTCGACGTCGACGAGGTCCCGCTGGCCTACCTGCCCGGCAACGCGACCCGGATCCGGGTCAAGGCGGTGGGAGATCTGGTGCTGGCCGACTGACGCCGCCCGTCCCCTCGGCGCCCGCAGCCCCACCATCCGCCCCTGATTCGGAGAACCCCATGGCCATCACCCTCCAGCTCGATGATCTGCCCGACCTGGCGCGCGGCGCCGCGCTGCTCGGCACGGGCGGCGGCGGCGATCCCTACATCGGCCTGCTGCTCGTCTCCGCCGAGCTCGAGCGGGGCCGGACCATCACGCTGATCGACCCGGACGAGGTCGACGACGACGCGCTCGTCGTGGCCAGCGCCTTCATGGGTGCCCCGACGGTGGTCATCGAGAAGATCCCGGGCGGCGACGAGCCGGTGATCGCGCTGCGCCGCCTCGAACAGCACCTCGGCCGCGCCGCCGACGCCATCATCCCGATGGAGTGCGGTGGCCTGAACTCGATGGTGCCGCTGCTCGTCGCGGCCCGCACCGGGCTGCCGGTGGTCGACGGCGACGGGATGGGGCGTGCCTTTCCCGAACTCCAGATGGAGACGTTCGGGGTGTACGGCGTGTCCGGCTCGCCGATCGCGATCTGCAACGAACGCAAGCACGTCACCGTGATCGACACCGGCCCGGACAACCACAGCATGGAGTGGTACGCGCGCGGGACCACCATCCGTATGGGCGGGGTCTCCTACATCGCCGAGTACCCGATGACCGGGGCGCAGGTCAAGCGCACCGCCATCCCGCGGACCATGTCGCTCGCGCTGCGCCTGGGCCGGGTGATCCGGGAAGCGCGCGAGCAGCACCGCGATCCCTTCGAGGCCCTGACCGAGTGCCTGTCCGACACCATCTACCAGCACGGCCGGGTCCTGCTGGAGGGCAAGGTGGTCGATGTCGAGCGGCGCAGCGCGGACGGTTTCGTGCGCGGCACCGCTCGCATCTCCACCTTCGACGGTTCCCGCACCGTCGAGCTGACCTTCCAGAACGAGCACCTCGTGGCCCGCGACGGGAAGCGCCTGCTGGCCATCGTCCCCGACCTGATCTCGGTGCTCGACGCCGAGTCGGCCGCGCCGATCACCACCGAGGCCCTGCGCTACGGCCAGCGGGTACGGATCTTCGCCATCTCCACCCCGCCGATCATGCGGACGCCGGAGGCCCTGGAGGTGTTCGGTCCGCGCGCCTTCGGGTTGGACGAGGACTGGACACCGGTCGAAGAGCTGTCCACCGTCTGATCTGCAGGAAGGACCGTCCACCGTGACGACCATCGAGGCGCAGCGCACCCCGCTGCACGCCGAGCACGAGGCGCTCGGCGCGACATTCACCGACTTCGCGGGCTGGCGGATGCCGCTGCGATACAGCGGTGATCTCGCCGAGCACCACGCGGTGCGCACCGCCGCCGGCCTGTTCGACCTGAGCCACATGGGCGAGATCAGGGTGGTCGGGCCGGGCGCGGCGGACGCGTTGGACCGGGCCCTGGTCGGCGACGCATCCGGGATCGGCGTCGGCCGGGCCCGCTACACGATGATCTGCGCGGCCGATGGCGGGATCATGGACGATCTGATCGTCTACCGGCTCGCCGAGCAGGAGTACCTGGTGGTGGCCAACGCGGCCAACGCACCGCTCGTCACCACCGAGCTGACCGAACGGGCCGCCGGCCGCCGCGCCGAGGTGATCGACGCCGCGGCGGAGTACGCCCTGATCGCCGTGCAGGGCCCGGCCGCCGCGGCCACGCTCGCGCCGCTGTGCGCGGCCGACCTGCCGGCGCTGCGCTACTACGCGAGCCAGGCCACGACCGTGGCCGGCCGGCCGGTCCTGCTGGCCCGCACCGGTTACACCGGCGAGGAGGGCTTCGAGCTGTTCGTCGCGCCCGATGACGCGCCGTCGCTGTGGACGGTGCTGCTCGAGGCGGGCGCCGCGCACGGCCTGGTGCCCACCGGGCTCGCCTGCCGGGACACGTTGCGGCTGGAGGCCGGCATGCCGCTGCACGGCCACGAGCTGAGCGCTGCGGTCACCCCGTTCCATGCCGGGCTCGGGCGCGTCGTGCGGTTCGACAAGCCGGACGACTTCGTCGGCCGCGCCGCGCTGTCCGCGGTCTCCGTCTCCGGCCCCGGGCAGGTGCTCGTGGGGCTGGTCGGCGAGTCCCGCCGCGCACCCCGGCACGGCTACCCCGTGCTCGACCCGGAGACCGGCGCGACGCTCGGCACGATCACCAGCGGGGCCCCCAGCCCCACGCTGGGCCATCCGATCGCGATGGCCTACGTCCTCCCCGACCACGCCACCCCCGGCACCCGCCTGGCCGTGGACATCCGCGGCCGGCACGAGCCGGTCACGGTCGCCGAGCTCCCCTTCTACCGGCGTCCGTCCTCCTCCTCCCCCGCGACCGCGAAGGCTGGCTGATCCGATGAGCATTCCCGACGGGCTGCGCTACTCCACCGACCACGAGTGGCTGGCGATCGCCGAGGACGAGACCTCTCCCGCGACGGTGGGCGTCACCGCGTTCGCCGCCGATGCGTTGGGCGACGTCGTGTTCGTCGAACTGCCCGAGGTCGGCGCGTCGCTCACCGCGGGCGAGACCTGCGGCGAGATCGAGTCGACCAAGTCGGTCAGCGATCTCGTCGCTCCGGTCACCGGCGAGGTCGTCGAACGCAACGAGGCCCTCGCCGAGACCCCGGAGCTGATCAACTCCGATCCGTACGACAAGGGCTGGCTGCTGCGGGTGCGGATCACCTCGCTGCCCCCGGACCTGCTCGACGCCGAGGCCTACCGCGCGCTGACCGACACCGGAGCCGGGTCGTGAGCTTGCTGCACGGCCCGCTGTCCGAGGTCGACCCCGAGGTCGCCGACGCGGTCGAGGCGGAGCTGCGCCGCCAGCAGGACACCCTGGAGATGATCGCCTCGGAGAACACCGCGCCGGTCGCGGTGCTGCAGGCCCAGGGATCGGTGCTGACGAACAAGTACGCCGAGGGCTACCCGGGCCGGCGCTACTACGGCGGCTGCGAGCACGTCGACCGGACCGAGCAGCTGGCCGTCGACCGCGCGCTGGACCTCTTCGGCGCCGAGCACGCCAACGTGCAACCGCACTCCGGCGCGCAGGCCAACGCGGCGGTTCTGGCCGCGCTGCTCTCTCCCGGCGACGTCATCCTGGGGCTCGACCTCGCGCACGGCGGCCACCTGACCCACGGCATGCGGCTGAACTTCTCCGGCAAGCTCTACCACGCGCTCCCCTACCACGTGCGCGCCGCCGACCACCTCGTCGACATGGCGGAGGTCGCCCGGCTCGCCCGGGAACACCGCCCGGCGATGATCATCGCGGGCTGGTCGGCCTATCCGCGGCACCTGGACTTCCCGGCGTTCCGGCGCATCGCCGACGAGGTCGGGGCGCTGCTCATGGTGGACATGGCGCACTTCGCCGGCCTGGTCGCCGCCGGGCTGCACCCCTCGCCGGTGCCCCACGCCGACGTGGTCACGACGACCACGCACAAGACCCTCGGCGGGCCCCGCGGGGGGATCATCCTGAGCCGCCAGGCCCTGGCCAAGAAGATCGACTCAGCGGTGTTCCCCGGCCAGCAGGGCGGGCCGCTGCAGCATGTCATCGCGGCGAAGGCGGTGGCGCTCAAGCTCGCCGCGTCCGCGGAGTTCCGCCGCCGCCAGCAGTGCACGGTCGACGGTGCCCGGATCCTGGCCCGGCGGCTGCTCCAGCCCGACGCGGTCCGTTCCGGAATCAGGGTGCTCACCGGCGGCACCGACGTCCACCTGGTCCTCGTCGACCTGCGCGAGTCGGCGCTCGACGGACGCCAGGCCGAGGACCGGCTGCACTCGATCGGGATCACCCTCAACCGCAACGCGGTGCCCTTCGATCCGCGGCCGCCGATGGTCACCTCCGGGCTGCGGATCGGCACGCCGGCCCTCGCCACCCGCGGCTTCACCGAACCGGACTTCACCGAGGTCGCCGACATCATCGCGGCCGCCCTGGCCCCCGGCTACGACGCGGTTGTGGCGGAGCGACTCGGTCGGCGGGTGGCGGCGCTGGCCGCGGCCCACCCGGTCTACCCGGCCGGCAGCCAGTGGCAGCTGGCCGGAACACCCGGCGGGCCGTGATGGCCGTCAGCGCGTTCGACCTGTTCAGCATCGGCATCGGACCGTCGAGCTCGCACACCGTGGGGCCGATGAAGGCGGCCCGGATGTTCGTCGAGCGCCTGGCCGAGGAGGGTCTGCTGGGCGCGACAGCCGCCGTGCGCACCGAGCTGTTCGGGTCGCTGGGGGCGACCGGGCACGGCCACGGCAGCGCCAAGGCCGTGCTGCTGGGCCTGACCGGCGCCCGCCCCGACACCGTGGACGTCGACACCGCCGACGCGCAGGTCGAACACATCCGCCGGACCCGGCGGGTGCCGCTGCTGGGCCACCACGAGATCGACTTCGACGAGCGGCGGGACCTGGTGCTGCACCGCCGGCGCTCGCTGCCCGGCCATCCCAACGGGATGCGGCTGGCCGCCCACGACGTCGCGGGCGGCGAGTTGCTCGCCCGCACCTACTACTCGGTGGGCGGCGGCTTCGTCCGCGAGGACCTCGGCGGCGGGGACGCCGGGGGGATCGTCGCCGACGACACGCCGGTGCGCTTTCCGTACCGCAGCGCCACCGAGCTGCTCGCCCACTGCACCGCCAGCGGGCTGCCCATCAGCGGGGTGATGCTGGCCAACGAGCTGTCCTGGCGCAGCGAGGACCAGGTGCGCGCGGGCCTGCTGCGGATCTGGCAGGCCATGCAGGACTGCGTGCGCCGGGGTTGCGAGCGCGAGGGCGTGCTGCCCGGCGGGTTGAAGGTCCGCCGCCGGGCCCCCGGCCTGTACCGCACGCTGCAGGCGGACGCGGGCTCCGAGGACCCGTTGAAGGTGATGGACTGGCTCAGCCTCTACGCGCTGGCGGTCAACGAGGAGAACGCGTCGGGCGGGCGGGTCGTGACCGCGCCGACCAACGGCGCCGCCGGCATCGTCCCGGCGGTGCTGCACCACTACCACCGCACCGTGCCCGGCGCCGACGACGACGGGGTGGTCCGCTTCCTGCTCACCGCGGCCGCGATCGGGGTCATCTACAAGGAGTGCGCGTCCATCTCCGGCGCCGAGGTGGGCTGCCAGGGCGAGGTCGGCAGCGCCTGCTCGATGGCCGCCGGCGCCCTGTGCGAGGTACTCGGCGGCAGCCCCCAGCAGGTGGAGAACGCCGCCGAGATCGGCATGGAACACCACCTCGGGCTGACCTGCGACCCCGTCGGCGGGCTCGTGCAGATCCCCTGCATCGAGCGCAACGCGATGGCCGCGGTGCGCGCCATCCACGCCGCCCGCCTCGCCCTGCACGGCGACGGCGTCCACATCGTCAGCCTGGACAACGTGATCGCGACGATGCGGGAGACCGGCGCCGACATGAAGGTCAAGTACAAGGAGACCTCCCGCGGCGGCCTCGCGGTCAACATCATCGAGTGCTGATGGCCCGGCTCGGCTCAGACGAGGCCGCGGGCCCGGCACGCCAGCTGGAGCAGCAGCCAGTCGTCCGGGTTGTCGGGGTCGACGTCCAGCTCGGTGAAGATCCGCTCGACCCGGTAGGCCACCGAGTTGCGGTGCAGGTGCAGCTCGGCGGCGGCCCGGGACAGCGAGCCGTGGTTGTCCAGGTAGGCCTGCAGCGTCCGGATGGCCTCGGCGGCCTTGGTCGGGCCCATCTTGTCCAGGGGCGCGAGCACCGTGTCGACGGTGTTGCGCGCGGTCTGCGAGGCATACCACTCCACCAGCGTGCGCCGCAGCCCCAGCCCGTCGAACGCGGTCGCGGTGTTCGCGCGGCCCCGCGCCCGTACCGCGGTCGCCGCCGCCCTGGCCTCGGCCGCCGAGTTGATCAACCCGGTCGGGCCGCCGTGCGCCGAGCCCACACCGCAGAACAGCACCGCCCCCGACAGCGTGCCGATCGCCTGGTCCAGCGCCCGCTGCAGCACCCGGGTCGCGTCGGCCGCCGCGGTGGAGCCGGGATCACTGCGATACATCTGGACCAGCAGCAGCGCGCGTTCGGCGCGGGCGAGGTGCCAGGTGCCGGAGCTGCGCACCGCGTCCAGCGCGACGCGCCCCAGTTCCTCGCGCGCGGCGAAGGCGGCCACCTCGTCGCTCCACAGCGGCCCCTCGTCGCCGAACTCGATGCGCGCCACGAGGTGCCAGCCGTCGATCGGCAGGCCCATCGACCGGGCCCGGCGCAGCAGCTCCGAACGTCCCCGGGAGGAGCTGTCCAGCAGCTCGGAGAGCAGCTCGGCACGGGATCGGATCGGCAGCTCACGGGCCCGGCGTTCGGCGAGCGCGGCCAGTGCGAGCGTGGTGGCCAGCAGCCGCCCGATCAGCGCCAGCTCCGGCCGGGTGCGGGCCGACGGATCGCGGACGACGATCCAGCGCTGGGCGTCCTCGTCCAGCCCGACCGGGAACGCGATCTCCCCATCGGGCTCGTCGAGCAGATCGATGTCGGCGGCCGCGGTCTGGGCGACCTCGGCGACCAGCGCCTCCGGATCGGCGGAGCGCCGCAGCGTCACGTGCTCGAATGCCACGACCGCCCGCCGGAGGGCCAGCTCGGCGGAGCCCCGCAGCGCGGTGTCGAGGGCGCAGACCAGATCGGCCAGATTGACCGGTTCGGTGGGGCGCAGGATCACCACCCCGAATCGCTCGGCTGTGTCGATCGAGGTGGAGGTCGGCGGCCGGGCGGCCTCCTCGCCGAGGACCAGGGCCACCACGCCGCGGGCCGCGGCGAGCCGCAGCGCCACGTCGAACTGGTAACTGTCGACGGCCGCGCACACGTGGGCACCGAGCACCGCCACGGTGCGCGGGGGCGCCGCCCTCAGGTCGAGCAGGTCCTCGGCCACGAAGACCTGGTCGACGGGCTGATCGGCGGGGGTGCCGGCGAGGCACTCGAGCCGCAACCCCGGTGCGTGCACCACATCGGCGATCGTTGGCAAATTCGACATCCCATCGGCAGAAGTGCCGATAGGTTGGCAATCTTTGTGCACGATGTACAGGTCCGGGGGAAAATCCGGTGTTACGTTCCCGCCGTGCAGCTGGATGCGGACAACATCGAGGCCTACGCCCTCGGCTGCGCGATCCTCAGCGCCGGCGGTGGGGGCGACCCCGCCATCGGGCTGGTGGCGGCCCGGCACACGATCGCCGCCCACGGCCCGGTCACGGTCGTCGAGGCCGCCGACCTCGATCCGGACGCGCTGGTGATGCCCTGTGGTCTCATCGGTTCGCCCACCGTCGCCCAGGAGCGGATCTGGAGCGGCGCCGAGGGCGCCCAGCTGGCCGGCTCGGTCGCCGGGCTGCGCGGCACCCCGGTCGACGTGTTGATGTGCTACGAGATCGCCGGCGCCAACGGGCTGCTCCCGGTGCTCTGGGCGGCCCGGCTCGGCACCCCGTTGCTCGATGCCGACGGGATGGGCCGGGCATTCCCGGAGATGCAGCAACAGGCCATGCACGTCGCCGGGGTCCCGGCCAGCCCCGTGGTGCTCACCGACGGCCGGGGCAACGTGATCGTGGTGGAGGCGGCCGACAATCTGGCCGCCGAGCGGCTGGCCCGCGGTTGCGCCGCCTCGTTCGGGGGTGTCTGCGCCGGTGCCCTCTACGTGATGGCGGGCCGGGTCGCCGCCACCGCGACCATCACCGGCTCGGTGTCCACGGCGGCGCGGCTGGGCGCGGCGATGCGCGAGCGCAGCAGCGCCTGGCCCGCCGCGCTCGCCGGCGAGACCGGCGGGCGGGTGCTGATCGAGGGCCGGATCACCGAGATCCAGCGGCACAGCGGTGCCGGGTTCACCCGTGGGCACGCCGTCGTCGACGGGTCGGGCGGGGGCCGGCGCCGCCGGCTGCGACTCGAACTGCAGAACGAGGTGCTGGCCGCCCTCGAGGACGGCGAGGTGGTCGCCACGGTCCCCGACGTCATCGCGGTGCTGGGGCTGGTCGACGGCCGTCCGGTGGGCACCGAACGGTTGCAGTACGGCCAGCGGGTGGGAGTCGTCGCCCTACCCGCACCCGAGGTGTGGCGTTCCGAGCAGGGCCTGCGGGTGGTCGGGCCCCACGCCTTCGGCTACGAGCTGGACTACGTCGACCCCGCCGCCGACGCCCGGCACGGCATCGAGGCCACCGATGCCGGCCGCTGAGAGCCTGCGGCTGGGCATCGACGTGGGCCACACCAACACCGACGCCGTGGTGGTCGACCCCGCCGGCACGCTGATCGCCCGGACCAAGGTCCCGACCTCCGATGATCTCGACGTCTCGGTCGAGACCGCGATCGCCGGGCTGCTCGAGGAGCCGACGGTCGATCCCGCGCTCATCGGCTGCGTGACGCTGGGCGCGGCGCGGACCACCGACGTGATCCGCACCGGGGCCGGGCTGCGCCGGGTCGCGGTGCTGCGCATCGGCGGCCCGCTCACCTTCGCCGTCCCGCCGCTGGTCACCTGGCCCGAGGCGCTGCGGGCCGCGGTGGCCGCCGGCAGCCGCATCGTCGAGGGCGGCTGCGAGTTCAACGGCGAACGGATCGCCCCGCTCGACGAGGCCGCCATCGCCGCCTTCGCCACCGCAGTGGCCCCGGACGCCGAGGCGATCGCCATCACCGCGGTCTTCTCCCCGGTCGACCCGGCCGACGAGCGGCGCGCCGCCGCGATCCTGCGCCACGAGCTGGGCGAGATCCCGATCTCGATGAGCCACGAGATCGGGTCGATGGGCCTGCTGGAACGAGAGAACGCGACCGTCCTCAACGCCGCGCTCTCCGGCGACGCCACCGGCACCGCGGCGGCGCTGCACGCGGCGATACGCCGTCACGACCTGGACGCCGAGTGCTACCTCGGCCAGAACGACGGCACCCAGATGGCGCTGGCCTACGCGACCCGGTTCCCGGTGCTCGCCATCGGCAGCGGCCCGGCCAACAGCATGCGCGGCGGCGCCCACAGCAGCGGGGTCACCGACGCGATCGTCGCCGACATCGGCGGCTCCAGCACCGTCGTGGGCCGGCTCGTCAACGGGTTCCCGTGCGAATCGCTCACCCCCTACACGATGAGCGGGGTGGTGACCAACTTCCGGTTGCCCGACGTGGTCGAGGTGCCGATCGGCGGCGGCCCCATGCACGACGCGCTGTGCTGCGGCGGCTCCACCCCCACCCTCACCGATGCGGCGGTGACCGCCGGGCGCACCACGTTCGGTTCCCATCCGGTGCCCGGGAACTGGGGCAAGCGGCTGAGCCGGATGCTGACCGAGGCCGACCGGCTGCTCGCCGAGGCCGTCGACCGCGTCGGCCTCGGCGCCGACGACCTGCCGCTGGTGGTGGTCGGCGGCGCGGGCGGCATCGCGCCCGACCGGCTCGCCGGCGTCGCCGAGGTCATCCGCCCGCCGCACTTCGACGTGGCCAACGCGCTCGGCGCCGCGATCGCACCGGTCAGCGGATACGCCGAGCGGATCTGCGCCGGACGCCCCGACCTGCTCCGGGCCGCGATCGACAAGCTCACCACCGACGCCTTCAGCCGCGCGATCCAGGCCGGTGCCGACCCCGACCGGGTGCAGGTCTCCGGCATCGAGGAGGTTCCGCTGGCCTACCTGCGCGATCCCGCGGTCCGGATCAAGGTCCGGGCCACGGGCCCACCCGTGACCGCCCCGGCACGGGCAGCCGCGGCTCTGTCGAGCATCCACCGAACAGGACGGAGGACCCGGTCATGACGGGGACGACATCGGTGCTGGGCCAGCGGTTCGTCCGCCGGGACGGGCCGGAGAAGGTCACCGGCGAGGCCCGCTACACCGCCGATCTGGCCTTCACCGGCCTGCTGCACGCCAAGTTCGTCTACGCCGGGCGCGCACACGCCCGGATCGTCGCGATCGACACCACGGAGGCCGCCCGGATGCCGGGCGTGCACGCCGTCCTCACCCAGGCCGACGCGCCGCTGGTGCGGTACGGGATGTTCGTCAAGGACCGCACCCTGTTCGCGCACGAGGTGGTCCGGTTCGAGGCCGAGATCGTCGCGGCCGTGGCGGCCGACACCCCGGAGCGCGCGGCCGCGGCCGCGGCGGCGGTCCGGGTGGAGTACGAGGATCTGCCCGCCGTGCTCGACGTCGACGCCGCCCTCAGCCCGGCCGCGCCCGTGCTGCACCCGGACTGGCTCGACTACCGGACCCAGGACGGCGTGCTGCGGGCGCCGAACGACTGCGGCCACATGACCTCGGTGAAGGGCGATGTCGACGCCGGTTTCGCCGAGGCGGAGCTGCAGTTGACCGAAACCTATTGCAGCGACATGGCCCACGCGGTGCCGATCGAGCCGCACGCCGTCGTCGCCCAATGGCAGGGCGAGAAGGTCACGATCTGGACCACCAGCCAGGTGCCGTTCCCGGCCCGTGCCGGGGTCGCGGAAACCCTGCAGATCCCGCAGAGCAACGTCCGGATCGTCGTCCCGCACCTGGGCGGCGGTTTCGGCGGGAAGTGCGACTTCCACTTCGAGGCGCACGTGGCCCTGCTCGCCCGGGCGACCCGGCGACCGGTGCGCCTGGTGTTCAGCCGGCGCGAGGAGTTCCTGGCGACCGACAAGGTGCGGCACGCGGCCCGGATCGAGTTGACCACCGGGGTGAAACGGGACGGCACCATCACCGCACGCCGGGCCCGGCTGCTGCTCGACTCCGGCGCCTACTGCGGCGATGCGCTGTTCGCCACCGAGATCGGGCTGATGATGGTGGCCGGCCCGTACCGGGTCCCGAACCTCTACGCCGAGGTCCACACCGTCTACACCAACCGCACCCCGGCCGGCAGCGTCCGCGCACCCGGCGGTCCGCAGACCTGCTGGGCGGTCGAGCAGCACACCGACGAACTGGCCCGGCTGGTGGGCCTCGACCCGCTGGAGTTCCGCCGCCGCAACCTGGTCCGCGCCGGCGACACCGGACAGACCGGGCAGCGGTTCGTCAGTTCGAGCGCGCAGCGGTGCCTGGACCGCGCCGCGGAGCTGGCCGGCTGGCCGGGCACCGACCTCGCCGAGGGCGAGGCGCTCGGCGTGGCCGTCGGGTGGTGGTTCAGCCTGTCGGTGCCCTCCGGCGCCTACCTCAAGCTCAACCCCGACGGCACCGGCACGATCATCACCGGGGCCCAGGAGAACGGCAGCGGCTCGGTGATGGGGCTGGCGCTGCTGGCCGCCGAGGAGCTCGGCATGCGCCCCGAGGCGTTCTCCATCCTCTACCAGGACACCGATGCCGGGCCGTTCGACATCGGCAGCGCGGGCAGCCAGACGACGTTCAACAACGGCCGCGCCGTGATGGAGGCCGCCCGCGAGGTCCGCGAGAAGCTGCTCGCGCTGGCCGCCGAACGGCTGGAGATCCACCAGCGCGACCTGGAACTGGTCGACGGTTCGGTGCGGGTCAAGGGCGCACCGACCCGATCGATCCCGCTGGCCGAGATCGCGGCGGGAGCGCAGCTGATCGGCAGCGGCTCGGGCACCCCGCCCCCGCTGCCCGAGCACGACCTGACCGGCTGCGGGGGGCGGCTCGGCTACTCGGCGTTCGCCGCCCCGTCCTTCTTCTGCCACATCGCGCGGGTGCGTGTCGACCGCGAGACCGGGGTGGTGTCGGTGCCCGAGGTGGTCGCCGTGCACGAGTTCGGCCGGGTGCTGAATCCGCTCGGCGCGCAGGGCCAGGTCGAGGGCGGGGTCATCCAGTCCGTGGGGATGGCGCTGCTGGAGGGCAGCCAGTACGACGGTGGCCACCAGCTCAACCCCGGGCTGCTGGGCTACAAGCTGGTCACCGCCCCGGACGCACCGACGGTCACGGTGGACTTCCTGGACGATGCGGTGGACCAGGGCGGCCCGCACGGGGCGAAGGCCGTCGGCGAGCCGCCGGTGGTGGGCACGCCGGCGGCGATCGGCAACGCCATCGCCGCCGCCACCGGGACCCGGGTCCGAGCGTTGCCGATGAACGCCGAGCGGGTGTGGACGGCGCTGCACCGGCCCTCCGCCGGGGCCGTGACCGCCGGGGGTGAGGCATGAGCCGCTACTTCGCGCCCGGGAACGCGGCGGAGGCGGCGGAGCTGCTCCGCACGACACCCGGTGCCCGGGTCGTCGCCGGCGGGACCGATCTCGTGGTGGCCGCGCGCGGCGGGAAGCATCCGCTGCCCGAGGTGCTGGTCGCCCTCCATCGGGTGCCGGAACTGGCGCGCGTCCGGGAGACCGAGGCCGGGATCATCCTCGGGGCGCTGACCACGCACACCTGGGTGGAGCGTTCCGGGCTCGTCCGGTCCCGGTGGTCGGCGCTGGCCGACGCCGCAGCCATGATCGGCTCCCCCGCCACCCGCAGCACCGGCACCATCGGCGGGAATCTGATGAACGCCTCGCCCGCGATGGACCTCGGCTCGCCGCTGCTGGTGCTGGACGCCACGGTCGAGCTGCGTCGCACGGGCGGTACCCGCGCGCTCACGGTGGCGGAGCTGCTCGCCGGGCCCGGCCGGACGACGGCCGCCCCCGACGAGCTGCTCAGCTCGGTGCGGATCCCCGCGCCGGTGCCGGGGACGGGGAGTGCCTACATCCGGCTGGAGCACCGGCGGGCCATGGAGATCGCGATCGTCGGGGCGGCGGCGGCGCTTCGGTTCGACTCCCGGGGCGAGATCGTGGCCGCCCGGCTCGCGCTCACCGCCGCCGCGCCCGTGTGCCTGCGGGTGCCGGCGGCGGAGGCCGGCCTGCTGGGACGCCGGCTCGACGCCGAGGCCCTGGCCGCCGCGGGCCGGGCCGCCGTCGCGGCCGTGCGCCCCATCAGCGATGTCCGGGCCAGCGCGGACTACCGGCGGGCGATGACGGCGGTCGTGGTCGCCAGGGCGCTCACCCTTGCCGCCCGTCGCGCCGCCGCCGGCTCGTCCGTCCCGGGCCCCGACCATCCGCCCACCGCGACCGGGAGTGTGCAATGAGGTACCCCCTGAACGTCACGGTCAACGGCCTGCGGGCGTCGGCCGACGTCGAGCCGCACCGTTCGCTGCTGTCGGTGCTGCGCGAGGAGATCGGGCTCACCGGGCCCAAGGAGGGCTGCGACGACTCGGAGTGCGGGGCCTGCATGGTGCTGCTCGACGGGGAGCCGGTGAACGCCTGCTCCTACCTCGCCCTGCAGACCGACGGCCGGGCGGTCACCACGGTCGAGGGGGTGGCGCCGGCCGACGGGCTGCATCCGATCCAGCGCGAGCTGCTGGCCGCCGGCGGGGTGCAGTGCGGCTTCTGCACCCCCGGGATCGTGATGTCGGCCAAAGCGCTGCTCGACCGCAACCCGGACTGCGACGAGGACGACGTCCGGCACGCCCTGGCCGGCAACCTGTGTCGCTGCACCGGCTACCAGAAGATCATCGCGGCGGTGCTGCGCGCCGCGCGGCAACCCGAGCACGGCCCGGCCGACCGGCCGTGACCCCGCGGTGGGCTCCGGTGCGACCCCGGGCCCGCCGCCGGACCCGCCCCGCTTGACCCGGGTGGCGGCCGCACGGCTGCGGCCGCCGCCCCGGGACGACGGGAACGAAGCCCCGCCGCGGCGCCGTCCGCGCACGGCGCCCTCCTGGCTGCGCCGCCGGGGGAGGTGCGCCCGTGCGCGCAGTCCTACAGTCCTGCCCGGACCGGGGACGCGCCGGCCCGTGGCCGGCTCGTGCTGCTGTCGCCGGGCCGGTGGCGCCGGGCGGCGCACCGCCGAGGCCGGCCCGTGCCCGGCCGGGACACCCACCGAGCGGGTCCGCGAAACCGCGATGCAGCTCACTGTTGACATTGGAAATTCGCTGTGCAGATCCGACAACTTGGGCCTGTTATTCGGCTGATCTCCCGAAGATGCGTTCCTGATCGAGAAATACGCTCGCAGAGATCGACGCGCCCGACCCGGTGAGCACGGTCTCGGCATGACAAGCGGCTTCCCGGGCCCTTTCCGCCTGCAGCGCTCTCTCCCAGGGAGTCCACCACCGATGAAACCACCCCCGTTCACCCATCACGCCTGCCGCAGTGTCGAGGAGGCCCTCGGGCTGCTCGACGCCGACCCCGACGGTTCGAAGGTCATCTCCGGCGGCCAGAGCCTGGTCCCGATGATGAACCTGCGCCTGGCCAGCCCGGCCCACCTGGTGGACCTCAACCCGATCCCGGGGCTGAACGGCATCGACGTCGGGCGGGGCACGCTGACCCTCGGGGCCACCGCCCGCCAGCACGCCGTCGAGCGCTCCGCGGACGTCACGGCGGCGGCGCCCCTTCTCACCGCGGCCCTCGCCCACGTCGGGCATCCCCAGATCCGCAACCGGGGCACCGTCGTGGGCAGCATCTGCCACGCCGACCCGGCCGCGGAGATGCCGGCGGTGTTCCTCACCCTGGGCGGCGAGGTCACCGCGCAGAGCGCGGCCGGCACCCGGAGCATCGCCGCCGAGGACTTCTTCGACTCCTACCTCACCACCGCGCTGGAGCCCAACGAGATCGCCACCGCGGTCACCTTCAACACCCCGAACGGGTCCTCCGGCTGGCACTTCGAGGAAGTCACCCGCCGGCACGGCGACTTCGCGATCATCGGCGTGGTGGCGTTGCTGACGCTCGCCGACGGCCGCATCTCCGACGCCCGGCTCACCATCTTCGGCGGCGCGGCGACGCCCGTGCGCCTGCCCGCCGTCGAGCAGTTGCTGGTCGGCGTCGCCGCGGGCGACGTGGACGCAGATCTGCTGGCCCAGGCGGCCCGCGAGGCGTCCGCCGCGCTGCGCCCCGGCGACGACATCCACGCCAGCGGGGACTACCGCCGACACGTGGCGGGCGTGCTGACCGCCCGAGGCATCCGCACCTCACTCGAGCGCGCGTCCGCCCGCGCCTGAGCCGCGTCCACCCGAAGGAGACATTCGATGGCGACGAACCCGAAGCAAGTGGTCACCCTGACGGTCAACGGCGAGGCGCACGAGGTGCTGATCGAAGGCCGGCGCACGCTCGCCGACGTGCTGCGCGAGAACGTGGGGCTGACCGGTACCAAGCTCGGTTGCGAACACGGTGTCTGTGGCGCCTGCACCGTCCTGCTCGACGGCAGCGCCGTCCGCTCCTGCCTGATCTTCGCGGTGCAGGCCGAGGGCGCCGAGATCGCGACGGTGGAGGGCCTCGCCGAGGACGGCAAGCTCGACCACGTCCAGCAGGCGTTCACCGACAACCACGGCCTGCAGTGCGGGTTCTGCACCGCGGGCATGTTGATGTCGGTGCATGCGCTGCTCGCCGAGAACCCCGATCCGACCGAGGACGAGATCCGCGTCGGGCTCAACGGCAACCTCTGCCGGTGCACCGGTTATCAGAACATCGTCAAGTCCACCGCGGCCGCGGCGGCCGCGGGGAAGGCGGCGAGGTCGAGTGCGCAGGCTTCCTGATCCCCAGTCCACCGTCGCCCCGTCGCAGGTGAAGGGCCAGTGCCATGTCTGAGACGATCATCGAGAGCCACCTCGCGATCCGCAAGGACAAGTGGATCGGTAAGCCGACCAAGCGCGTCGAGGATCCCCGCTACCTCACCGGGACCGCGCGCTACGTGGCCGACCTGGAGCTGCCGCGGATGCTGCACGCGGTCTACGTCCGCTCTCCGCACCCGCACGCCCGCATCCTGTCCGTCGACACCTCCGTGCTGCCCGGTCTGGGCAAGTCGGTGTGGGTGTTCACCGGCCAGGACCTGCGCGACGTCCCGCCGTTGATCGACCACGTGGCGCTGGACAACCTCCTGCGGACGCCGCAGAACGTCATCGCGATCGACAAGGTCCGGTTCGTCGGCGACGCCGTCGCGGTCGTCGTGGCCGGGGACCGCTACGCCGCGGAGGACGCCGCCGAGCAGCTCAGCGCCGCGGTCGAGTACGAGGTGCTGCCGCCGGTGCCCAGCGTCGAGGCCGCGAACGCCCCGGGCGCCGCGTTGCTGTTCGACGACCTGGGCACCAACGAGATCTACCGGCAGACCGAGAAGCACGGCGACACCGAGAAGGCCTTCGCCGCGGCCGATCGGGTGTTCACCACCAGGTTCCACCACAACCGCTACGGCGCCGCCCCGATGGAGACCCGGGGGGTGCTGGCCAACTACGAGCGCTCCGAGCAGCAGCTGACGGTGTGGTCCTCGACCCAGATGCCGCACTTCCTGCGCTCGGTCATCGCCGGCCAGCTGGGCCTGCCCGAGCACCGGGTGCGGGTGATCGCCCCCGAGGTCGGCGGCGGCTTCGGGCAGAAGATGTGCACCTCGCCCGAGGAGATCGCGATCCCGTTCATCGCGCTGCAGCTCGGCCGGCCGGTGAAGTGGATCGAGGACCGCCACGAGCACCTGCTGGCCGCGACGCAGGCCAAGGAGGAGTTCATCAACCTCGAGGTGGCCGTCTCCAACGAGGGCAAGCTGCTCGGTGTCCGCGGCGAGTTCATCGGCGACGGCGGCGGTTACTCGTTCAACACCGAGAGCGCCCTGATCGAGCCCGCGCTGGCCGCGAAGTCCTTCCCCGGCCCCTACCGGATCGAGGCCTTCGACGAGGAGGTCGCGGCGTCGCTGACCAACAAGAGCCCCGTCGCGGCCTACCGCGGGGTGGGCTGGACCGCCGCGAACACGGTGCGCGAGATCATGATCGACGAGATCGCGCGCGAGCTGGGCATCGATCCCGTGGAGATCCGGCGCCGCAACATGCTGCGCTCCGACGAGCTGCCCTACCGCTCGGTCACCGGCCAGCTCTACGACAGCGGCAGCTATCTCGAGTCGCTCGAGCTGGCCATGAAGACGGTGGACTACGACGCGTTCCGCACGATGCAGGAGCGGCTGCGCGAGCAGGGCCGCTACCTCGGTCTCGGGATCAGTTCCTATGTGGAGCAGACCGCGTGGGGCAGCGACTCCTCCGCCCAGGCCGGGACCCCGCTGCCGTCCCACGACAACTCCACGGTGACCGTCGACCCGAGCGGCACGGTGACGGTGGCGGTCAGCACCTCCTGCCACGGCCAGGGCCACGAGACCTCCTACGCCCAGATCGCGGCCGACGGTCTCGGGGTCGACATGGCCGACGTCAAGGTGGTCTTCGGCGACACCCTGACCTCGCCGTACGGCCTCGGCACGTATGCGAGCCGCAGCGCGGTGATCGGCGGGGCGACCGTCGCCCGGGCCTCGGCGGACGTCCGCGAGCAGATCCTCAAGGTCGCCGCCAACATGCTCGAGGCCAACCCCGACGACCTCGTCATCGAGGACGGGACGATCTCGGTGGCCGGCACCCCGTCGGTGTCGAAGACCCTCGCCGAGGTGGCCTACGCGGCCTACTGGGACTCCGAGGTTCGCTCCGACGAGCCGATGCTCACCTCGACCCGGTTCTACGACCCGCCCGCGACCTACGCCAACGGCTGCGTCGTGGTGCTCGCCGAGGTGGACGCGGACACCGGCGTCGTCACCCTCGACCGAATCGTCGCGATCGAGGACTGCGGCACCGTGATCAATCCGATGATCGTCGAGGCGCAGGTACAGGGAGCCATCGTCCAGGGCATCGGCGGCGCGCTGTTCGAGCAGTTCGTCTACGGCGACGACGGGCAGCCGCTGACCACGACCTACATGGACTATCTGATCCCCACCTCGACCGACGTTCCGCCGATCGAGGTGCTCAGCCTGGAGTCGCCCTCACCGTTCAGCATCGGCGGCATCAAGGGCATGGGCGAGGGCGGGCAGATCGCCGCCCCGGCGGCGGTCGCCAACGCCGTGGCCGACGCCCTCGCTCCGTTCGGGGCGCGGGTCCGGAAGCTGCCGCTGGCCCCGGACTACGTGCTGCGGCTGATGGGCAAGATCGGTTCGCCGAACGGCTGAGCCCGGGGGTCGCGAGCTGCCGTTCCGTGACCGGCAGCTCGCGGCCTTGTCCTCACCCGCCGTCCACCCGAAGGTCCGCTTTGACCTCGGCAGGTCGATGGAACCAGCCTGGGTGGTGTGTCCCGCGTTCTCCGGAGTCGGGTAGCTGGGATCTTGGCCGCCCGTTCCCTCGAGGAGGCTGTGGTGGGCAGGCGTGGGTATCCGCCGGAGTTCCGGCGCAAGGTGCTGGGCCTGGTGGCGGCCGGTAGGCCGGTGGTCGAGGTGGTGCGGGATCTCGGGATCAGCGCGCAGTCGATCTACACGTGGGCGCGGCAGGACCGCATCGACAAGGGCTTGGAGCCGGGCCTGGCAGTGTGGAGAAGGCGGAGCTGACCGCGGCGAAGCGGCGGATCGCCGAGTCGGAGACCGAGCTGGCGATCCACCGCCGGGCCAGTGAGCTGCTCGGGAAGGTGGTGCCCCAGAAGGCGGTTCGCGGCGATCGCCGTGATGGCCGACGAAGGACTGCCGGTCAAGGTCGCGACCCGGGTGCTGGCGGTGTCGGAGTCGGGCTACTACGAGTACCGCGGCCGCGGGTCTGCGCCGGCCCGATCAGCGCAGCGGAGGCGCACGTGTCCGCACGGCCATCGTCCAGATCCTGCAGCGGTACCGCTGATTCTCGGCCGACGATCTCGGGACAGAGACCACGGCCTTTACGGGATCGTTCAGCTGGACTGCGACCCGCAGGGATCGGGTACTCGTCGCAGCCGTCCTGGCTTCACTTCCGCGACGGGCTGCCTGCGCATCGCCATGCGCCGGACTTCGTTGCCCGCCTCGGGAATGGCACTGCTGTCGTGACCGACTGCCGCCCACAGCACCGGATCCGCGCCCGCGACGCCGTAGCGTTCGAGGTGGACACGTTGTCCGTTGGCCTGGATGCGATGCGGCGTAGTGCGTCAGTCCCCGTAGTGGTAGCGGCACGCAGCGACCCGGATCTCGTCGTCGACAATCTTGTAGATGAGTCGATGCTCGTCGGTGATGCGCCGCGACCAGTAGCCCTGGAAACCATACTTGAGGGGTTCGGGCTTGCCGATGCCTTCGTTGCCGTTGCGCGCGACGTCCTGGAGCAGCGTGTTGATTCGCTTGAGGACCTTACGGTCCTGGGTCTGCCACCACAGGTAGTCGGCCCAGGCGTTCTCGTCCCAGACGAACTTCACTCGCCGGCGGGATCGAGGAGCTCACGGGGAGCGCCTGCACCGTGCTCGAGGCGGTCGATCGCGCCTAGCAGTCGCCGGGCATTCTCGGGGCTGCGCAGCAGGTAGGCAGTCTCCTTGAGTGATTCGTAGTCATCGAGCGCGACCATGACAACCGGGTCGTGGCCTGCCCGGGTGATCACCACTTCCTCGCGGTCATCGATCACGGAGTTGAGGGTCTCGGCGTAGTGCGCGCGGGACTCCGAGTACGTCAGCATCTTCATGTCCACCTCCTACGTACAAGAAACTGTACGCCCGGCTCTTGGGTTCTGCAAAGGCCTCGATCCTGGCGGCACGCCGCACTTACGCCGGCCTCGCGAGGCTCGTGCGTGATCCGGGAGACCAGCCGCCGTGGTCGTCACACCGCCCCGGCGTACCGGGCGCGCAGCGCCTCCACCTCGCGCAGCGCGGTGTGCAGCCGGTGCCGCGGATCCAGCGCCAGGACCGCCGGGTGCGTGCGGAGTTCGGCGGCGACCAGTCCGGCCACGGCCAGGGTGGCCGGGCTGAGCGCGTCGCTGGCGTAGTCGGCGGCCAGCTCGTCGAGCCAGTCCCCCGCCCCCGGTCCGGCGCCCGGCAGCTGACCATCGGTGGCGGCGCGCGAATGGTGACCGTCGGGGGCGGCGGGGAGGTCGGTGTCGGGGAGGTCGGTGTCGAGGAGGCGGTGGGCCTGCGCCAGCAGCCCGGCGAGCACCGCGCGCACGGTGTCGCGGTGGTGGTCGATCCACCCCTGGCGGGCGTCGCGGTTGCGGGCCTCGCGGCGGGCGGTGCGGGTGAGTTGTTCGTCCGGGCGGTCGTACTCGAGGAGCGCGTCGAGGCGGTCCAGGCGGTCCTGCACGCCCTGGCGGGTGGTGATCCCGAGCGGGGCGCCGAGCTCGGCCAGCGACAGCCCCAGCTGGCGGCCCTGGCGCAGCAGCCGGCGCTCGCGGCGGCGGTCCTCCCACCAGCACCACGTCATCAGCACCAGGGCGTCGGCGTGGTCGGCGGCGGCCACCCAGCGCGGCACCCCGGCCGGGCCGCGGTTGAGCGCGTAGGCGATCACGTCGCGGGGCTCGGTGCCCAGCTCTGAGCTGCGGACATCGTCGATGCGGGCGTGCCGGCGGGCGATCCGGGCGATCGCGGCGTCGCGTTCGGCGGCGGTGATCCGCGGCGGGGTGGCCACGCCGTCAGTATTTCACAGACGCTGAATAGGGCATGAAACCGGGCATATCGATGCCGGGTGTGTCGCGGGCCCGGACCCGGCCGGGGAACGGGCCAGGGCCCGATAATGTTCACTTATCGGGCCCCAGAAACCGGGCCTTCGGGCCCCTCCCCTGGCGGGGACGGCCGGCGCGGGCGCTGTCATAACGCCGGCCAGGCGCCGGGTAGGGCACCATCCACCCGCCGGATGGTTCCGGCGGTCTGCGATGGTGGCGCCGACGATGCCCACCGGGGCGGCCCCAGGAGCGCCGCGGGCTCGGCCGGGCCGGCCGGTGAGCACCGCGCCGGCGCCCCACCC